>URTL01000182.1 GCA_900550785.1 uncultured Collinsella sp. | reverse complement strand
CGTCGCCGGTGCCGCCGTGGTCGCAGACACCACCGAGACCCCGCTTTCGCTCATGCACGACGCCATGACGCTGGTCGGCGAGCTGCGCCGCGCGCCCGAGCTTTCCGCGGCGCCGGTCGCTGCGCTCACCCGCGATGGCCTTATGGCCCGCGCGCTCCATGCCGAGCCCGCGCGCGCCATCGCCGTCATGCCCAATAACGAGGAGGCGGCTCTTGAGGTTTGGCACTCGCTCGACCACGCCGCCGCGGCATTCGAGGCTGCGACCAGCATAAACGCCGAGGAACAGTCCACGGACGTCGAAGACGAAGCCGCCGCTTCCTCCATGCCCGAACCTGCCGCCACGCTCGACTTGGGCGACGGCAAGCCGCTGCCCGTGCTCATCCCCGGGTCCGAGCAGTTCGCCAACCGCCTGCGCAAGAACGCGCGCCTGCGCCGCAAGTGGGCCAAGCGCGAGGGCGTAAGCTGCTACCGCGTCTACGATGCCGACCTGCCCGACTACTCCGCCGCCATCGACCTGTACGAGGGTTGCCCGCAGACGCCGGGCCGCTGGCTCGTCATCGCCGAATACGCCGCGCCCAAGACCATCGACCCCGCGCTAGCCCAGGCCCGCATGCTCGACATTCTGGCCATCGCGCCGCGCATCCTTGATGTTCCGGCCGAGCATGTGCACGCCAAGGCCCGCATGCGTTCGCGCGGCGGCTCGCAGTACGGCAAGCAGGGCGCCGGCAAGGGCGGCTCGGGCGAGCGCGCCAATATCGCACGCCGTCGTCTGCCACTCATCGAAGAGGGCGGCCTTACCTTTGCCGTCAACTTTGACGACTATCTGGATGTGGGCATCTTCCTGGATCACCGCGTCACCCGCAACCTAGTGCGCGAGCACGCCAAGCAGGCGCGCCGCTTCCTCAACCTGTTTGCCTACACTGGCACTGCCACCTGCTACGCGGCCGATGGCGGCGTCGAGGAGACCGTGACGGTCGACCTTTCCAACACCTACCTGGACTGGGCCGAGCGCAATATGCGCCAGAACGGCTTTGTTGGTCCGCAGCATCATTTTGTGCGCGACGACGTGCTCGCCTGGATTCGCGACCAGCGCCAGACGCGCAACCGCTGGGACCTGATCTTTGTCGACCCGCCCACGTTTTCGAACTCGTCCAAGATGGGCCGCCGCACCTGGGATGTCCAGCGCGACCATGTTGAGCTTTTGGCCGGCGTATCGCGCCTGCTCGCACAGGGCGGCCACGCCATCTTTAGCTGCAACCTGCGCGGCTTCCGCCCCGAGGCGCGCAAGCTCGCGCGCGCGGGCGTGGTGCTGGAGGACATTACGGCACAGACCATCCCCGAGGACTTCGCGCGCAACCAGAAGGTGCACCACTGCTATATCGTGCGCCGCCTGCCCATCGAGGACGCCATGGCCGAGGTCGGCTTTAGCGCCGAGGAAATTGCCGAGCGCGTCGAGGAGCTGCGTAACCCCGAGGCCCGTAAGCCTCGCGCGGCAGTGCCCGCGCACGTGCAGACCGGCAACGGCAAGTCCAACTTTGCTGGCAAGCCCTCCCCCGCCGGCAAGTCCAAAAAGAAGAAGTTCTACGCCAGCAAGCCCAAGGGCAAATAACAAAGTTGCGGTGGAATACGGACTGTTTTGCCTGGAATTAGGCAAATTTAGACCGTATTTCACCGCAACTCATATTGGGATGGCGGATGCCGACCTATCCCTGGATGACCAATCGGTAACCAATACCCACGTGCGTCTGGATATAGCGCGGATGCGCGGGGTCGGACTCGATCTTCTTGCGCAGCGTGCCCATAAAGACGCGCAGGCTCGCCAGGTCGCTCTTAGTTGCCGTGCCCCAAATCTCGTGCAGGATAAACTGGTGCGTCAGTACCTTGTCGGCGTTATGCGCCAGCAGGCACAGGAGCTTATACTCGATCGGCGTCAGATGCAGTTCCTCGCCATCCATCGTGGCGATGCCGGCATCAAAATCGATATGCAGCTCACCGGTATCGAACGAGCCCTCGGAGACAACGCCGCCCGTCTGCGCATACGAAAGGCGCC
>URTL01000181.1 GCA_900550785.1 uncultured Collinsella sp. | reverse complement strand
GGGACGGACAAACCTACTCCGTCTCACCCGGTCGAGCGCCGCGGGCCAGGGCGTCCTGGTACTCCTTGACGGCCTTGATCCTCTGCATGGGCTTAAGGCGCTCGAACATGGTGTTGCCGTGCAGGTGATCGATCTCGTGCTGCAGGCACACGCAGAACAGGTCGCCCGTGGCCTCATAGCGAATAAGGTTGGCATCCAGATCGTACGCCTCGACGACAACGTGATCGGGACGCTCGATCTCGCAGCTAATGCCGGGAATGGACAGGCAGCCCTCGCTAAACGGCACCAGATGGTCGCTCTGCTCAACAATGACGGGATTAATAAGCACGTACGGATCATAGTCATTCTTGTCGCTGTAGTCGCAGTCGATGGTGACGAGCTGAATAAGCTCGCCAATCTGCGGGGCAGCCAGGCCGCAGCCGCCGTTCTCGAACATCATCTTCTTCATCTTCTCGGCAAGCGCCTCGATTGCCGGGGTGATCTCCTCGATGACGGCGCACTCCTGGCGCAGACGAGGGTCAGGCGACAGTACGATTCCGTTGGCTTCCATGGCCATCCTTTCGGGTTGTTACATCAAATCATAGGCGTCGACGTCAACGCTCACGCTCACGCCGCGCACAGAGCCCACCTCTTTGAGGCAGGCGTCGATATCATCAGAGACATGGTACCCCACGGGCGACTTTACAAGCAGATGGAAGCGGTAGCGGTCCTTGGCTCTCTCGATTACACACGAAGCCGGGCCCAGCACCTGCGGCACGGCACTTCCCGCCCGCAGAAAGTCGGGCGCGGCGGCATGCCAGCGGCGCTTAAGAAGCTTTGCAATGCGCCCGATGTAGTCTTGCGCGTCGTCTCGGATCGCCGACCACACCAAGATGTTGACCAAGCGAACAAACGGCGGGTACAGCGCGTCGCGTCGCTGATCAAGATCGTGGTCGGTAAAGATCGAACGGTCATGTTCAGCGACGGCGCGAATGACCGGATCCTCGGGCAGGTAGGTCTGGATGATCACCTCGCCGGGGCGATCGCCGCGACCGGCACGGCCCGCCACCTGTTCCAGCAGGTCGTAGGCGCGCTCCCCTGCGCGGAAGTCCGGCAGCTTGAGGGCGAAGTCGGCATTGACCACGCCCACGAGCGTGACCTCGGGAAAGTCGAGACCCTTTGCGATCATTTGGGTGCCCAGCAACACGGCGCAATCGGCAGCATCGAACTGCTCGAGCAGCTTTTTGTGCGCATCCTTGCCGCGTGTGGAATCGGCATCCATGCGAATAATGGCGACATCCTCGGGAAGCATCTGGTGCAGTGCGTCCTCGATCTGCTGCGTGCCCAGACCCATTTTTGCCAGGTAGCGACTTCCACATTTGGGGCAACGGCTTGTGGGCGCGGGATAGGGCTGCACGCGCCAAGACGAACCGCATGTGTGACACTGCAGCGTGTGCGTGCGCTCGTGATACGTAAGCGCGGTGGAGCAGTGGTTGCAGGTGGGGACGCAGCCGCACTCGCGGCACATCAGGAACGGCGCAAAGCCACGGCGGTTGTGCAACAGCACGGCCTTCTCGCGGCGCTCGACCACAAGCTCCAGGCCTTTCATCAGCGGTTTTGAGAACATAGAGCGGCTGCCGTGCGAGAACTCGCGGCGCAGGTCGGCAATGCGGACTGTCGGCAGCACGGCGTGTCCCGGGCGCTCGGGCATCTCGACGCGCGTCCAGGTGACACCGTTATACGTGCCGCGGCGGCAGCGATCGAGGGCCTCGGCAGAAGGCGTGGCGGAGCCCAACACGAGCGGGCAGCGGTAGCGTCGCGCCATCTCGGCCGCCACCTCGCGCGCATGGTAGCGCGGACTGGAGCCCTGCTTGTAACTGGTCTCGTGCTCCTCGTCGATGATGATAAGGCCCAAGTCGCTGAGCGGGCAAAAGAGCGCCGAGCGGGCGCCGACGACCAGTTCCCCGCCGTCGGAGCGCGTCAGGCGCAGGTAGCTTTCGGTGCGGCGCGCGAGCGTGAGCTTCGAGTGGTAGGCTGTCACGCGGCTGCCGAAGATGCGTTCGAGCCGCGCGATGAGCTGCGCCGTGATG
>URTL01000180.1 GCA_900550785.1 uncultured Collinsella sp. | reverse complement strand
CGCGGCTGCCGTTGCCCAGTTCAATGAAATCAAGCCGACGATTGTTGCCGTCATGAACGAGAGTTTTAGCGACCTTTCGTGCTTTGAGCAGCTCCAGGCGGCCGGGTACACCGGCCCCGCATTCTACAACTCGCTTCCCGACACACTTGTTCGCGGCACCATGCTCGCTTCGGTCACCGGTGGCGGAACGGCAAACTCCGAATTCGAATTTTTGACCGGAGCGACAACGGCCTTTGTCGGATTAGGCAAGATCCCCTATCAGCTGTATCAGATGAATGGCGTCAACAGCCTGGCAAAGGACCTTAAAGAGCTTGGGTATACCGCTACCGCTATGCACCCGCAAAACCCCGTCAACTACCATCGAGATAAAATCTATCAGCAGCTGGGCTTTGGAGACTTTCTTTCAATCGGCGATTTCGAAGGTGCGCCCTGTTACCATGCCGGCGTATGCGACTACGCCACCTACGACAAGATACTCGACCTGCTTAGAACCGACGAAGCTCCGCAGTTCATCTTTGACGTCACGATGCAAAATCACGGCGGCTACGACTATGGCACCGTTCCCGCCGAAGAGCTGACAAACTATTGGGTCGAGGGAGCCAGCGAGGGTGCCAATAGCGCGCTCAACACCTATCTTACCTGCATCAACGCATCCGACCGGGACCTCGAGTACTTTATCAACGAGCTCCGCAATATCGGCAGACCGGTTGTCCTTGTCTTTTTTGGCGACCATCAGCCGAGCGCCGCAACGACTCTCAACGACGAGCTGTACCCTCAGGAAGATACGGCAAGCCACGCTTTCCGTATCTATCAGTCGACATATTTCGTCTGGGCTAACTATGAAATCGCCGGCAATACCGAGCTCAACGTCTACGACACCGTCGGGGCAAACGAGATTGCAGCCATTACCCTTAATAAGATCGGCGCCCCGCTCACCGACTATCAAAAGGCTCTGCTTGCAACAAGGTCAGATGTGCCCACCATCAATGTCGCCGGCTACCTTGGTGCCGACGGGCTGCGCTACGACTTGGAATCTGAAGACAGCCCATACGCCTCGACGATCGACAAGCTGCAGCGCATGCAATACCTCGAGTTCGCCAGCAAAGTTCAGTAAGCCCGCCCATTCGCTTGGACCCATCGTATTGCAAGCACGCTCGGCCCAAATGCATCGTAAATGGCTCCCGCTCGCAAACGAGGGTACAATGACGCTCGTGTCACATCACGGGGCCCCGGCCCCAACATATACAAAGGAGTCATACATGGGTTGCGAGCACGCACAGGCCGCCGGCGGACAAACATCGCCGTCGCAATTTGAGGAGAACACGCTGTCCGAGGTCAAACGCGTCATCGCCGTACTTTCCGGCAAGGGCGGTGTCGGCAAGTCGTTTGTCACCGGTGCCATCGCCACCGAGCTTGCCCGTCACGGCCACAAGGTCGGCGTCCTCGATGCCGACATCACCGGTCCCTCCATCCCCAAGATGTTCGGTATGAGCGGACGCCACGTCCATGCCCTTGGCAACCTTATGCTGCCTGAAATCTCCGAGCACGGCGTCAAGGTCATGAGCTCCAACCTGCTGCTCCAAAACGAGACCGACCCCGTCCTTTGGCGCGGTCCGGTCATCGCAGGCGCCATTAGGCAGTTCTGGAGCGAGACCTCGTGGGGCCCCATCGACTACCTGCTGGTCGACATGCCTCCGGGAACAGGCGATGTCGCGCTCACCGTCTTCCAGTCGTTGCCCGTCGACGGCATCGTCATCGTCACGAGCCCGCAGGATCTGGTCTCGATGATCGTCGCCAAGGCGGTCAACATGGCCGAGAAGATGAACGTCCCCATTCTGGGCATCGTCGAGAACATGAGCTATATTGAGTGCCCCGACTGCGGCAAGAAGATTGAGGTCTTTGGCAAAAGCAAGCTCCCCGAGGTCGCAGATCGCTATAACCTCGACATCTTGGGCCAGCTTCCCATTAATCCGGCACTCGCCGAGGCCTGCGATAAGGGCGAGGTCGAGACCGCGCTGCCCGATGGCATGTTGCCCAAGGCACACAAGCAGAAAAATTATCAAAGCAAATTTAAAAAACTATATATAAC
>URTL01000179.1 GCA_900550785.1 uncultured Collinsella sp. | reverse complement strand
GCCCACGGGTCTGCCCAAGACCATTCTGTACAGCCTGAACCCCATCGACAACACCATGATCGATACCGTGATGGGCTGCTTCCAGGAGGCTCCGACTGCCGGTAAGATCCAGAACGGCTCCGCCTGGTGGTTCAACGACAACGAGGTCGGCATGCGCGAGCAGCTTACGGCTCTGGCTAACGAGGGCGTGTTGGGCAACTTTGTGGGCATGCTTACCGATTCCCGCTCCTTCCTGTCCTATCCGCGCCACGAGTACTTCCGTCGCGTGCTGTGCAGCGTGATCGGCGAGTGGGTCGAGCAGGGCAAGTACCCGGCCGACATGGAGCTGCTGGGCGAGGTTGTGCGCGACATCAGCTACAACAATGCGGTCCGCTACTTTGGCTTTGACCTGGACACCGTCGAGGCCTAAGCCCGCATCGAATCACATCGAACACGGGAGCGCCGTTGCCACACACGGCGCCCCCGTTTTGCTTGCACGCTAACAGCTATCTAAGGAGAGACACAGATGGAGAACATCAGCTACGATGCGCTCGAGAAGATCGGCTACAAGGGCTATCTGCTGCCCAAGGACGCTCCCGAGAAGGTTCTACAGTTTGGCGAGGGCAATTTCCTGCGCGCCTTCGTCGACCGTTTCTTTGACATGGGCAACGAGGCCACCGGCTGGAACGGCAAGGTCGTCATGGTGCAGCCCATCAGCGGTGCCTTTGGCTTTGCCGACGGCATCAATGCCCAGGACGACCTGTACACCGTGCTGGTGCGCGGCAAGGAGAACGGCAACACGGTTGACGAGTCCCGCGTGATCAGCGCCTGCAGCCGCTGCCTTAACCCGTATCGTGAGGACGACTACCGCGCCATGATGGAGGTCGCTGTCTCCGACGACCTGGAGATCATCGTCTCCAACACCACCGAGGCCGGTATCGCCTATGACCCGTCCTGCAAGGCCGACGACATGCCACCTGCGAGCTTCCCCGCCAAGCTTGCCCAGGTGCTCCACACCCGCTGGGCTGCCGGTAAGCCGGGCGTCATCGTCCTCGCCTGCGAGCTCATCGATCACAACGGCGAGGAGTTGCTGCGCATCATGAACCAGTATGTGAGCGACTGGGGCTGGGAGGACGAGTTTGCGCAGTGGATGGCTAACGACTGCACCGTCTGCACCACGCTTGTCGACACCATCGTTCCGGGTCGCATTCGCGATCCCAAGGAGGCCGCGGCGGTTGCCGAGCGTCTGGGCTACGAGGACCCCTTCCTGGCCGTGCGCGAGCCCTTCCAGATGTGGGGCATCCAGGGCGACGAGTCGCTTGCCGAGAAGCTTCCCTTTGTGAAGGCTGGTCTTCCGGGTGTCTTTGTGACTCCCGACGTCACCCCGTACAAAAAGCGCAAGGTCCGCATCCTCAACGGTGCCCACACCGCCTTCGTTCCGGGTTCCTGGGTTGCCGGCTTTGATATCGTGCGCGACTGCATGCATGACGAGACCATTCGCGGCTTCATGAACACCATGCTCTACGACGAGGTCATCCCGACGCTTGCCGCCGACCTGGATGTCGAGGACTGCAAGGCCTTTGCCGCCGCCGTCGAGAACCGCTTTGACAACCCGTTTATCGACCACGCGCTGCTCTCCATTTGCCTCAACTCCACGGCCAAGTGGCGCGCTCGCGATCTGCCCACGCTCAAGGACTATGTTGCCGAGACCGGCAGCCTTCCCAAGTGCCTGGCCACGAGCCTTGCTACGCTCATCGCCTTCTACACGCAGGAGCTTGTGTCCCGCGAGGGCGATGGCCTGCACCTGCGTCGCTCAGACGGCACCGAGTACACCGCTCAGGACGATGCCTTCGTGCTCGACTTTTACGCCGCTCACGCTGGCGCCGATGATGCCGAGCTGGTGCATGACGTGCTCACCAACGAGCAGATGTGGGGCGAGGACCTTACGCAGATCGCCGGTCTTGAGGAGTTCGTCGTCAGCACACTCGCCGTCGTGCGTGCCGAGGGCGCCAAGCAGGCCTTCGCCAACGCTCAGGCGTAAATTCCCGGTGCGGGCGCCAGACGGCTTGCCCGCGCCTCGACTTCTGCTCAACCTGTAGGGTTAGGACCATTTGTAATGAACACTATCCAGATCAATCCGGCCGATAACGTGATCGTCGCGCTGTCGCCGCTTGCCAAGGGTGCCGCCGTAACGGTTCCCGGCGCGGGTGAGGTCGTTGCCGTGGAGGATATCCCGCAGGGCCACAAGATGGCCGTGAAGCCCATC
>URTL01000178.1 GCA_900550785.1 uncultured Collinsella sp. | reverse complement strand
CCCGCGACCCCAACCTTGGCAAGGTTGTGCTCTACCAACTGAGCCATGTCCGCTTACGAGGATTAATCTTACGTGATGCCCGCATCCTATGCAAGAACTTTTTTTGAAAAGTTTTGCGACGCCCTCGCGAACCTCGCGAAGACATCAGCCACCACGGAAGGCGCAGGCAAACGCAAACTCGCCGCAAGAGGCCCTTACATCTCACCGAGCATGATCCAGGCAGAGCTGTCCTGCGCGAGTCTGCCGTCTGCAAGCGCTGATGAGGTGAGCAGGACCCTGCCCGCCGGCAGCTCCACGGGTGCTGCACCGAAGTTCGTCACGCACGCCCAGCCGTTATCGCGGCGATAGGCGATGACGCCGCCCTCAGCGCCCTCGGCACCATCCGCAAGACCGGTGCGCCCGTCAAGATCGAGCCACGCAAGATCGTTGGCGCACCCGCGCAGCTTGCGCCGCAGCCAGAGGGCGTCACGATAGAGCGCAAGCATCGATGTCGGGTCCGTTTCTTCCCTATCGGCAGCATAATCGGAAAACCATGCAGGCTGCGGCAGATGGGGCGCCGCATCAGCGTCCGCCGGCGAAAACCCAAACGATCCGCCCTGCGCGGGATCGTCCGCCGCTACCCACGGCAGGGGCACACGACAGCCGTCGCGCCCCTTCTCGCGCTTCGGTCCGCGCGTATTGGTTGCACTGGGATCTTCGAGTGCAGTCCACGGGATATCAGCCACCTCAAAAAGACCGAGCTCCTCACCCTGATACACGTATGCCGAGCCCGGAAGCGCCAGTTCAAGCAAAAGGGCCGCCCGCGCGCGGCGCTCGCCGAGTTCACGGTCCTCGTCATAAGACGACCCGTCGCGTAAGAGCCAGTCGAGCGCAATCTGGTGGTAGCGCGTCGCCTTGATTTGCGGCAGGGCATAGCGCGTCGCCACGCGCGGCACGTCGTGGTTGGAGAGTACCCAGGTCGAGGCGGAATCGGATTCGATAGCTGCCTTCAAGCCCTCCTCGATTGCAGCGTGCATGTCATCATAGGTCCAAGTGGCCTTGGCAAACTCAAAGTTGAATGTCTGGCCAAGCTCGCTGGGACGCGCATAGAGATACTGGCGCTCAGGCAGCACCCACGCCTCGGCAACGGCGCTGCGCGGCGGATTATAGCGGTCGAACACGCGGCGCCACTCGCGATAGATCTCGTGGACCTCGTTGCGGTCCCACAGCGGATGGGTGCCGTCGTCAACCATGTCATCGCCCTCGGCGAGATGCCACCGGTCGAGGTCATCGCGGTCGAGATCCTTGGCGAGACCGTGCGCCACATCGATGCGAAAGCCATCGACGCCTCGATCGCTCCAAAACGCCAGGACGTCGCAAAAGAACGCGTGAACCTCGGGGCATGACCAGTCAAAGTCCGGCTGCTCGGGCGTAAACATGTGCAGATACCATTGACCGTCCGCAACACGCGTCCAGGCGGGGCCGCCAAAGTTGGCATTCCAATTGGTGGGAGGCAGCTCGCCATGCTCGCCGCGACCATCGCGGAAGATATAACGGGCGCGCTCGGGCGATCCGGGGCCGGCGGCAAGAGCGGCTTTGAACCAGGGGTGCTGGTTGGATGAATGGTTGGGCACGATATCGACGATGACCTTGATGCCGCGCGCGTGAGCCGCAGCGATCATGTCATCGAAGTCGTCAAGCGAGCCGAGACGTGGGTCGACATCGCAGTAGTCCGCCACATCATAGCCGCCATCGACAAGAGGCGAAGGGTAAAACGGGCTCAGCCAGATGGCCTCGATGCCCAGCCGCTCAAGATAGTCCATCTGCTGGGCAATGCCCGCGATATCGCCCAGACCCGAACCGGTCGAATCCTTAAACGAACGCGGGTAGATCTGATAGATCGCGGCATCGGACATCCATGAGCGCGAAGAGGACTTTTCTGCAGCCATGGGGTGAGCCTCCCTTGCAACGAGGTTTTGCGAGATGCCCACGATGATACGCCCAAAGCTGTCATTCGAGGCAAACAACGCCACAGCCACACCCCAAAACGATCGCTCCCTCTCGGGCTCGAGCCTCCTGGGACGAATCGATCGATTAGTGAAAAGAACGGAAGACTCACTCCCCCGGCCACAACAGCGAGCGGGCTCCGGGCGCCCCAGGTTGCCGCGAAAGAGGAGGGAAGCGTACTTTATGTACGCGACCGACGATTGAGGGGGCAAGATGGGGTGCCCGGGGCTCGCGCAGCGTCAACAAAAAACGCGGTTCGTTAGAACCGCGTAAGATAGTTGGAGCGGACAACGGGGCTCGAACCCGCGACCCCAACCTTGGCAAGGTTGTGCTC
>URTL01000177.1 GCA_900550785.1 uncultured Collinsella sp. | reverse complement strand
GCCGGCTCCGATGCCGCACGCTCGCAGGCGGATTTCCTCAAGCGCCACCTCGCCAGCTCCATCGTGCGCGATTTTGAGTACCTGCGCCTGGTGGGCTTTGGCGGCAAGCCCTGGGTCACACTCGGGCAGAGCTACGGCGGCTTTTTGACGTTGAGCTATCTGTCGCTCTTCCCCGAAGGCGTGGCGGCAAGCTTTACCTGCGGCGGCATCCCCCACGTGCCGGCGAGCGCAAGCGAGGTCTGCGCGCACCCCTTCCCGCGCATGGCCGCCAAGACGCAGCAGTATTATGACCGCTACCCCGCTGACGTCGACCGAGTGGCAGCCCTGGCCGATGCGCTCGAGGCCCAGAAGCCCGTGCTGCCCGACGGCTCGCCGATGACGGTCGAGCGCCTACAGCTCATGGGCAGCGACTTTGGCATGAAGCCGAGCTTTGAGCGCATGCACTGGATTATCGACCACGCGTTTGTTGATGGCGACGGCACGCTGAGCTGCGGAACCTCGATATCCGACAGCTTTTTGATGCGCGCCTTCGAGCGCACCAACACGCGTACAAACCCGCTGTACTGGACGCTGCAGGAGTTTATCTACGCCGACGGCGACACCATGCCCATTCGCTGGGCCGCAGCAGAGGAGAAGGCCCATCGTGCCGAGTTCGACACACTCGCGCGCCCGCTCATGTTTACCGGCGAGGCCATGTTCCCGTGGATGTTTGAGCAGATGCCCGAGCTTATGCCGTTTAAGCCCGCCATGGACCTGCTGATGGAAGACACCAGCTGGGACAAGATCTACGACCCGCAGCGCCTAGCCTGCAACGAGGTGCCACTCCAGGCCGCGGTGTATTTCGACGATATGTACGTCGATTCGGGCATGCAGCTCGATACGCTCAGCCGCGTGGGCAACTCGCATGCCTGGGTGACCAACGAGTTCGAGCACGACGGCCTGCACGGCAGCGTGGTGTTCAAGCACCTCTTCGACGAAGCCCTCAACCGCGGAGACCTGCGCCGGATCTTCTAGCTAATGAGTGTCCCAAAGTGCCGGCACATAAGGAACGTCCCCAAGTGCCGGCACGAAAAAGACAGCGCTGCGGGAAACGATCCGCAGCGCTGTCTTTCTTTATGCAAATACGATCAAGTTATCCCTGTGTATCGCCGGCTTCTCGGCCAGGTTAGCGAGCAGGCGGTTGCTGGCAATCTGGTCCTGGCGGCGACCGGCAGCAAGCTCCAGCACGTCCGAATCGGCTTCGGCGATACCGCGGGCGACAACCATACCGCTCGGATCGCACACATCGAGCACATCGCCCTCGGCAAACTGGCCATCAACCTCGCGAATACCCACCGCAAGCAGGGAAGAACCACGGCTGACCAGCGCCTTCGCAGCACCATCATCGACCGTTACCGAACCGTGGGCCTTGTCGCCCAGCGCGATCCACAGCTTGCGGGGTGCGATATCCAGACGCTCCGCCGGCGGATCGAACAGCGTGCCCACGCTCTCGCCGCGGGCGAGGCGCACGAGCGCATCGGGCTCCTCGCCCGAGCAAATCACGCTCTGAATGCCCGCCGTCATCAAAATGCGGCTCGCGCGAATCTTGGTGATCATGCCGCCCGTACCCACCGAGGTCGAAGAATCGCCCGCCGAGGCAATGATCTTGGCATCGATCTTATGCACGACCGGGACAAACTCGGCCGTCGGGTCCTCGTGCGGATTGGCGGTGTAGAGGCCGTCGATGTCGGACAGCGTCACGCACAGGTCGGCGGAAACCAAGCAGCTCACGAGCGCCGCCAGCGTGTCGTTGTCGCCGAACTTAATCTCGTCGACGGTGACGGTATCGTTCTCGTTGACGACCGGCACCACGCCCAGCTCCACCAGGCGCAGCAGGGCGTCGCGCGCGTGCAGGTAAGACGTGCGGCGGGCCGTATCGTGGCGCGTGAGCAGCACGAGCGAGGTGAGCAGGTCGCGCGCATGGAACTCCTCGTCGTAGGCCGACGAGATGATGCACTGACCGGCCGAGGCGCAGGCCTGCAGGCTCGGCAGGTCACCGACCGGCTTGCGGTCGAAGCCCAGCACGGGATAGCCACAGGCGATAGCGCCCGAGCTCACCACGACCAGACGCCAGCCGAGCTTGCGCAGCGCTGCGGCCTGATCGGCAAGTCCGCCGATAAAGGCGCGGTTGACCTTGCCATCGGCACCCACCACCGTGGACGAACCGATCTTTACCACCATCGTTTTATAAGAAGTCGTCATACGTCAAACCAATCAACTGTTCAGCGAACGGCCGAGTTGGCGGTCAAGGGAGCGTGACTCGCCCCTACCGCCCAAGGAATTAGTGAGCCCAAGGAAAGGCAGAAGCCGCGGCCATGTTCTTGCGCACGAGCTCGTCGCG
>URTL01000176.1 GCA_900550785.1 uncultured Collinsella sp. | reverse complement strand
GTCGCTCGACCAGGTGGGCCCCTTTGGCCGCACGGTCGAGGATGTCGCGCTGGCCATGAACGCGCTTACCGGTGCGGGCCACGATCCGTACGACTGCACCAGCCAGGATTGCGCCGTCGACTTTACCGAGCATCTCAACGACAGCATCGAGGGCAAGCGCGTGGGCATCATCCCCGCGTTTATGGAGGCCGAGGGTCTGACGCCCGAGGTCAAGGCCGCTGTTCAGCGCGCCGCCCAGGAGCTGCAGAACCAGGGTGCCGAGCTGGTCGAGGTCGACCTGCCGCACCTGGACGCCGCCATCGCCGCCTACTACGTCATCGGCCCGGCCGAGGCGTTCTCCAACCTGGCCCGCTTCGACGGCATTCGCTACGGCTATCAGGAGGAGGGCTGCGCCAACCTGTCCGACCAGAGCTCGCTTTCTCGCGCCCACGGCTTTGGCGCCGAGGCCAAGCGCCGTCAGATGCTCGGCGCCTACCTGCTGAGCTCGGGCGTGTACGACAAGTACTACTACGCTGCGCAAAAGGCCCGCACGCTCATCACGCAGGACTACGATGCCGCGTATGCCAAGGTGGACACCATCCTCATGCCCGCCTCGCCGCGCACGGCCTTTAAGTTTGGCGAGATCAGCGACCCCACGCAGATGTACCTCTCCGACCTGTACACCATCTCGCTCAACATTTGCGGCAACGGCGGTATCTCGGTGCCGCTGGGCCTGGGCGAGGATACTCATCTGCCCGTTTCTGCCCAGCTGGTGGGTCCGGCCTTTAAGGATCGTCAGCTGCTCACGTTTGCCCGCGCCCTGGAGCGCGGCTTTGCCGATGCCGCTACGGGTGCGCCCGCGCTTTCCGTCGCGCCCGATTTTGCCGGGAAGGGAGGCGAGCTGTAATGAAGGAGCTTTCCGAGGTCCTGCAGGATTGGGAGGCCGTGATCGGCCTGGAGATCCATACCGAGCTCACCGCACTCGATACCAAGATGTTCTGCAACTGCAAGCTCAGCCACGATGACGAGCCCAACGCCAACGTGTGCCCGGTGTGCCTGGGCCTGCCCGGCGCCCTGCCGGTGCCTAACAAGAAGGCAATCGAGAGCATTGTCAAGGCCGGTCTCGCTACCAACTGCGAGATTCAGCGCCACTCGATGTTCTACCGCAAGCACTACTTCTATCCCGATATGGCCAAGAACTTCCAGACCACGCAGGGTCCGGTCGCCTTTGCCATGTACGGTCACCTGGATCTGGATGTGACCGGTCGTGGCGCTGCCGAGCGCCCCGACTGCGCGTTTGGCGAGGCCGAGGCCCAGAGTCTGGCGAGCGCCTCGGCCAACGCCGAGGGCCTGTCCACGTCCATGACGTCGACCATGCGTGAGGGCAACCAGCGCGCCGGCCACCTGGCCAGCTATGACGCGTCCAACCTGCAGATGCCCGAGCGCCGCGAGGACGGTTCCTACACGGTGCCCATCCGCATCCTGCGCATCCACATGGAGGAGGACGCCGCCAAGATGGTGCACGTGGGCGGTGCCGAGGGCCGCATTACCGCCGCGGCCGAGTCGCTCGTCGACTACAACCGCTGCGGCACGCCTTTGATTGAGCTCGTGACTGAGCCCGACTTGCGTACGCCCGAGGAGGCTCGCCTGTTTATGGAAAAGCTCCGTCGCATTTTTGTGACGCTGGGCATTTCGGACTGCTCCATGGAGAAGGGTTCCATGCGCTGCGACGGCAACGTGTCGCTGCGTCGTCGCGGTGAGACCAAGCTGGGCACCAAGACCGAGCTCAAGAACCTCAACTCGTTTAAGAGTCTGCACGACGGCCTTGCCTACGAGATCTGCCGTCAGGCCGAGGTGCTTGAGGAGGGCGGCATCATCTATCAGGAGACCCGCCACTGGGAACCCAGTCGCAAGCGCACCGTGGTCATGCGTGTGAAGGAGACGGCCGACGACTATCGCCTGTTCCCCGATCCCGACCTGGCGCCGTTCGATCTGGACGACGAGTTCATCGACCGCTGCCGTGGCGAGATCCCCGAGCTGCCCGATGCCAAGCGCGCCCGTTTTGAGGCCGACTTTGGCATTAAGACGGCCGACGCCGAGCAGATTGCCGGCGACCCCGAGTTTGCCGAGTTCTTTGAGGCCGCCGCTGCCGGTATGGCTGGCAAGGAGGCCCAGACGGTCGCAAACCTGCTGGTCAACGAGATGATCGCCTACCTTAAGGGTGCGGGTGTCTCACTGACAGAGTCCGGTATTGCACCGGCTCAGGTGGCAGCCCTTGCTAAGCTGCTGGCGACCGATGCCATCAGCTCCAACCAGGCGCACGAGGTCTTTGAGGCCATGGCCCAGACCGGCGACGACCCCAACAAGATCGTCGACGAGCGCGGCATGCGTCAGGTGAGCGACGCTGGCGCGCTGCAGCCGATCGTGGACGAG
>URTL01000175.1 GCA_900550785.1 uncultured Collinsella sp. | reverse complement strand
AAGCTGTTCCGGTGTCACGGGGAAAAGGGCTCCCGCTCCGGCATGAACGTCACCTTCCGCACCGGCGACGCCGAACTCGACGCGGCCTTTGTCGCAGGCGCGGCCGGGCACCAGATTCAAAACGTCAAGGGCCATCGCCTGGTGGGCGGTATGCGCGCCAGCGTCTACAACGCCGTAACCATGGAAGACGTGCAGGCACTGGCCTCGTACATGAAGGACTTCGAAGCGCAGCATAGTTTGAGCCCGCGATCTAACTAGCCCGCAACGCGCGGGCCGACCAGCCACTTCAAACCACTTGTTTTAGACAAACCTGCTAAGGAGTTTTCCATGCGCAAGATTAAAACCATCGATGACATTACCAAGGACGGCAAAGTCGAGTTTGGCGAGGGCTACGAATTTGTGAGCACCGCCGAAGAGGCCGACGCGATCCTGATGCGCTCGACCGACCTGCACGGCTACGAGCTGCCCGAGGGCATCCGCGCCATCGCCCGCTGCGGCGCCGGCGTCAACAACATCCCCGTCGAGGAGTACGCCAAGAAGGGCGTCGTCGTCTTTAACTCCCCCGGCGCAAACAGCAATGCCGTCAAGGAGCTCGTCCTAGGCATGCTGGTGCTCTCGAGCCGCGGCGTGGTGCAATCAATGAACTGGGTGCGTGACAACGCCGACGACCCCGAGATTCAGGTCGATGCCGAAAAGGCCAAGAAGGCCTTTGTGGGCCGCGAGCTCAAGGGCAAGCGCATCGGTGTCATCGGCCTGGGCAACGTGGGCTCCAAGGTCGCCAACGCCTGCGTCGATCTGGGCATGGACGTCTATGGCTACGATCCGTTCATTTCCGTTGAGCACGCGTGGGTGCTGAGGCGCGAGGTGCAGCGCGTGGGCACGCTCGAGGATCTCTGCCGCGGCTGCGACTACCTCACCGTGCACGTGCCCAGCAAGGCCGACACCATCGGCATGATCAGCACCGAGCAGATTAACCTGCTGGCACCGGACGCCGTGCTCATCAACTACGCACGCGAGACCATCATTGACGAGGACGCCGTCGACGCCGCCCTGCGTGCAGGCAAGCTCAGCTGGTTTAGCTGCGACTTTGCCACTCCCAAGACCGTCAAGATGCCCAATACGTTTATCACCACGCACTCGGGCGCCGGCACCGGCGAGGCCGAGGCCAACTGCGCAGACATGGCCATCAGCGAGCTCAAGGATTACCTGGAGAACGGCAACATCGCGCACAGCGTCAACTACCCCGCCTGCAGCATGGGCAAGGCGCGCGCCGCAAGCCGCATTGCCTGCCTGCACGCCAACGTGCCCAACATGATCGGCCAGATCACGGCCATCCTGGCCAAGGACAACGCCAACGTGCAGCGTATGACCAACGAGTCCGCCGGCGAGAACGCCTACACCATGTTCGACACCGATGAGCACCTGAACAGCAGCACAATCGAGGCGCTTAAGCAAATTCCGTCGATGTATCGCGTGCGTGTGATTAAATAGCGCCGGCTGATCTGACGGGCAGTTCCCCATGTGGCCTGCCCGTCACTGACATCGAATGCCCGCGGGGGCGCCTTTCGCACGAGAGGCGCCCCCGTTTTTGTGAGCACTCCATTAAATGCACCGAGCCGCTTCTTGGCATACAATCTGTATGTTGACCTAACTATCTGTGAGGTGCCTATGGTTGATACAGATTTTGCTTGGCGACTTACGCAAGGGCTCGTGCGGATCGACAGTTCCGACCCAGGTGCGTACGAGGGCGAGATTGAACGCTATATCAAAGCGTTGATTGAGGAACGATTGGCGCAGCTGAGCCATCCGGTACTCGATGCCGTGCAGATTGCAAAGCTCGAAGTACTCCCCGGGCGCCGCAACCTTATGGTCACCGTGCCCGGTTTGAGCGACGAGCCACGGCTCGTCTACATCTGCCACATGGATACAGTCACCTTGGGCGACGGCTGGGACGCGGACATTACGCCGCTCGGGGCGGTCGTGCGCGACGGCAAGCTCTACGGCCGCGGTGCCTGCGATATGAAGGGTGGCCTGGCCTGCGCCATTGCCGCGCTGGTCCATACGCTCGAGCGCGTGGTGGCGGATGGCCCGCTCCCGCCTCGCGGCTTTTCGCTCATCTGCTCGGTCGACGAGGAAGATTTTATGCGCGGCTCAGAGGCCGCGATCGATGCTGGCTGGGTCGGCTCGCGCGAATGGGTGCTGGACACCGAGCCCACCGACGGACAGATCCAGGTGGCGCACAAGGGGCGTACGTGGTTCGAGATTGAAATGGCTGGCGTGACGGCGCATGCGAGCCAGCCCTGGAAGGGCGCGGATGCCGTCGCCGCCATGGCCGAGGCCGTGTGCTCGCTTCGCCGCGCATTTGCGGCGCTGCCCGTGCATAATGAGCTGGGGCCTTCGACCATCACGTTTGGCCAAATCGAGGGCGGATATCGCCCCTACGTCGTACCCGACCGCGCCAAAGTCTGGGTCGACATGCGCCTGACCACGCCGACCGATACGGCCGCCGCGATCAACATGGTCGAGCAGGCCACTGCCACCGCCGAGGCCGCGGTTCCCGGTTGCCATGGCAGTTTCGCCGTGACGGG
>URTL01000174.1 GCA_900550785.1 uncultured Collinsella sp. | reverse complement strand
TAGGTGTCGATCACGCGGATCTCGGTGATGGTGGGGTCGCGGTCCTCATCGCGGAAGTACTGCTGGCAGAAGGCGATGTCCGCCTCGTCCATGGCAAGGCCGCGCTCGGAAATAAAGGCGGCAAGGCCGGCCTCGTCGAGCTCGCGGAAGCCGTCGAGCACCTCGACGGGCTGGGGCTCGGGAGTCTCCATGTACAGCGTCTCGGGCAGGTCGAGCGAGGCGATGCGCGCCTCGACGGGGTTCACCACGTAGTGCTTGATGGCCTCGATGGCGGCTTCGTCCAGAGCGCCCGAGATCATATAGACCTTGGCGGAGCGCACGGCGGGGCGCTCGCCCTGGCTGATGAGCTGCACGCACTCGCTGGCGGAGTCGGCGCGCTGGTCAAACTGGCCAGGCAGGAATTCGACGGCAAAGATGGCGCCATCGCTTGCGGGGAGCTCGTCGTAGGTCACATCGACCTGGGGCTCGCTAAAGACGGTCGGCACGCAGGAGCGGAAAAGCTCCTCGTCGATGCCCTCGACGTCGTAGCGGTTGATGATCCTCAGGGCCTCGATGCCCTTGATGCCGAGAATTTCGGTCAGCTCGCCCTTGAGCTGCTGAGCCTCGACGTCGAACCCGGGTTTCTTCTCCACGTAGATACGAGAGACCATTGGTTCCTGCCTTCCTGATCGGTTGGGCGTACGGTACGGTATGCGGCAGCGGTCGGTTTGCGGGGCAAGCCTCGCGGTCGCCTTGAGCCACATGTTTGTAAACCTCACTATGATACGACAGCTCGTGGCGCGTTGAGGACGGCGAGGGTGCTACAGTGATGCGCAATCAAGAGAAAGGCATCACATGGCATTCGTTTCGCTCGCCATCATCGCACTCGTGGCCTTTGCAAGCCCCTTCATCGCCTCGGCGATTCCCAGAAAACCCGTTCCCGAGACGGTCTTTTTGCTCGTGCTCGGCGCGGTGCTGGGACCCCATATGCTCGGCGTCATCCATGTAGATGCCGAGGTCTCGCTTGTGTCCGAGCTGGGTCTGGCCTTCTTGTTCCTGCTTGCCGGCTTTGAGATCGACCCCAAGAGCATCACGGGCGTCGAGGGGCGCTACGGCTTGGCGACGTGGGTCGTCACGTTTGGTATCGCCTGGCTTGCCGTGCGCTTTACCCCGTGGTTCTCGGTTAGTCATTTCGACGGTATCGCCGTGACGCTTGCCCTCACTTCGACGGCGCTCGGCACGCTCGTGCCCATCATGCGTGAGCGCTCGCTCACCGGCACGCGCGTGGGCGACTCGATTCTCGCGTATGGCACCTGGGGCGAGCTCGGCCCTGTGCTCGCCATGTCGGTGCTGCTGTCTGCCCGCACCGGCATCCAAACGCTCGTAATCCTTGGCTTGTTTGCGGTGGTCTGCGTGTTGCTGGCCGTGGTCCCGAGCCGCTCCAAGCGCGTCGGCAGCCGCTTCTTTGCGTTTGTCGAGGAACGCGCCGATACCACGTCGCAGACCTTCGTGCGCCTGACGGTGCTCATCCTGGTCACACTCGTGGCGTTCTCGGCTGTCTTTGATCTCGACATCGTGTTGGGTTCTTTTGCCGCCGGCTTTGTCTTGCGCTACATCATCCCCGAGGGCAACCATACGCTCGAGACCAAGCTCGATGGCCTGGCCTACGGCTTTTTGATTCCGGTATTCTTTACCGTATCGGGCGCAAAGATCGATCTGACGGCCGTGGCGTCGCGCCCGGGTCTGCTCGTGGGCTTTATCGTGGCGTTGTTGATTATTCGTGCCGTTCCCATTCTCATCTCTATGAGCATTTGTCCTGCGACGCGCGATGTGTCGGCGTATGGTCGCATTACCGTGGCCCTGTACTGCACCACGGCCCTGCCGATCATCGTTGCCGTGACAAGCGTTGCCGTCAACGCGGGCGCGCTGTCGCAAGATATTGCGTCGGTCATGGTTGCCGCCGGTGCCATCACGGTGTTCTTGATGCCGTTGCTCGCGCAGCTCTTCTACCGCGTGGTCGACGCCGCGCCGGTCGCCGCCGTGGCAGAAGTTGCCGAGCATCCATCCGATGCGCTCGACATCCTGCGCGCCCATCACGATTTGGCGAGCCTGCTCGCACGCGAGCACGAGCTGCTGACCTCGCATGGTCACGGTCGCGTATTCGAGGGCCTGCCTACGCTCGATACGATTGCCGAGCGTCTTTCCGCCGAGGCGGCGAGCGGCCACATCGATGCCCGCATCGTGGACGCTGCGCACCTGCTTGCCGATAAGACCTATGGAGACGAGGTCGACCCGTCCGAGCTGACTCCGCGCGAGCGTCGCCGCCTGGAGCGCGCCAAGCTCGCCGTGCGCGAATACCGCCGCCGCATGCTGGAGCTCTATGCAAGAGAAGAAGCCGAGGACGACGACGGCAAATAACGAGATGCTTCCCTAGGGGAAGGCGCGTCCTGCTTTGAAGGCTCGGAACGGGATGCGGTTTCCGAAACGGGGGCCGTTGGGAAGCTGTGTCCCGGAATGGGCGCTCAGAGTGGGATGCAGTTTCCGCAAGGAGGTCCTGGGGGAAACCGTGCCCCGTTCTGATTCGAAATGGTGGGACATAGTTTCCCTTTCAAACAGAAGAAGGCGCGCTGCCTGCGGTTGATGCA
>URTL01000173.1 GCA_900550785.1 uncultured Collinsella sp. | reverse complement strand
TGATGGCCGCGGCTGCCGAGCGCCATCCGGGCGGCATGCGCGCCGTCATCAAGCTCGATGCGGCGCAAGTCGAGAACCTGACTGCGCAGGCCGGCGAGGACTGCTGGCCGGTCAACTACAACAGCCCGCAGCAGATGGTTGTGGCCGGAGCGCCCGAGGCGCTGCAGGCGCTCGACGACCTAGTAAAAGAGGCTGGCGGCCGCGCTATGAAAGTCGCGGTGTCGGGTGCATTTCATAGCCCCTATATGGCAGAGGCGACTGAGGGGCTGGCGACGTATATCCAAGACGGCCACGCGCCGTCTCCGCTGCTGATTCCGGTCATGGCAAACATGACGGCGGCGCCCTATCCGGCGGATCCGCGAGCAGCATCGGATGTCTTGGCCAACCAAGTGAGCCATGCCGTGCGCTGGGTCGACACGCTGCATGCTCTGCAGGATCAAGGCATCGACACGTTTATTGAGGTTGGCCCTGGCAAAACGCTGTCCGGCCTGGTCAAGCGTACGTTGAGCGACGTTCGCGTGTATTCGTGCGAAACAGCCGAGCAGGTCGCAGCTATTGCCGACGAGCTCGCATAGCCCACAGGGCTGTAACCCGAAAGGAATGACATGGGCAACTTGAACAACGGCGCGCTCGAGCGCAACGATTCACGTCGCGTGGCACTGATCACGGGCGGCTCGCGTGGTATCGGCCGCGCTTGTGCGGTTGGCCTGGCGGAGGACGGCTTTGATATCGCCGTCGTCTATGCCGGTAGCGTCGATGCGGCGCGCGAGACGTGCGAAGCCTGCGAGGCCGCTGGTGCCACAGCTCGCGCGTATCAATGCGATGTGGCCGACCCCGATGCCGTCAATGCGTGCATCGAGGCCGTGTTCAACGACTTTGGTTCGATTTGGGCGCTCGTCAATAACGCCGGGATCACTCGCGATGGGCTGCTTATGCGCATGGGCGACGATGCCTTCGATCGCGTGCTCGATGTCAATCTCAAGGGCACGTTCAATACGACGCGCGCGCTCACCAAGACCTTTATGCGCCAGCGCGGCGGTTGCGTCATCAACATGGGCTCGGTTGTGGGCCTGATGGGCAATGCCGGGCAGGCCAACTACGCCGCCTCCAAGGCGGGCGTCATCGGCCTGACCAAGGCGGTGGCGCGCGAGCTTGCGCCCCGCGGCGTACGAGTGAACGCGGTCGCACCCGGGTTTGTCGAGACCGATATGACGGCAAAGCTATCGGATAAGGTGCGCGCGGCGTGCGAGGAGCAGATTCCCCTGAGGCGCATGGCGCGCCCCGAGGAAGTGGCCGGCGTGGTGCGTTTTTTGGCGAGTGATGCCGCCGCTTACATTACGGGCGAAGTCATACGCGTCGACGGCGGAATGGCGATGTAGAAACCAGGGCCGAACAACGGCTTGGATGAGGAGACCATGATGGAACAGAGAGTTGCAATCACCGGCATCGGCGCCGTATCGCCGCTCGGCAACACCGCGCTTGCTACCTGGGCGGCCATGTGCGCCGGCACGTGCGGTATCGGCCCGATCACGCACTTCGATACCGATGCGTTTGCCGTCAAGGTGGCGGCCGAGGTCAAGGGTTTTGACGGCAACGAGTACTTTGGCAAGCGTGACGCCAAGCACCTGGACCCCTGCGTTCAGTTTGCCCTGGCAGCGTCGGACGAGGCCATGCACGATGCGGGCTTTGATATCGAGGGCGCCATCGATCGCGAGCGCCTGGGCGTCTACGTGGGTTCGGGCGTGGGCGGCATGCAGACACTCGTCGACAACGTCCACACGATCGCCGATCGGGGGCCTCGCCGCGCATCGCCCTATATGATTGCGATGATGATTCCCAATATGGCTTCGGGCAATATCGCAATCCGCCACAAGGCAAAAGGCCCGACCCTGCCCGTGGTGACCGCGTGCGCGACCTCGGCCCATGCGGTGGGCGAGGCGTTCCGCGCCATCAAGCATGGCTATGCCGATGCGATTCTCGCCGGCGGGGCCGAGGCGGCCATTATCCCCGATGCCGTCGCGGGCTTTACGTCCTGCCGTGCTCTCACCACTAATCCTGACCCGTCGACGGCATGCCGCCCGTTCGATGCGAATCGCGACGGCTTTGTGATGGGCGAGGGCGCCTGCGTGCTCGTGCTGGAGGGCATGGAGCACGCGCTGGCTCGCGGGGCGCACATTTATGCCGAGGTCGTGGGCTACGGCAACACCGATGATGCCTATCACATCACGAGCCCCGATCCCGAGGCTGCCGGCATTGCCCGTGCGATATCGCTGGCGGTGGCCGAGGGCGACGTTAAGCCTTCCGAGGGCCTCTACATCAACGCTCACGGCACCTCGACCAAACTCAACGATTCGTCCGAGACGGCGGGCATCAAGCGAGCGCTCGGCGAGGACGCGGCGCGCGCCGCACATGTCTCGTCGACCAAGTCGATGACCGGCCATATGATCGGTGCCACGGGTGCCATTGAGGTCATGGCCTGTGCCATGGCGCTCGAGCAGGGCGTGGTGCCCCCGACCATTAACTACCACACGCCCGATTCCGCCTGCGATCTTGACTACACGCCCAATCGCGCGGTTCGCGCCGACCTTACCTGGGCGCTTTCGACCAACCTGGGCTTTGGCGGGCACAACGCCGCCATCGCGCTGCGTAGATATGCAAGGAGCTAGAGCATGGATTCCAAAAGACTTGCCGAGATAGCCGATGTGATGGAGGACCGCGGCCTCACGCGCGTGCGCGTTGAGGAGCCCGATGGCACCGCGGTCGAGCTCGAGCGCGCGAGTGCGGCGCAGCCGGT
>URTL01000172.1 GCA_900550785.1 uncultured Collinsella sp. | reverse complement strand
TGCCGCTCACCAGCGACGCGCGCTGTGGAACGGTCGCGACCA
This sequence comes from uncultured Collinsella sp., assembly GCA_900550785.1. Taxonomy (GTDB): domain Bacteria; phylum Actinomycetota; class Coriobacteriia; order Coriobacteriales; family Coriobacteriaceae; genus Collinsella. The sequence goes on along the minus strand of URTL01000172.1, from coordinate 2,818 downwards.
CACGGCGCAGCTGGTCGAGCGGCCAAGTGCGCACGTCGGCGCCCATCACACTCACGCTGCCGGTACTCGCATCGTACAGGCGCGGGATGAGCGAGACGAGCGTCGACTTACCGCTGCCCGTGCCGCCGATAATGCCGAGCGTCTTGCCCAGCGGCAGCTCCAGGGTCACATCGTTGACGGCGTTGGCAGCGCCGGCGCCAAACGAGAAGCTCGCATGGCTCAAGCCCAGCGCAGGAATGGGAGCGACATTGCCCGGCTTGGGCAGCGCGACCGGCTGGTTGCCCTCGTCGGTGATGCTCGGCACGCAATTGAGCACCTCGTTGATGCGCGACGCGCTGGCGCTCGCCTTGGTAAAGACCACGACCAGGTTGGCGACGTACACGATGGAGGTCAGGGTCTGCGTCATGTAGTTCACAAACGCCATGACCTGGCCCTGCGTGAGCTCGCCCCCGTTGACCTGAATGCCGCCCACCCACAGGATGGCGCACACGCCCAGGTTCATCACCAAAAACGTGACGGGGTTGAGAATCGACGAGAGCTTGCCCACCGCGATGGCGGTATTGGCCTGGTCATCGGCGGCTTGGGCAAAACGCTCACGCTCGTGATCTTCACGCACAAACGCACGGACCACGCGAGCGCCCGAAAGGCCTTCGCGGCAGATAAGCGCGATGCGGTCGAGCTTTGCCTGCAGCTGCTTGTAGTACGGAATACAGCGCGCCATGACAAACCAAAACACCAGGCCGATAGCGGGCGTGCAGATCAAGAAGATCACGCCGAGCTTAAGGTCGATGGCAAGGGCCGCGACCATGGAGCCCACCGCTAGGAAGGGCCAGCGGATGAGCATGCGCACGCCCAGCGCCACAGCGAGCTGCACCTGGTTGACATCGTTGGTGATGCGGGTGATAAGCGACGGCGTGCCAAAGCGGTCGAGTTCGGCATAGCTCAGTTTGTTGATGTGCTCGTAGAGCGCGCCGCGGATATCGGTACCCATGCCCTGCGAGGTGAGCGCCGCCATCTTTTGGCAGACGAGCGTAAACGAGATGCCGATCACGGCCATGGCGGCGAGCACCATGCCGTAGTGGACGACAGCGTTCACATCGCGTGCGCCGATGCCCTTATCGATCATCTGGGCAATCACCAGCGGCGTCAGCAGGTCAAAGATCACTTCGATCAGCTTGCACGCTGGGCCGATCACCATATACCGGAGAAACTTACCACCAAAACGCCTGAGCAGCTCAATCATGTATAGGCGCTCCCTATCATCATTCACACTCAATTCGAATCATGATAGTACGGTGAGCCCAAAAGAAGCGTAAACAACTCGTCATTTCTAATGGGATTCGGTTTCCAAAGAAGCGGAGAGGTACGCGCGCGCCCAGCCAGTGGCGGGTCGACCACTTGGTATACTTACATTAGTGCTACCAAGTGAGTCGCTGACCCTTGAAATGAGGTGCCGAGATGAACGACATTCTCGCAAGAAGAGCAAGACGAGCAACTATGGTCATCGCCCTTTCCGCGGCACTTGTCGCGGGAATCGCCCCCGCAACGGCGATCGCGGCAGAAACCAGTTCCCCCACCGGTGCGGCCGTTTCGCAGACGAGCGCCGCCAACGGCAATTCGGGCGCTCCGCAGACAGAAGACGCGGCTGCCGCAAAAGAAAAAGCGTATGCAGCCATGCAGGAAGCGCTCAAAAACCTCGAAGCCGCAAAAGACGCCGCAAGTCCCGAGAAACTTGCGGAAATCGATACTAAAATTGCCATTTTTCAAGAGAACTACGACACCAATTTGGCGCAAGCCGCCATATATAAGGAATCCCTTCCTACCATGCAAGCGAACGTCGATGCAGCTCAAGCCGAATGCGATAAGGCCCACAACCGGACAAGAGCCCTTGAAGCAGAATTAAATAAAATCGACTACACGACTCCTGCCGAAACTATTTGGCAGTTGCAAGAGGCGATCACAGAGGCAATAATGCAAGAAAATTCCTGTGAAAATAAGCTTGAGCACTGCCGAATGCGCCTCGAAAGTCATAATAGCCTGATTTATTTCTTTGAAAGCGAAGTAGAGTTTAATAAAACCCATCTCGACGGAGAAACAGCCAAGCGAGATGCGCTCCTCGACGATTTGAAAAAGGCGCAAGCGGCCTATGACGACGCCTGCAAAGCATACGAAGAGGCAAAGGCCGCGGCAGATAAGGCCACCTCGCCCGAGATAGCAAAACCGACCGAGACAGTGCCTCCCTCCGGCTCAACGCAACCCGCAGAGGCGACACCGCCCGTTGGCTCACCTGCAACCGGCAAAGACGCCCTACCAAGCTCCACCAAGCAGGCGAACTCGAGCAGCGGCAAGCAAGCAGATACGACCGCCGGCAAGCTCGCAAACACGGGCGACGCAGCACCGAGCGCAATCGCACTCGCAGGAATCGCCACCGCAGGCCTCGGAATAACCGCCACAGCCACACGCCGCATCAAGAACTCAAAATAGCTGCCAGCGGTTATTGTCTTCGCCAATCCACAAGCCAAGAGACAAAAAGAGGCCCGTTTCCCCAACCCAGGGAAACGGGCCCCTTTAACTGCAAAAATGCAAGCAACAGCACCGCCGCCTCTTGAACCACGTAGCCATCAATGCCCAGACAACGCCAACGAGCAGCATTCCTTAAGGGATAGATTTAATGGCTGTTAATCAAGGGGCATACGCGCACGCCCGATCAATGGCGGGCAAACCGCCTGATATACTTACATTAGTGCTACCAAGTTAGTCGCCGACCCTTGAAATGAGGTGCCGAGATGAACGACATTCTCGCAAGAAGAGCAAGACG
>URTL01000171.1 GCA_900550785.1 uncultured Collinsella sp. | reverse complement strand
AGTACGGCCCCAGGTCCTCCGCCAGCCCCAGCGCGTCGCGCTTTGGTCGGTGAGCGCGGCACGGAGCACGCGGCGTATCCCGTCGGCCCAGCCCTCTGCGGCTCCGCCTGCTTCCCGAGCCCCCTCCTCGACGCCCTGCGACGCCTCATCCAGCTCACCGTCCACGTCAGGCCTCCCGCCTCGGGCGGGCAAAAAAATGCCCGCAACGATTACCGTTGCGGGCATTCTCCAAGGCCGTCACAAACCGGCGGCCCCTACGCTTTATTTGACCAGTCAGCTCCCCTGGTCTTGTTGGAGAAGCGCATCTATTACTTTGTTTTTCACGCTAACAAGGACTGACTCACAGAACCCCATGGGGACTCGCTGGGATATAGAAGTGCACCGAACCATTTCTCCCGCACGTTCGGAAACCTCAGATGCCAAATAAGTTCGATCTGCGGCCAGCTCTTTTTTGTCATGTACGGCAGACTCAATGGAGGTTATCCCTTGGGTTAGTCGAATCTCTTTAATTGATTCGTATGTCTTTGGGCTGAGGAATCCCATTGGCAAGGGAGAGTCCTTAATCGTATACGCGCCGTTAATACCCGAGTAGCGAAGCTCCAGACTATTTGTTTTTCTGTAGCTGGGAATCTCATCATCAGATGCATAGCCTTCAAGCTCTTTTACAGCCCAACTCTCGGTACTTGAATCTCCAGCGCGACGGGCGTTGACCTTCAGCTTAAAGAGGGCGTCGCTCAAGCTTATCTTTCCGTCTATCAGCTGGTCGACAGTTCCTTCCTCAGTGCGCCCGCCATCATGCATGTCTTTGTTGCCCTCGACCGTAATAGAATGCACATGAGCAAGGAACTGATCCCTGTCATAGTCCCAGGACTTGTCAGCATCGGCTGGAAGACCCAAAAAGCCGCAGACTGAATCCCTCAGCTCGTTGAGTCTGTATTTTGCTTCCTCATCATCAAGAACCAGAGCGAGTCTACTCGCGTCTATGGCTCCCGACATCTCGCTGGGCGTCATGCCTGGCAGCAGGACGGGAATGCACTTTGAGCCCAGCACCCATGCAGCACCCATCTCATTCAGTGACGCGGGGCTGGAGTAGTAGTTGCCCTTAGAAATCATGAGGATTACGTACAGTTCATAGTCGGTAAAGCAGTGTTTCAGAAAATCAAAAATGTCTTGACCGGTCGGAATGCCATATCCGAAGTAGGAAGAGCAAAAGAGACTGTCCTGGCTTAAGCCGACCTTTCGCAGAAGCTCGACCAGCTCCCTGACGAATCCTCGATCCCTTGACGAGTGGCTGACGAAGACCATTCGCCGTTTTGGTTTTTCTATCTTTGTTGAAACCAGTGATGTTCCGTTCTTCTCGAGATATTCGATAAGGCCAGGGATTTCCGACTCGAACTGAGAGTACGCATCGAGGTTGGTCACGTACTGGTTGCGCTGAATGGAGGGCATATTATCGTGAAGCCACGTCTGGAGTTCTCTTAGGGCGGCTGCCGCAGAGGCTCCATCACCGCTGGCGATTGAGCTGTCCAAAAGTTCGCAAACCTCGTTGACTATTGGGTTTGAGGTATAGTCGGTCAACGCCTTGGTAAAGGCGTTGATATGGGCTTTCACAATCTTCGGATTTTCCACCATGTCTCCGTTCGGATGCGGCTTCCTTGGATAAGTCGAATATGGGCCCTGAGCAGGGCCCATCAGCTCTACGCCGCCTTATAGTTCGTCGCCTGCGCCATGACCTTCTCGAACACTTCGTCGTTCCACTGCGGTGGGTAGCCGTTCTTGTACAGGAGCACGGTGAGGTCCATGTCCAGCTGGCTCTTGATATCCTCGCGCGTCGACCAGTCCGCGTACTGCGACTTGTCGTCGACGAGCGCCCGAATCGCCTTGGCAAGCGCTATACACTTCTCCTCGGCGTAGGGGAACCCATGCTCGTCGCGCACCTTCACAAGGATGTCGCAGAACGCTTTCTCCTCGTACGTGATTCCCATCTTCTCGAACGACTCTTGGTCTTCTCCTTCGCTTGGCTCTTCTTGGCCGCTCTCGCCATTGTGTCTCCAGTCATTTGTTTATCTGCGGAAAACCGCAGCGTAATACACCGGTTAATGATTCTACCAAAGAGCGCGGACACAATTGTTGCGTACTGTCCCGAAGCATTGCGCGGCGTCACCCCGCACGGGAGCGAAAGCGCCACGTCCTCGACCTTTCCGCCGCCCAGCGTGGGCAAGAGCCGTCGCGCGCTCAGGTTCACGGAACCTGTTCGCGCCATGCCCGCGTCCGCTCCGGCCCCTCCGCCTGCGTGCGCCTACGCCGCCACGGGTAGTTCCGATACGCGACGGTGTCCGGCGTCTACCCCGAGGCGAGCTTTGCCCCTTCGTGCAGAATTCCTGCACCGACTCGCGCGAGTTCAACGATATCTGCGATCGCGTCTATCGCTTCAGCGGCTTTATCTACTCCGGCGAAGCACGCAAGCTCATCCATGCCGCCAACGAACGCATCGGTGTCGATGTCTACAAACGCGGCGTCGAATTCTATGTGTCGTTTCTCGCCAACCTTGAACAACTGTAGGACGGGAGGGCCGATAGCGCCCCTCCCCGCTTTTACCGACCAGGAGAACCAGCATGACCCAACCAAATCTTAAGCGGGCGGCCCGGCTCGACACCAAGGCCGTCGCCCTCGCCTCCCTACCCTTTATGGGCATGATCAGCTTTTGGCAGGTCTACGACGGCATCGTTCCCAAGATGCTCACGGGGACCTTTGGCCTATCCAACTCGCTCACCGGCGCGATCATGGCCATCGATAATGTCTTTGGCCTGTTCCTGCTTCCGCTCTTTGGCATCCTCTCGGACCGTTGCACAAGCAAACTCGGGCGCCGAACGCCCTTTATC
>URTL01000170.1 GCA_900550785.1 uncultured Collinsella sp. | reverse complement strand
GGCCGCCATGGCGACGGAGCAGTCGGCCTCCTTGAGCGCCAGCACGTCGTTGACGCCGTCGCCCGTCATGGCCACGGTGTGCTCGCGGCGCTTGAGCGCCTGCACGAGCTCGCGCTTCTGCTGCGGGGTCACACGACCAAAGACATGGTAGCGGTCCACTGCGGCATCGAGCTTGGCCGGCGTATCGAGCGTCGTGGCGTCCACATAAGCGTCCGCCCCCGGCACGCCCACCACGCGCGCGATCGACGACACCGTACGCGGGTCGTCGCCGCTGATCACGTTGAGGGTCACGCCCTGCTCGTTAAAGTAGCCGATGGTCTCGGCCGCCGAGGTACGAATCTCGTCGCGAATGGTCACAAATCCCACGGGCTCGGCCTCGCCCACCATATCCCCATCGGGCGTAAAGCCGTCCACGCGCGCCACCACGAGCACGCGGCAGGTATCGGCAAGCTCGGCGACACGGTTCTCGACCTGGGCAAACGCACGATCAGAGAGCACAAATTGCGCGGCGCCCATTACGTAGGAGCCCTGCGCAAACGACGCGCCGCTCCATTTTTTAGACGACGAGAATGGAATGACCGACAGCGGCTCGGACACCTCGACCGGGCGATCGGCGTAATAGTTGAGCAGCGCCTGGCAGGTCTCGTTGGCATCGGCCGAAGTCGCACGTGCCACGTTAGCCAGCGCAAAATCGAGCACTGTGGTATCGATGGGAACAGCCGCCTCGTCCGAGTCCACGCCAAAGCCAACACCCTCAACAGGCAGCGGATACGTGCCCTCGACCTCCATACGGCCCGACGTGATGGTGCCCGTCTTGTCCAGGCACAGCACGTCGACGCGAGCGAGTGTCTCGATGCAGTAGAGCTGCTGTGCCAGCACCTTGCGGCGGGCCAGGCGCACCGTGGCGATGGCGAGCACCGACGAGGTCAGCAGCACCAGGCCTTGCGGGATCATGCCCAGCAGGGCGCCCACCGTGGACAGCAGCGCCGACGAAGGCACATGACCGGCCAACAGCTCGGAGAAGCACCACGAAAGCGCACTATCGCCCGGGGTTCCCGCGGCATCCCACAGCTCGCTCACACTCGAGGCAAACAACGCCAAACCGAGCGGGATCATGATGATGCTCGCAAAGCGCACGATGGCGTTCAGCGCGTTCATGATCTCGGAATTAACCTTTTTGACGTACTTGGCCTCGTTATTAATTTTGGCCACGTAGTTGTCGGCGCCGACATGGATCACGCGGGCGCGCAGCAGGCCCGAGTCGATAAAGCTGCCGCTCATGAGCTCAGAGCCTGGCTGTTTCTTAATAAGGTCGCTCTCGCCCGTCAGCAGGCTCTCGTTCACGAGCGCCTCGCCCGACACCACCACGGCGTCGGCGGGAATCTGGTCGCCGCGCCCCAAGCGGATGATGTCGTCGAGCACGATCTGGTCCAGGTCGAGCTCCACCTCGGCGCCGTCGCGCACCGCGATGGCCTTCTTGGAGGTCAGCAGCGTGAGCTTATCGACCATCTTCTTGGAACGCATGGACTGAATGACGCCAATAGCGGTATTGAGGAACACCACGAACAGGAACGTCAGATTCTTAAACGAACCGGTCAAAATGACCAGGAACGCCAAGATCACGTTGATCAAATTGAACAACGTGCAGAGGTTCTCGATGATGAGCTCTTTGACCGACTTGGTCTTGAGCTCCATGTTGCGGTTGATTTTACCGGCGGCGATACGCTCCTCGACCTCGGCGGTCGAGAGTCCGCGCTCGATATCCGTTGCTGCCATACCACGTCCCATCACGTCGCGTCGGTATAAGAAAAACCGCCCGGACCATGCGAGGTTCGGACGGTCTTACGTTCGATGGTGCCCCGTCTGCCTAGATTCTAGAACCGAGATCTGCGCCGTTGGGACCGTCGTGCTGCTCAGGATACCACGGGCGGCGTAGCAACACCTTTTCTCGAGAAAAAACCCGCCCGGGATAACCCGAGCGGGCCGCGACTAGCGCCCGTTGATGCTCACGAGGCACAGGCCGATTGTCGCCACGGTGCCGCCGAAGAGCGCGCCGAGGACGAAAGCCAGCGCGATCATGCTAGTACGGGTTGCCGTCGGTGACGCAGACTTGGAGTCGGTCGAGCGGCTCGCCGTAGAAACCGGCGTAGTCGTCGCCGCCGTAGGTGGAGCCGTCGTCGCACACGGTGTCGAGCCATCCGGCGCGCGCGGTGGTCTGCGAGCGATACCACGCCTGCTTGTACTCCTCGCCGCCCGGGGTCACGTAGTACATGCGTACACCGTCGATGGTGTGGCCGGCGATGCCGGCGCAACCGTTCACGGTATCGTTGCGGTCGCCCTTGGAAACATAGTCAAGCCAGCCGTCCTCGATGGTGTGGACCTGATACTTGAGCGTGCCGCGATCGACTCGGGCGCAAAGGAGGTCGTGCTGTCGGCACGGGTAGCCCGCGAAGCCGTTGTCCCCGGCGCCGAAGTCGGTCACCTCGTCCAGCCAGCCGCCGCCCTTGAGGTGGAGGGAGTAGTGGACGGGGATGCGCTTGCCAGATGCCTTCGTGAAGCCGCCGGATGCCGCCTGAGAGGGCTTTGCCGCGGCAGGCTTAGCGGCGGCGGAGGGGGCGGGCGCCTTGCCGCCCTTCATCGCGTCGTACCACGCCTGGGCGCGCTGCATGTAATGGTCGCGCTGGGAGCCCGCAAGCTCGCCGGGGCAAGCCGTGGCGCTCCAGTAGCGGTGCGGGAACACGTTCTTGCACCACTCGGGGCGACCCAGGCCGTAGTACAGGCACAGGGCCGCGACAAGGTGTGCGCCGCTCTCGATTGCCTTCTCGTGGACCGTCCACGGGTTGCTGCCGCTGTTGGCGTGCTCGATGGAGATGGTCGTATCGTTGCCGCGTCCAGTGCCGATTCCGTCGCCGCAGGCGTAGGCGCGGTCGAGATCGTTGACGTGCTGCACGATGTAGCCGTTGCGGTCGACCGAGTA
>URTL01000169.1 GCA_900550785.1 uncultured Collinsella sp. | reverse complement strand
TGCGCTTGGCCTTTTGCTTTTTGGGCTGGACATCATCGCGCAGGGACACCGGTGTGGGGATATCGACCTTGGGGATGCCAAAGTCCTTATCGAAGGCAGGCAGCACGCAGGTCTCGTTGGGATCGGCGGCGTCCGAGAGCACCGCGGCGGCAGACGCCGGCGCATGGGGCACCTCGGTATCGATCTGCTCTTGCGTTAGGCGCGGAAAACCCGCCGTGCGGCCCGCAGCCAAGTCGGATGCGGCCGCGTCCTCGGAGAGGATACCCGGAGCGGGGCGTCCGCATTTGGGGCATGTACGATCATGCGGAGAAAGACGGGCACCGCAGCCCTCACAGAACACGAACTCAGTGTGCTCGGGACCATCGCCCGGACCCACATAGGCGTTGCAGTAGGGGCAGAACGAGGCGCCGTCCTCGATAGTCTTAAGGCAATGCGGGCAGATCACGGCATCCTCCTTTCGAAGCAATTCAAACAATCGAGGTTAGAGCATAACATCGCCACGGCCCCACAGGAGCAAGGCACCAATTCAACATCGGCAGGGCGCGTAGTTACTTCTTCTTTTTGCTTGGCATCGAGACTTTGATGCCTTGGGCGGACTTGGTCACGCGAGAGCGCTTGGCTCCGGTACTCTTCTTTTTCTTGGGCTGGGCCTGGGCCACGCCCTCGAGTGCGCGGGCCTCGGCCTCGCGAGCGGTGCGATCTTCGCGGCGCTGCGCCATGTCGGCGGCGACGCGCTTGGCAAAACGTTCGGCCGTCGAGCCCGTCGAGCTCACCTTGCCGCCACCGCGACCCAGGCGGACGCGCACACCGCGGCCAAAACCAGTTGCGGCATGACGACGACGCGGCTTGAGCGAATCCATCATCGTGGCGAGCTTAAAGAACACCAAGCAGGTAAAGACCACGATAACAGCCAAGATAACCATCTGGCCCATCGACAGGTTGGCAATAGACAGCAGCTCCGGGAATCCGATAACGCCCACCAGGATGCCGGCGACTACAAACACAAAGAGCACCACACGTAAGGGCGTGAGAGGCTGCGAGATGCGCCAGATTAGGCTGACGCTCGCCGCGCACGACGTAAGCAGGCACATCGTAGACAGCGTGAGCTGGCTAAAGCCAAACACGCGCGCCACAAAGATGTCGAGCGCCGCAGCCAAAATGACCGCAATCGACGCCGGCAGTGCACGCTTGAGTACGTTGCTCAAAAACGCACCCTTCACACGAGCATTGTTGGGCTCCAGGCCCAACACAAAGCCCGGCGCGCCGATGCAGAAGAAGTTAATGAGCGTCATCTGGATGGGCTCGAAGGGGTACGGCGGCAGCGCGATACACAGCGCCGCCAAGCCCATCGAGAACAGCGTCTTGGTCAGGAACAGTGAGGCCGAACGCTGCAGGTTGTTGATGGAGCGACGGCCCTCGGCCACCACGGCGGGCATCGAGGCAAAATCGTTGTCGACGAGTACGATTTCGGCCACATTACGCGCGGCATCGGAGCCGGCCGCCGTCGCGCGCTCGCCCAGTGCGGCAATCGTGCGCCCGTCTACACAGCTGCTGCGCCCGGTGCCGCGCTGGTCGGGCAGGACCACGCGGAAGTGCTTGACGGCCTCCTCGATCCAGCCGTCGCTTGTGGGCGACAGCGGACGCGGGCTCTCGCCGCCGGGGCCGCCCTGCAAAAACAGGAGCAGCGGCAGATCGTCGTTGATGCGGTCGGGCGCGCAAACCACGCGGTAGAAGAGCTTGATGCTCTCGGGCGCGCCGGCGATTGGTGCCGGCATAGCGCCGCGGCGCATGGTGCTGCCGACGGCCAGGAGCATCGGCTCCAGGCCGCGCCAGTCAAGGGGGACGTCGATGCTGTGGTCCTCGACATAAAGGCCGGGGACGTGGTACGAAGTGATGAGGGCCATGTGAGTCTTCCGTTCGTTGCGGTGTTTCGGCTTGACCAATTCTCCCGCCGCGGGCGAGGCCATGCGCAAATCGGCTACCATGGTTGCAAACTTCTAGGAGAAAGGGCCGCCCATGTCGGTCGATATAGCCACGTATGTCCACGATCTTGCCGTTGCCGCCAAGGCAGCGTCGGCCTCGCTTGCCACGGCGAGCGATGAGCAGCGTCAGGAGGCCGTGCGCGCCATGGCCGCAGCACTGCGCAACGGTGTCGACTCCATCGTCGCCGCTAACGAGCTCGATATGTCCGCTGCGCGTGATGCAGGCACCTCGGTCGGCCTGCTCGACCGCCTGCTTTTGACGCCCGAGCGCGTCGAGGGCATGGCCGCCGGCTTGGAGAAGCTCGCCGAACTGCCCGATCCCGTCGGCCGCGTGCTCGACCACCGCGTGCTTGCAAGCGGTGTGGACCTGACCCGCGTGAGCGTGCCGCTGGGCCTGGTCGCCATGGTGTATGAGGCACGTCCCAACGTGACGGCCGATGCCGCGGGCATCTGCATCCGCACCGGCAACGCCTGCATTCTGCGCGGCGGTTCGCTGGCCTATCACTCGTGCGCCATGATTGCCGAGTTGTTGGCCGATGCCCTCGAGGCGCAGGGCTTCCCGCGCGAGGCCGTCTCGATGATCGAGTCTACCGACCGCGAGGCAACCGGCGAGCTCATGAAGCTTCGCGGCATTGTCGATGTGCTCATTCCGCGTGGCGGTGCGGGCCTGATCCGGCGCTGCGTGCGCGAGTCGCTCGTGCCGGTGATCGAGACGGGCACGGGTAACTGCCACATTTACGTGCATGAATCCGCCGACTTCGATAAAGCTCTCAACATTATCGTCAATGCCAAGACCCAGCGCGTGGGCGTGTGCAATGCGTGCGAGTCCCTGCTTGTGGACGAGTCGATCGCCGATGCCTTCCTGCCCGAGGCGCTCTCCGAGCTTGGATCCGCCGGCGTGGTGATCCATGGAGATGAACGCGTTCGCGGCGTCGCCTTTGCCGGCGAGTTCGTCGACGCGACGGAAGAGGACTGGGGACGCGAGTATCTCGCGCTTGAGATCAGCGTGAAGGT
>URTL01000168.1 GCA_900550785.1 uncultured Collinsella sp. | reverse complement strand
TCGCCCCGGCGACGGCGGCGGCAAGCGCAAGTAAGATGCGCATCGCGCGCTAGCGTGAGACAAGCTAAGGGCCCGAGCAAACAACGCTCGGGCCCTTTTGTTTGCCGTGTCCATCGCTAATTCAAACGTGATGTTCTCGGGAATGCATCTGGGGGATGCCGAGGACCTATTTTCTGCCATGCAGCAATGGATCCCATGGGGTGCGCCGTGCATTTTTTGGAGTATTCTGCAGTTCGAGTTGTCTGCATATGATTCGACGTCGCCAACGGTGGCCTTCGGATATCCCTAGCGAGCGTTCCGAGTCAGATTTCGCCGTTTTCCGGAGCAGGGGCGCGTCATTCTCGCCATGTCGGGACTTAGAATGATACGGCGCCCTACAGTTTTGCCCACCCGCGGCGGTGCTGACGCGGTCACGTTGCAGAATACTCCGTTTTTTGCACGTGCCGGGATGGGGTACCTCAGGAGAACGCGGCGGTATCCAGTAAGTATATGCAATCTGTACCGTAATTTATACAAAACGAAGAGGCAGACAGCGTAGGGTGGGTGCATTGGGGTGCTTGGTGCACCAAAACGGGGATCCCATGCGCCGTATACTCTGGCTGGATGTGAAAGCGGCTTGACGCGTTGCCAGGCGTAGGGGAGGGTGCCTCGATGAGCGTATTCGAAATTGTGTTTAGTCCGACGGGTGGAACGCGGAAGGTGTCTGGCCTTGTGGCCGGGGCACTGGGCAAGAATACCGTTACCGTCGATCTGGCCGATAGCGGGCTAGATTTCAGCGCTGTCTCGATGACTGAGGACGACGTGGCCGTAATCTCTGTGCCGGCGTATGCCGGTAGAATCCCGGCTGTGGTGGCTGACCGGTTGGGCATGGTGCGCGGCAACGGGGCTCGGGCTGTTTTGGTTTGCGTATACGGAAACCGCGCGTTTGAGGACACGCTCGTAGAGCTGGAGGACGTTGCGAAGCGCGCCGTATTTAGGGTTGTTGCAGCGGTTTCTGCTATTGCTGAGCATTCCGTTGCTCGTCAGTTTGCTGCTGGGCGACCGGATGCGCAGGATGCGGCGCAGCTCGCAGAGTTTGCGCAGCAAATTCAGCAAAAGCTGTTGGCTGAGGATGCGTCCGGGCCCTCTATCCCCGGCAATCGTCCTTATAAACAAGCCGGAGGTCACCGCATGGCACCCGAGGCAACAGAGGATTGTGTCTCCTGCGGTGCATGCGCCGCGGCGTGCCCCGTTTGCGCTATCGACAAGAGTGACCCCAAACGAGCAGCTGGCGAGGCGTGCATCTCCTGCATGCGCTGCATCGCCGTATGTCCGCGAGGTGCTCGCAAGCTTGATTCCAACAAACTATCCGCTGTTTCCCAGATGCTGAGCAAGGTTTGCGTCGCGCGGAAGGAATGCGAGCTCTTCATCTAGCGCAAGTGAGATTGGTGCAAACAAACCTGGCCCTTTTGCACCAAAAACGATCCGTTTTCCTCCGTTCCCAAGGGATCATGTGATCCGAAGGGGACGGAGGAAAACGGATCAAAAAGGAAAAATAGTAAGGCGCTCTTTTTCACATTGAATATTGTCATTTGGTAACACGTTTTATCAAATATGGCATTTATCTGCGGTAATGTTCTATTTCACCGCCGAGGGTGACATTTCATACCGCCTGCCGAACTGCGTGGAGGCCTAACAACTTTATAGGTCAGTGTTGTGCGTGTAGCAACTTCGCCCGGCCTCGCCTCCGGGCTGCCGCATGAGAGGGGATCTTATGGCACGACTGCACGTAATGGAACGCAGCCACGCTCAGGCCGTCATGGACGACCTGCACGATGCGCTCGGACGCCGTCTGGCGGTGAGTTCGCTCGCCCCATGCCCCGTTGAGTTTACGGCGGCGCTCGTCAACCTGTGCTCCACCCAGAGCTGCGGCAAGTGCACGCCCTGCCGTGTGGGCCTGAGCGCGCTGAGCGATCTGCTCGCCGATGTGCTCGAGGGCCGCGCCGATGAGTCCACGCTCAACTTGATTGAGCGCACTGCCCGCACCATCTATCTTTCGAGCGATTGCGCCATCGGTTACGAGGCCGGCGCCATGGCACTCACCGCCATCCGCGGTTTCCGCGATGATTTTGAGCACCATATCCGCGAGCACTCCTGTGGCTTTGACCGCGAGGCCCGCGTCCCGTGCGTCTCGGGCTGCCCGGCGCACGTCGACATTCCCGGTTACATTTCGCTGGTCGAGGCCGGCCGCTATGCCGATGCCGTCAAGGTCATCCGCAAGAACAACCCGCTGCCGCTCGTCTGCGGCCTGGTGTGTGAGCATCCCTGCGAGATGCACTGCCGTCGCGGCATGGTCGACGATCCCATGAACATCCTCGCCCTCAAGCGTTTTGCCGTTGAGCACAGCGACCTCAACGATTACAAACCCAGCGTGGCCGACAACACCGGTAAGCGCGTCGCCGTGATCGGCGGTGGCCCGGCCGGCCTTTCCTGTGCCTACTACCTGGCCGTGATGGGCCATAAGGTGACCATCTTTGAGCAGCGCCACTACCTGGGCGGCATGCTGCGCTATGGCATTCCCAGCTACCGCCTGCCGCGCGAGCGCCTGCAGGCCGAGATCGACTGGATCTTGAGCGCCGGCATCGACGTGGAACTCGACCACTCCGTCAACGGCGAGGAGCTCGCCCGCCTGCGCGACGAGTTCGATGCCGTCTACCTGGCCATTGGTGCCCACAGCGATAAGAAGCTCGGCCTTCCGGGCGAAGAGGCGCCCGGCGTGGAGTCGGCCGTCAAGATGCTGCGCGCCATCGGCGACGACGAGCTACCCGACCTGAGTGGCCAGCGCGTGTGCGTCATCGGCGGCGGCAACGTGGCCATGGACGTGGCACGCTCCGCCGTGCGCTGCGGTGCCGAAAAGGTGAGCATCGTCTACCGCCGTCGCATCTGCGACATGACGGCCCAGGATGCCGAGATTGCCGGCGCCCAGGCCGAGGGCTGCGAGGTTCTGGAGCTCACGGCGCCGCTCG
>URTL01000167.1 GCA_900550785.1 uncultured Collinsella sp. | reverse complement strand
TGCCCTTGCCGCGCACGGAGACAAGCGTGTTGGCGGTGCCGAGGTCGATGGCAAGATCGCCCGCATAGCTACCGAAGAACATATCCATCAAAGAAAACAACGCAACTCCTGATGTGTTGGATGATTGCTGGAAAACTACTAGCTCATCATACTAGCGCAAGCCCGGCACCTCACTTGCGGTGAAGCGCCGGGCAAAGCTAAATCCCATAAGGTCACTACTGGTTGTCAGCAGCCGAGAAATCCATATCGAGCGAGGAAACGGCCCAGCCGATATGGTTGTCGGAGCGCACGAATTTGACGGTGTACTCCTGCTCGCCGCCCTTGGACAGCGATGCCTTCACCTTGGCGGCCGTCTCGGTCATGGACTGATCCATGCCCTCGACGGACACGGTGGCACCCTGCGGAATCGAGGAGATGATCATCGATTTGGCGTCCTCGGACAGGCTCGAGGCCAGGTAAGACTCGGCCTTTGCGGTGTCACCGTCGCCGGCAGCCTGGAACAGATCGGTAACGACAGACTCCTGGGACGGGAAGCCAAAGCCGCGCGTGTAGGCAAAGCCAAGACCGCCCACTGCGATCAAAATGAGCAGAAGCAGCACGACGAAGACTTTGAGACCCGTGTGGCGATGGCGACGACGGACCTTGGCCTGCTTACGATCCTGACGGTCCTGCTGGACCATCTCGGACTCGGACAGCGTAAAGAAGCCGGTGTCCGAGGGATCGGGCATAAACTGACCGGTCGCGCCCGTAGGATCGAGCGGATCGACGGCAGGGGCGTCCATCGCGGGCGCCGGAGCCGTGGCCATAGCCGTCTGGGCAGACAGCGCGGCAAGCGAATCGTGCACGCGGGCAAGCTCATCGGCCTGCTCGGAGGTGAGCTGGTAGATGCCATCGGCAGTAGCGGCGTTAAAGGCGTCGAGTGCGTCGGAGGGACGGCCGGCGGCAGAAAGCGCCTGACCCATGCCGGCGTTGAGCGCACGCGTGTCGTCGCGGGGGCCGGCAAAGTCGATAGCCGTGCGGTAGGTCTCCACGGCATCCGCCGGACGGCCGAGCTTAATGAAGCAACGTCCAAGCTCGCCGAGTGCGGCGGCAGGAGCCGGATTGGCGCCGTCGATGGCAGCCTGACGGAAGGCAGTACCCGCGTTGGCATAGTCGCCCGACTGGAACAGCGCATTGCCCAGGCCCAGATAGGCCTTGAACGGCGTGGCATAGGAAGCATCCTGCGTAGCGGCAGAGAACGCCTGGGCGGCCGTCGTGTAGTCGCCCACGGCGGCGAGCGCCTTGCCGCGGTTGGTGAGCAGCGCGCCGCGCTTGCCGTAGGTGCCGTCGTTGAGGGCGGCGGCATAAGCCTCGGCGGCCTCGGCATACATGCCCAGGTGCATCAAGGCGTTGCCACGAAGGTGATCGGCCTCGCCCATAATCTCATCGGGAGTCTTTGCCGCCCCAAGCATCTGGGCTGCAGCGGAAAAATCACCCGCGCGGTAAGCGGCGCGGCCCTGTTGGATCAGCTGGCTATTCAAGGAAGTCCCCTTTACTCGTGAACGATCTCGACATGAACGATCTCGTCGCCGGCACGCAGCTGCGAAATCACATCGAGACCCTCGACCGTGGTACCAAAGACGGTGTAACCGGAATCGAGGTTATGCTGGGCACCCAGGCAGAAGTAAAACTGCGAACCCGCGGAATCGGGGTCCATGGAGCGTGCCATGGCAAGGGCGCCATCGACATGGCTGTTGCGCGGATTGGTGGCAAACTCGCCCTTGATGCAGTAGCCGGGGCCACCGGTACCAGGCATGCCGTCGGGGCCCTCAAGACCAGCGGCGACGTCGGCGCCGGACATATCGCGGGTATTGGGGTCGCCGCCCTGGATGACAAAACCGGGCACATAGCGATGGAACTTAAGGCCATCATAGAAGCCCATCGTAGAAAGCTCGCAGAAGTTCGCGACATGAATGGGAGCGCCCTCGCCGTCAAACTTGACCTTGATGGTACCCTTCGACGTCTCGATAACGGCGCACTCGTCGCCGGCAAGCTGATACTCGGGCGTGTAGAGCTCTTTCTTAAAACCAAACATGTGGTTCCTTCCTCGTGCGTTTAAAGCATATTTGTTCGAATTGTAGCAATAAGCATGCGCTTACATCAATTGCGCACGTAGGTTATGCCGACTATGGCGAACTAATTTTAGGAACGCTGCTGCGGCTTCCAGGAACCCACATTGGCGTCGTACTGGTTCAGTGCGCTGTTGCCGCCCTGCGCGATGGGCGCCAGGATATCGCTTTGGTGGGAACTCATCGACTCACCATCGGGAATAGCCAGCGAGATGTCCCAGCTCTGACAGATCACGTCGACACGCTCGTACATCCACTCGGCAAGCTGCTTTAAGTGGGCGATGTCATCCGCATAGACCGTATCGTCCTGATACTTAAGGTTGTTAAGCTCATCTTGCGTCTTTTTGATCTGGTCGCGCAGGGCGTAGGCACTCTGCGACAGCTCCTGACGGGTGGACAGTGGCGTTCGAAGATAGCCATTGTTAAAAGAATCGATGACCTCGCCGATCTGGTCCTCGTCACCGTAGGACACGATGGTCTGATACAGACCGTCGAGCCTGGTATAGAGCTGATCATCGGTAAGCACGGTTTCTTCCTGGACCACCTCGGCAGAATCGTCCTGCTTGGTATCGTCCTCAGTCGCCTCGCCCTTTTGGCGCGTGGGGAAGGTCGTCTGCGCGGCCTGGCCAAACTGGTCATAGAAGCCAGGCATGACACCCATGGGATCGGCCGTCACGAACCAATACGCACCACCGCACACGACGGCAAGGACCGCGATGACGATGAGCGGCTTGGGGATATGACGCTTGTGCTTGTGATAGGCGTCCTCGTCGGGGTGCACCTTGCGCTTGGGTTTTTGAGCATCGTCGTGCAGGGAAACGGGCGTGGGAATGTCGACCTTGGGGATACCGAAATCCTTATCGAAAGCCGGCAGCACGCAAGTCTCATTGGGGTCGGCGGCATCCGAAAGAACCGCGGCAGCCGAGGCG
>URTL01000166.1 GCA_900550785.1 uncultured Collinsella sp. | reverse complement strand
CCGCAGCAGGCGCCGCGGCAGCGAGATCGCGCGCCGTGGCGACAATCTCTGCGGCCGGCACGTCGCACATCGATTCGGCCCACTCGGGTGTCCAAGCACTGGCCGCCTGCGCCAGCTCGTCAAAGCCTGTGGCGTAGCGGTCCACGAACTCGTGATCGTACAGGTCCTCGGCTACCAGCACATGTGCGATACCCAGCAGCAACGCCAGATCGCATCCAGGACGTACGCGCAGCCAGCGGTCGGCAAGCGCAGCCGAGCCACTGCGCCGGGGGTCAACCACGATAATCTTAGCCCCACGTCGACGGGCATCGTTGAGCGCATCAACGGCCCCCATCGTCGACGAATCGACGATGGAACGCCCCAGGTACATGATGCAATCGGTATGCGCCAGGTCGGAGGCGGGGCTGTAGCCTAGGCTGTGCTCCCAACCGGTGAGACGGCTTACCTCGCAGGCGCCGTCGGCACCGTACACGTTGGGCGAACCCAGCGTGTGCATAAGACGATAGCCCCAGTAACGGTCGAACGAGGGCACGCCGAGCGTCATGCCCAGCGCGCGCGGACCATGCCCGTCAACAATCCCCAAAAGACGCTCTGCAATCTGCGCGAACGCCTCGTCCCAGGAAATCGCATCGAACCCCGAGCCATCAGCTCGGCGACGCATGGGGTGCAAAATCCGGTCGCGCTCATCAAACGGCATTGCCAGGCGATGCCGTCCGCGGGCGCACAGGGCACGCGCCGCGCACGGATGCCCCGGCACCGGCAGCTCGGCCACCACGCGACCGTCCTCAACGCGTGCCGCAAAGGCGCAATCGGCATAGCATCCCCCGCATGTGGTCACCACGGCGCGACCGTCACGCTTCACAGCAGATGCCATCTCGATTACCCCTTTCATCAGCCAAACACAACAGGCCAAAAGCCCGGCAACGAGCCCCCAGACCCAAAAAGCCTCCCGCACGGCAACGCCCCGCGGGAGGCCCAACGTCAAACAGACGGTACCTTACGCCTCGGACTTCTTGGCGTAGATAAACCAGTAGCCGAGCGCGACCAGAACCGCGCCGCCCACGATGTTGCCCAGCGTGGCGGCGGACAGGTTAAACGCAATGCCCGCAGCGTTGAGTGCATCGGCGCCGGCGACGTCGGCACCGTAGCCGCATGCATGCATCACGGCACCCATGGGCAAAAAGTACATGTTGGCGACGCAGTGCTCAAAACCGCAGGCCACAAAGGCGGCGATGGGCAGCAAAATGCCCACAACCTTATCGACCACGGTCTTGCCGGCGGTACCGATCCACACGGCCAGGCACACAAAGATGTTGCACAGGATGCCGCGGAAGAAGATCGTCACCCAGTCGATCGTCACCTTGCCGGCGGCGACGCTCACCATGGAATTGGCGACCGCCTCGCCGTTAAGCTTATAGATGCCGGCCATGTACACCAAAAAGACGATGAACAGGGCACCGACAAAGTTACCGACCCATACGACGACCCAGGCCTTGAGCATCTGGACCAAGGTAATCTTTTTGCTCTTGAGCGCGCAGACCATAAGCGAATTGCCGGTAAACAGCTCGGCGCCGCACACCAGCACCAGCACCAGGCCTAGGCAAAAGCACAGGCCGCCCACGACGCGCTGGGCACCCCAGCCCAGCGTGCTGTCGCTCAAAAACACCGTAAAGAACAGGCCGCCGAAGGCGATAAACGCACCGGCGAACATTGCCAACAGAAAGGCCTTAGCGACCGGCAGGTTAGCCTTGGTCACACCGGCGGCTTCGGTCTTGGCCTCGATCGCGGCGGGCGCCAGGCAATCGGGAGCGGGGTACTCCACCTTGGAATCTGCCATGTCAATCACTTCTTTCCTATTCAGCAAGGGCAAACGCTACTACAGCTCCTGCCCCAAGCGGACAAAGTGGGAAAAGTCGTTGGCGGCCACGGCGTCGTACACGGCGTCGACGGCGTCAAAGACCTCCGGGGACATGGGGTTGTAGAACTCCGTATCGCCCGGCTGAATCCCTATGAAGACGATATCTTCGCACGATTGCTCGATTTCCTCGATCAGAATCGACAAAGGGAGCGAATGCGTGGTGAACATCGACTTGCGGGCCACGTCACGTTTGTCGAGCAAGCGGATGGCGCCGACGGGCAGCGCCATGTCGGCAGCATCGACCAAGACCAGACGCGGCGGACGCTCGCGCTTGACCTCGATAATGTCGTCCTCGGGCGTTTGGCCTCCGTCGATGGTGTACCAACCGGCAATGGGCGCGTCTTCCATCTTTTTGGAGAGCACGGGGCCGGCGGCATCGTCGGCACGCAGCACGCTTCCCGCCGTGAGCACGATGCCCGCAAACGGGGCGCCGTTCACACATCCATCCACAACGCGACCCATTACTGCAACCTTCCCGTCAGATACACGCCCGACACATCGCGCACGCGCTCAACCAGATCGCGGAACTTCATCAGAAACGCGACCTGCTGGGCATGCAGGCCAAAGTCGTCGTCGAACACCGAGATGCCAGCCTTGGCCGACCCACGAAAACCGCGTTCGTCGAGCAGCGCATCGCAGGCCTCGAGCAGCGACGGCACCGCCGCCTTGTCGAGCTGGCACTCGCCAAAGGAGCGGATGGCCTCGAACTTGGTCTTGGCCTCCCCCTCCGGCAGCGCGTCGACGAGCGAATAGAAGACATCCACCGGCACCGACAGGCGCGGCTCAAAGCAGTCGAGCACGCCGGTGTGGTGGCCCACGGCGAGCGTGTAGTACAGCACGTCGCAGGCCTCCTGGGGAACGTCTTCCTCGGTCTCCACAAACTTACGCGTGAGCTCATAGAAGACCACCTGGTCGGGCGCATGGCCCAGGCAGGGGTCGGCGACGCCCTCGGCGGCCTCGTCGCTTGCGCGCGAGGCATCGCCAAAGGAGCCGCCGAGCATACCGGGGCCCGCAAAGTAACCAGAGCGGTCCGTGAGCTCCATCTAGCGCCCTCCGGCCAGTACCAGATCCTGTAACGCCGAGTACACCTCAACGCGGCGAGGATCATCCTGCTTGTCGATGAGCAGCGCCATGGCACCGCGGATATCGCCCTTGGGCGCGCCCTCGAGCGTATCCATAAACTCGTTGGCCAAGTCGCGGCC
>URTL01000165.1 GCA_900550785.1 uncultured Collinsella sp. | reverse complement strand
CGCGCTGCTCGGGACGGGTGACCATGTTGTCGCGCAGGTAGTCGAAACCGAACTCGGAGTTGGTGCCGTAAGTGACGTCTGCCTGGTAGGCCGGGCGCTTGAGCTCGAGCGGCATGTTGTTCTGGAGCAGACCGACGGTCATGCCCAGGTATTTATAGATGCGGCCCATCCACTCGGAGTCGCGTTTGGCAAGGTAATCATTGACGGTAACGACGTGCACGCCCTTGCCGGCAATAGCGTTGAGATAGCCGGCCAACGTGGAGACGAGGGTCTTACCTTCGCCGGTCTTCATCTCGGCGATGTGACCCTCGTGCAGTGCCATGGCGCCAATGAGCTGCACGTCAAAGTGGCGCATACCCATGGTGCGCTTGGAAGCCTCACGCACGGTGGCAAAGGCCTCGGGAAGCATGTCGTCGAGCGACTCGCCGTTGGCGTAACGCTCGCGGAACTTATCGGTCTGGCCGCGGAGTTCCTCCTCGGTCATCTTCTCAAACTGGGGCTCAAGACCGTTGATCTGGTCGACGATCTTGTAGTAGCGCTTAAGGTCCTTATCGGATCCAAAGGACAGCAGCTTTGACATGAATCCCATGTGGTTTTCCTTTTTTGGCCATCGCCCACGCCGTGCAGCTGCGGGCGAGTTAAACACAGATGATTGTACTTTAGCCAAACAAGGCGCGGCCTATACGGTCGACCTCGACCGCCACGTAATAACTACGACCCGACCGACCTGCCAAAAAGGGACTGGTTTATTTTGGCAGGTTTTATCTGGGAAAACGCCGTCACTCTGCCATTTGGTGCAAACCAACCCGTCCCCTTCGCACCAATCTGGTGCAATGGGAACGGGTTAGCCTGCACCAATAAAAAGAAAAGGGCCGCGCACCCAAACGGATGCACGGCCCTTTTGCCATGAATGCGAGCGATTCCTCGGCGAGCTATTTACTCAGCAGCCTCGGTGGTCTCGGCCTCGGCAGCGGCCTCCTCGACGGGAGCCTCTGCGGGAGCCTCGGCGGCCTGCTTGGCAGCCTCCTCGGCAAACTTAGCAGCACGCTTGGCCTTCTCGGCAGCCTTAGCCTCAGCGGCGGCCTTGCGAGCGGCCTCGGCCTCAGCAGCCTTGGCAGCCTTGGCAGCCTTGGCCTCCTCAGCCTTCTTGAGCTGGGCGGCAGCGGCGCCACCGAACTTGTCGGCGAAGCGCTGGACGCGTCCACCGGTGTCGACGAACTTCTGCTGGCCGGTGTAGAACGGGTGGCACTCGTTGCAAAGCTCGACCTTCATCTCAGACACGGTAGCGTGCGTCTTGAAGGTGTTGCCGCAGGAGCACGTCACCGTGCACTCGACATACTGGGGATGGATACCCTGCTTCATGGTAGGACTCCTTATTGGTCAGGCGCTGGTTACCGATCAGCGCATAAGGCGTCTTGGTTTCCGACCAAGACAACAAACTTGGCTATGGTACCACGGCGTCGCGCGTCCCACAAAAGGTTCACGGTCTTTGTGCAGGGCGGCGTGGCCAACCGCAGCGAGCACGCACCCCGACGAGCCTTCACCCATGTTGCAGACGTGTAACGCCGCAGTAAGCACACCCCTTTTGGCGCCAGACAGGTACAATGATGAACACTGTACCGTAGCGGAGCGCCCCGCGCGCGCCGCAATCACGCGAAAGGGTTTCCCATGGCCGAGATCTCGTCCTCCCGTATCGTCATCACCGTCCTTGGCAAGAACCGCCCCGGTATCGTCGCCGGCGTCACCCGTGTTCTGGGCGAGGCCAACGTCGACATCCGCGACATTACGCAGTCCATTATCGAGGACATCTTTACCATGACCATGCTGGCCGACACCGCCGAGTCCAAGCTCGACTTCGCCGAGCTGCAGAAGGCCCTGGCCGAGGCCGGCGAGCTTTCGGGCGTCAACGTGTCCATCCAGCGCGAGGACGTCTTTAACTTTATGTACCGCCTGTAGCGAACAAGCCGCTCGGGGCAGCTTGACGTCATATCGTCCAAGCGCGCGGCCCCAAAGCGGACCGGAGAGGAGCGCGCATGGCCTACGACGCCAAGAAAATCTACTACCGCTTCGACGATCACCTGAGCCGCCTGGTTCTGGATTACGAGGCGAGCCGTCAGATTTCGCCCGAAAGCGAAAACCTCTACCACGGCCTGCCGACCGCCCCGTACGACGAGGGCCTGTTCGTAGAGCATAACGTCAAGCGCGGCCTGCGCAATGCCGATGGCTCGGGCGTGGTCGCGGGCCTTACCCGCATCTCGGACGTGCACGGCTACAATAAGGTCGACGGCAAAGTCGTGCCCGACCAGGGCAAGCTTACGCTGCGCGGCTACAGCATCGAGGACCTGGTCAACAACGCCCAGGCCGAGAATCGCTATGGCTACGAAGAGGTCGCCTACCTGCTCATCACGGGCTCGCTGCCCAACAAAGAGGAGCTCGACGGTTTTTGCGGACGTCTGGGCGCTTTTAGGCACCTGAGCGATGAGTACGTCAAAGAGTTCCCCATGACCACGGTGTCGTCGAGCATCATGAATGTGCTTCAGCGCGCCGTGCTGCTGCTCTACGCCTTCGACGCCGAGCCCGACGCCATTACGCCCGAGCACGAAATCGACGTCGCCATCTCCATGCTCGCCCGTCTCCCCCGCATCGCCGCCTTCGCGCATATGGCCTCGGTCGCCAAGCGCCGCGGCTCCGAGGTTCATGTACCGCACCCCACACCCGGCCTCTCCACCGCCGAGACCATCCTGCAGGTGTTGCGCGGCGGCATGGCATTCACCCGCGACGAAGCCATGCTGCTCGACGTGATGCTCATGCTGCATGCCGAACACGGAGGCGGCAACAACTCCACGTTTGCCTGCCGCGTGCTGTCCTCCTCGGCCACCGACCCGTATTCCGCCTACGCCGCGGCTATCGGCTCACTCAAGGGCCCGCGCCACGGCGGCGCCAACGCCAAGGTCGTGTCCATGCACGAGGACATCCGTGCGCACGTCTCCAATTGGGAGGACGAGGACGAGGTCGCAGCCTACCTGGGCAAGATCCTCGACAAGCAGGCCTTCGACGGCACGGGTCTCATCTACGGTATGGGCCACGCCGTCTACACGCTGAGCGACCCGCGCGCCGAGGTCTGCCGCCGTTACGCGCGCACGCT
>URTL01000164.1 GCA_900550785.1 uncultured Collinsella sp. | reverse complement strand
AGCGTGCTCGCCGGCACGTTGGAGCCCGACGACGGCCGCGTGACGCACCGTCGCGGCACCACGATCGGTCTACTCGGCCAAAAGGACCAGCTGGTCGATACCGACACCGTGCATCATGCCGTTGTGGGTGACGTCCCCGAGTACGAGTGGGCGTCGAGCCCCCGCACGCGCCAGATTCTGGCCGGCCTTATTAGCGATGTGCCCTGGGAGGGCACGGTGGGCGAGCTTTCGGGCGGCCAGCGCCGTCGCGTGGACCTCGCGCGCCTGCTGATCGGCGACTACGACGTGCTCATGCTCGACGAGCCCACCAACCACCTGGACATGCGCACCATCAACTGGCTCGCGCGTCACTTAAAGGCCCGCTGGCAGCGTGGCCAGGGCGCCATGCTCGTGGTCACGCATGACCGCTGGTTCTTGGACGAGGTCTGCACCAGCATGTGGGAGGTCCACGACGGCCAGGTCGACCCCTTCGAGGGCGGTTACTCGGCCTACATCCTGCAGCGCGTGGAACGCGACCGCATGGCCGCGGTTACCGAGGAGCGCCGTCGCAATATGGCACGTAAGGAGCTCGCGTGGCTGAGCCGCGGTGCCCAAGCGCGCTCCACCAAGCCCAAGTTTCGCGTGGATGCCGCTCGTGAGCTGATCGCCGAAGTGCCGGCCGTGCGTGACGAGCTGGAGCTCAAGCGCCTGGCGGTGAGCCGCCTGGGCAAGCAGGTTATCGATGTGGTCGACGTGGACGCCGGCTATGCGGATACCGATGGCGCGCCCAAGCAGGTACTTTCCGACGTGACCTGGCTCATCGGAGCGGGCGACCGCTATGGACTTTTGGGCGAGAACGGCGCCGGCAAGTCGACCTTGCTCGACGTGATCCAGGGCAAGATTGAACCCACGCGCGGCCGTGTAAAGATCGGCCAGACAGTGCGCTTTGGCGTGCTGTCGCAGCAGCTCGAGGAGCTCGAGCCCTACATGGGCGACACGATTCGCGAGGTGCTCAGCAACTATAAGAAGTACTACGTCATCGACGGCAAGGAAACTTCGCCCGAGAAGCTCTGCGAGCGCCTGGGATTTACGACGCAGCAGCTCTGGAGCCGCATCGGCGATCTTTCGGGCGGCCAGCGCCGTCGCCTGTCGCTGCTGCTGACGATTCTGGACGAGCCCAACGTGCTCATCCTGGACGAGCCTGGCAACGACCTGGATACCGACATGCTCGCGATTGTCGAGGACCTGCTCGACGGCTGGCCCGGCACGCTGATTCTGGTGACGCACGACCGCTTTTTGATGGAGCGCGTGACCGACCAGCAGTGGGCGCTGCTCGACGGCCACCTGACGCATATGCCCGGCGGCGTGGACCAGTACCTGCGCCTGTGCAACGCTACCGCCGAGGGCGAGCCCGTGGGCGCACCGAGTGCCAAGACCGGCGCGTTCGACACCGGTGCCGCGGCAGCTGCGGCCGAAAAGCCCAAGTCGAGCGGTCAGCCCAACGGCCTGTCCAACGCCGAGCGTCAGAAGCTCCGCCGCGAGGTGAGCTCGCTCGAGCGCAAGATGGAGACGCAGCGCGCACGCGTTGAGGAGGCCGAGGCAGCAATGGCCCAGGTCGACCCCACCAACTACACGGCGCTGGGCGAGCAGCAGACAAAGATCGACGAGGCTCACGCCGCCATGGACGAGTTGGAGATGGCGTGGCTCGAGGCGAGCGAAAAGCTCGAGGGCGAGGAGTAGGCGAGGATGATCAAAGCCGCGTTTTTCGATATCGACGGCACGTTACTGAGCTTTAAGACCCACCGGATTCCGGCGTCGGCGCAGCAGGTGCTCGACAGCTTTCACGAGCAGGGGATCGCGTGCGTGATCGCCACGGGCCGTCCGACCTACCAGATGCCCGATTGGCTGTTCGACCTGGGCTGGGATGCGTACATTACGCTCTCGGGCCAGCACTGCTTTGATGCCGAGGGAGCTTACCGCAGCTGTCCGATTGATCCGGACGACGTCGCGGTGATTGTGGACCAGGTGGCGCAGGGGCGCTACGACTCGCTGTGCATGCAGAGCGAGAACTCGTTTGTGAACCGCCTGTCCGAGCGCGTGGTGACGGCTGGCAGCAACGCTGGAATCGTCTACCACGAGGAGCCGTTTGAGCACGCCTTTGACGCACCGGTCTACCAGTTTTGCGCCTTTGTGGACCCGGCCGACGAGCATATCGTGACCGACGCCGTGTCGCATTCGCTCACCACGCGCTGGTGCGACCTGTTCTGCGACATTATTCCCGCTAACGGCGGCAAGGACCTGGGCGTGGCGGCGACGCTCGAGCGGCTTGGTATCGACGCGAGCGAGGCGATTGCCTTTGGCGACGGCGAGAACGACCTGTCGATGTTCTCGGCCGTGGGCACAAGTGTGGCCATGGGCAACGCGCAGGACACGGTGAAAGCTGCAGCGACCTATGTGACGACCGCCGTGGACGACGACGGAATTTACAACGCCGCCAAGCACTTTGGATTGATGTAACTGCGGGCCGGCACCCGGCGCCTGGGGACACTCCTTGCGGGGCGTCCCCATTTTGTTTTCGTCCCGCACGTTTTGTGAAACACGGCTAACTTTTAGACAAAGTAGTAAGACATGGGCAACTTTTGCGGTAAAGTTAGCCGTGGAAAGTATCCAAAGGCTAACTAGCAATCATCGCGAAAGGCGGCCCATGGCCCTACGTGAATCCGGAGAAGACTATCTCGAATCGATCTACGTTCTGTCGGAACGTCAGGGCATCGTGCGCTCGATTGACGTTGCGGAGTACCTCGGCGTAACTAAGGCGAGCGTTTCCAAGGCCATGGCGACGTTGGAAAGCAACGGCTATGTCGAAATGGGCAAACGAGATGTTCATCTGACAAAGCGGGGGCTGGAGGTCGCTCGTCAAATGTGGGAGCGTCACTGCTTTTTCGTGGGGCTGCTAGAGGACGCGGGTGTTTCGGCTGAGGTCGCGTCGCAAGAGGGCTGCCACATGGAGCATTGTCTGAGCGAGGAAAGCTTCGAGAAGCTGAGGGCGATGCTGGGACGGGACGGTGCTTCGGCGCCAACAATGACCGACTAGCACTCCCGCAGCGGCGCGCCTCCCGCGCCGGAACGGCGCGGGACAGCGACCGAGACGAGTGGTCCCACCAACTAAGTCCAACTCAGACAAGGAACCCCACCAGCAAGCGATGACCAAGAACCGTCAGCTGTGTCAACGCA
>URTL01000163.1 GCA_900550785.1 uncultured Collinsella sp. | reverse complement strand
GCTCGACCATGAAGTCCCACGCCCGCGGGTGCTCGCCTATCCACGCGCGCGCGTCCGCCATGTCCTGCTCGCCGTCCGCGCCGAGGCCGAATATCTCGAGCTGGCTGCTCATCGGCTTCTGGCGGTACCTCTCGTCGTTACGCATTGACCGCTCCCGCCGCGCATGCCGCCTTTGCCGCCTGGACCGCGCCGTCCATCGTCGGGAGGACGAAGACGGTCAGGATCGCCGCGAACAGGACCGCGGCGGCGATGAAGCCGACCATGGCCCCCGCCCTGAACGCATCGGAGTCGAGCTGCTCGCGGACGGTCGGTCGATATGGCTTGGGTGCTATGATGGTCTGAGCCTCATGTCTGGGGCTGTTTCGGCGAGTGCTCACAAGTTGGTAGCTGGGGGCGCTCGCTTCTTTGTATGTGTACATCTTGTGTTCCCTTCTGATGTTTCCGCAGGTCAGGGCTAGGGTGCTTTTTAGGGTCTTTATTTTTGGGACTTTTTCGCGCGGCTCTTGGCGCTGTAGCACCTCTGCCGCTCGCGGTCGTTCCGCTTGGACCTCGCAGCCTCCTCGCGCATCGCGCTGGCCTGCTCCCTGAGGTCTGCCACGTGGCCCTCCTTCGTGCACTCCGCGCACCAGCCGTTCGCCTTGTTGAGCGGCTTGAACGTCATGCGCCCGCACTTCGGGCACATCCAGCGCTGCCGGAGCGATATGCCGCACTTCCTCGCCTGGAGCTTCACGGCCTCGGTAGTCCGTCCGAGCGCCTTGGCTATCTCCTTGGCTCCGTCGCCGGCGTGCTCCCTCAGGTACCGGATCTCACGTGTCGACCATGGCCTCACTGTCTCTTGCTCCCCTCCTTCCTCTCCCATTCCCGGTACGCCGCCCGAAGCGTCGAGCACATGGTGTCGAGCGCTATCTCGCGCGGGGTCTTGGGCTTGTTCTCCTGCTGCTTGGCCTCGCTGACCATTTAGACCGCAGCCATAGCGTTTACGGCTCGCTCATCGCACATGTCGAGCAGGTAGCTGGCGTTACAGCCATAGAATCGGCATGCACGGTAGATAAAGTCTCCTGGCATGCTTCTTGGGTCGTTCTCGTATTTCGCAAGCGTTTTGGGAGATACGGCGAGCTTTGAAGCCGCCTCCGCTTGCTTCAGTCCGAGACGCGTACGCTCAGATGCTAGGTTCCTCATTGGTACTTCCTCCTATCAACTATGCATCTGGTTAGTACTTACGAGCTTTATAGTACGCACGGTACTAGTACATGTCAAGAAGAAATCTGTACAATTGCGCTTTATATTGGTACTATGCGAACTATAAGAAGTAAGCGTTTACAGATTCTAAGGAGGGCGTGAGATATGCATACGCGGTTGAAGGAGGTTCGTAAGGCGGCCGGCTATAAGCAGCAGGATGCTGCCGAGGCCTTCGGCGTTTCCCTCGGTACATATAGAAACTGGGAACAGGGACGAGTCATCATGAATGGCGAGCAGCTTATCGAAGCGGCCCGTTTGTTTAACTCAAACGTTGATTACATTTTGATGACCGACGTATGCGCAAGAGAATTTGATATGCAGCGCCGTGAACTTGATCAGCTCTTTGATGAATTAAGCGCAGAAGGTCGAGCGGTATTGCTCGATGTTGCAAGATCGCTTTCTTTGCATATATCTAATGATGCTCAGACTGGCGTTTACGTTTAGGAATAGCTATGAGTCTTAAAGACCTTCGGCAGCGTTCTGGGTTGACGCAAAAAG
Source organism: uncultured Collinsella sp. (assembly GCA_900550785.1). Lineage (GTDB taxonomy): Bacteria > Actinomycetota > Coriobacteriia > Coriobacteriales > Coriobacteriaceae > Collinsella. The sequence goes on along the minus strand of URTL01000163.1, from coordinate 1,485 downwards.
AGGCCGCGAACGTGTTCGGCCTCAAATACCGGACCTATCAAAACTATGAGCTTGGAAACACTAGCCCCGACATGGACACGGCGGCTGAGTTTGCTCGTTATTTCAAATGCACCATCGGAGAACTGTTTGACCTTGAAGAAGGTGACGGTGAACAAATTGGCGGACCTGATCGCGAGCTTTTGAATCTATTTAACTCAATGAATAAAGACGGCCAAAAGGCCTTAATCGCCACTGCAAAAGGCCTCGCCGAGACTTTTCCATTAGAAAAAGAGAGCGGGATGCGTTAAATGCAGACCAGATTGAAGGAAGTTAGGAAGCTCACTTGAGAGAAACCTGCTGAAGGAATAGGGATAGCCACGACATGGAATACCGCTACGTACTTGCCCATTACTTAGATAGGGCAGGGATGTCACAGGCTGAGCTAGCTGCCAAAATCGGCTCACCGCGCTCAACGGTCTCTGCGCTCCTCAGCGGAAGGGCCAAGGAACCAACGTTGGGGAAAGCAAAGGCCATAGCTGACGCATTGGGCGTATCTCTCGATGAAATGGCAAGGAAAACGCTTGGAGAGTGATAGCCACGATGGCCGCAAGGTTAAGGCTGAGAGAAGCCAGACTGAAGTACGGAGCTAAGCAGGCGGAAGTCGCATCGATACTGGGCGTTTCCGTATCCAGCTATTCAATGATGGAGAGTGGCACGCGCACGACAAGTGGCGACAAGATTGCCAAGCTCGCAAGGTTCTATGGATGCTCGGCGGACGAGCTGCTAGGAACTGGCGCGTGGGAAGCTCACGACATGCAGCTGGCGCGCGCACTGAATGAATACATTGCTGAGCTCGGCATGCGACAGGTCGACGTTTGCCGAAAATCGGGCCTATCAGACGCCCACGTCTCACAGCTTTTCAGCGGAAAGATAAGAGACCCAAAGGTTAGTGTCGTGAGAAAGGTTGCTCAAGCCATGGGAATATCCGTGGACGACCTACTCGATAGAGCGGAGTCGTACCGCGAGTAAACACAAAAGAGCCCCGTCGGCAGCGCCGGTACCGCTTTAGCCGACGGGGCACCCAACCAGTGCACCCATGCAAACTCAACTTGAAGGAAGGGTGACATCAACATTATGCCAAAGAGGGCAGTGATATACGCGAGATTCTCGTGCAACAGGCAGCGCGAGGCCTCAATCGAGGACCAGCTGCGCGTCTGCCGCGAGTGGTGCGCGCGCGAGGGCTACGAGGTCGCGGCGGAGTACTGCGACCGCGCCGTGTCGGGGCGCACCGACGACCGCCCCGAGTTCCAGCGGATGATAGCCAACGCCGGCGAGAGCGAGATCGTCCTCGTCTACATGATGGACCGCTTCAGCCGCGGCGAGTACGACGCGCCGATATACAAGCGCGAGCTCGCCACGCACGGGGTCAAGCTGGTCTCGGCGCTCGAGCAGATACCCGACAGCCCTGAGGGCATCATCTACGAGAAGCTGCTCGAGGGGCTCCCC
>URTL01000162.1 GCA_900550785.1 uncultured Collinsella sp. | reverse complement strand
GAGCACTTGACTTTTAATCAAGTTGTCCGGGGTTCGAATCCCCGATGCTTCACTTGCGAATGAGAACCGGAAGCCTTATGATTAGGGCATTCCGGTTTTTTAAATAATATATATGCGGATGTGGCGGAATTGGCAGACGCGCCAGATTTAGGTTCTGGTGGGATTCCCGTGAAGGTTCGAGTCCTTTCGCCCGCACCAACGCATCTGCGTCGGCTTCGGTCGTCGCGACTCTTTGTTGCATAAAGGTACCAGCACCTCAGATAAGCTGGGCAGTATGAGGAGGAACGTGTTGAACATCACCGCTTCTGACGTCAAGGACGCCAAGCTCACCGCTACGGTCACCATCCCGGCCGCCGACGTCGACGCCGCGATCAAGAAGGCCTACAAGGACACCGCCAAGAAGTACCGCTTCCCGGGCTTCCGTGCCGGTAAGGCTCCCCGTCCGGTCATCGACTCCGCACTTGGCGCCGAGGCCACCCTCGCTCAGGCCACCAACGACCTGATCGCCGCCAACGAGCCCGCCGTCCTCAACGAGCTGGACATCGTCCCCACCAAGAGCGGTGACTACAAGGAACTCGACCTCGCCAAGGATCACGAGGACTACACCTACACCGTCGAGTTCTCCCTGCGTCCCGCTGCCGAGCTCTCCTCCTTCGACGCTGTCGAGATCGAGATGCCCCCTGCGGAGGTCACCGAGTCCGAGATCAACAACCAGGTCGAGATGCTCCTCAACTACCGTGCCACCTTCGAGGACGTCGAGGGTCGCGCCGTCGAGGCCGAGGACTACGTCACTGTCGACCTCAAGGCCGTCGAGAACGCCGACAACTTTGCCGCCGAGGGCCGCATGCTCATCGCCGGTAGCGACAGCAACCCCAAGGAGTTCAACGAGGCCCTGATCGGCGCTAACGTTGACGACGTCAAGACCGTCACCTGGACCGACGAGGTCGAGGAGGGCGAGGAGGCCGAGACCCACACCGTCGAGGTCACCGTCAAGGGCATCAAGGTCCGCAACACCCCCGAGCTCACCGACGAGCTCGTCAAGTCCGACTTCGGCTTCGACAGCATCGACGCTATGCGCGACGCCATCAAGATCGAGATCGAGCAGGACAAGGCTTCCCGCCTCCCGGCCGAGAAGGAGAACCGTTGCGTCTCCGCTCTCGCCGAGCGCCTGCAGCTCGACGAGATGGACGCCGACTACGAGCAGTCCGTCTTTGAGGAGCTTGGCCAGAACTTCCTGTCCAACCTCGCTGCCCGCGGCATGACCCTGGACACCTGGCTGCCCGCTTCCGGTCTGACCATGGAGCAGTTCATCGGCGACCTGCACAAGCAGGCCAACGACGTTGCCCGTGAGTCCCTGGCTCTGGACGCCCTCGCCCGCGAGCTCAAGATTGAGGTTACCGAGGACGACGTCAACGCCGAGTTCGAGAAGGCTGGCGTCAAGGACGTCGAGGCTTCCAAGGCCGAGTTCATCGCCGATGGCCGCATGCCTGCCGTCCGCGAGTCCATCCGTCGCTCCAAGGCCGTCGACCACCTGGTCGAGAACGCCAAGGTGACCGAGGTCGACGAGACCGCCAAGGACGTCGAGTAATTCTCGCCACCTTGCCCGCGAGCGCATGCGTGCGCCCGTGATGGGGTAAAGTTATACACCGGTTATCCGGTTGCTTCGTACGGTGCCAGCCAATGCATAGCATGCGGGCACCGTACGTTTATCTAGAACCAATTTGGTCCGCAAGAGAGAAATGGAGATGCGTATGATCGCTAAGTTCGATTCCGCCCTCGTGCCATACGTTATCGAGCAGACGCCGCGCGGCGAGCGCAGCTACGATATCTATTCGCGCCTGCTCAACGACCGCATCATCTTCTTGGGCGAGGAGATCAACTCCGTCAGCGCCAACCTGGTCGTTGCCCAGCTGCTGCATCTTGAGAGCCAGGATGCCGAGAAGGATATCTCGCTCTACATCAATTCGCCCGGCGGCGAGGTCTACTCCGGCCTGGCGATTCTTGACACCATGAACTTCATTAAGCCGCAGGTCTCCACCATCTGCGTCGGTATGGCCGCGTCCATGGCCGCCGTGCTGCTTTCAGCCGGCGCTAAGGGCAAGCGCTTCTGCCTGCCGCACTCCAAGGTCATGATTCACCAGCCCAGCGGCGGTGCCCAGGGTCAGCAGACCGAGATCGAGATCGTGGCCGAGGAGATCAAGAAGACTCGCCGCGAGCTCAACCAGATCCTGTCCGACGCCTCTGGCCAGCCCATCGAAAAGGTCCAGGCCGATACCGAGCGCGACAACTACCTGACCGCTGCCGAGGCCCTCGACTACGGTCTGATCGACCGTATCGTCACCTCGCGCGATCTGGCCGCGAAGGACGCCTAGGATGGCAGGTAACATGCAGGACAACTTTGACGAGAACGGCAACCCCATCCGCTGCTCCTTCTGCGGAAAAGAGCAGGGCCAGGTCCGTCGCCTCGTAAAGGGTCCGACCAACATCTTTATTTGTGACGAGTGCGTCGCCGCCTGTTCCGAGATTCTGGAGGAGTCGCTGGCTTCGGACTTTATGGACGCCGCCCGCAACGGCAAGCTGCCGGGCTTCCTCAACGACCACGGCCAAGCTGCATCCCAGCCCGCTGTTGACCCCGAGACCGAGGGCTTTGAGCTCGAGGACGACCGCCAGGTCATCACGCGCGTGCCGACGCCGCACGAGATCTATGACGAGCTTTCGGCTTATGTCATGGGCCAGGAGGACGCCAAGCGCGCCATGTCGGTTGCCGTGTACAACCACTATCGCCGCGTGATCGAGGGCGGCGCCGCGGTGTCTGCCTTTGACGACGGCTTGGACTCGCAGCTCGACAATGATATGGACGAGGTGGAGCTCGCCAAGTCCAACATCCTGCTGCTCGGTCCCACCGGTACCGGTAAGACCCTGCTCGCCCAGACGCTCGCGCGCATCCTCGAGGTGCCGTTTGCTATCGCCGATGCCACCGCGCTTACTGAGGCCGGTTACGTGGGCGAGGACGTGGAGAACATCCTGCTCAAGCTCATCAACGCTGCCGATGGTGACATTGAGCGCGCTCAGGTGGGCATTATCTACGTGGACGAGATCGACAAGATCGCCCGCAAGGCCGAAAACCTCTCCATCACCCGCGATGTCTCGGGCGAGGGCGTTCAGCAGGCACTGCTTAAGATTCTTGAGGGCACGGTGGCAAGCGTTCCGCCCACCGGCGGCCGCAAACATCCCCCGCAGGAGC
>URTL01000161.1 GCA_900550785.1 uncultured Collinsella sp. | reverse complement strand
CCGTCCCAAATTAGCTACCCCTGGAGGCTGGTGGCGATGATGGGGCGGTCGAGGGCTGCCTCGAAGTAATCTGCCATCGTTGGGTCGGCAAGCGTGTCGACTTGGTTAAGCATGACGAGCGAGGCGTCGAGCCTAAGCTCTTGCATCTCGGCATTGAGCACCTGGGCGACGCGCTCTGGGGTGGCAGTGTCGGTGAGCTCGCAGCCGCAACGCTCGCAAAAGAGCTCGGGGCGGTGGACAACCTCGGCGACGGGTTTGCCCAGTCCCGAGGCGCCGACGACCCAGACAACGTTTGCCGTGGCGGCGGGAATTACCGGCTCCCAGGCGGCATGCGCCTTGAGCGGGAGTCGCTTGCTACCGTCTGCCTCGGCCAACACATAGTCAAAGTGCTGTGCCAGCTCGCCGAGTGGCTCGGCGGGTGCGGAGAGCTGGCCTGTTTCCGGGTCTAAGACACCCGCCTGGCAAATACTCCCGCGGGCAAGTCCCGCGCACGCCTCACAGGTGCAGCCGGGAACATGCGCGGCACCCGGCTTCCAAGGTGCGGCACCCAGGCGACGATTCGACCCGTCCCACGGGACGCCGGCGACGGGAAACATGTGCGTGGTGGTGCAGAGGAGCACCCCGCCGCCGGCGCGCATGAGCTCGAGACCCAGCGTTTTCAGCAACGTCGACTTGCCGCCGCTGCCGATAATCGCGGTAATGCCCGGCTCGATCCTGAGCGCCGAGGCAAGATTGCCGCTAACCGTTTCCATCTGTTCACCGCCGTATAATACTGTGATAATAAATAATCATCAGAGTAGCGGTCGAACCGCTTTTTGCTCTGCTCAAACCGTAGCACAGGGAGGTGCCCCGGGAATGCTCGTTTATGTTCGCGGCGCCGGCGATATCGCCACGGGTGTCGCCGCTCGCTTGGTGCGCGCCGGCGTGTCGGTCGTTATGGCCGATATCGCGGTTCCCACGTGCATCCGCCGCACAATCAGTTTTTGCGAGGCTATTCGCCTGGGCGAGGTCCAGGTCGAGGGCATTCGCGCTCGCTTGGCGCAGACGCCGGCAGAGGCGCTCGAGATTACCCAAGCGGGGGATGTTGCCGTCGCGGTGGACCCTCAGGCCAAGATGCTCGATGAGCTTAAACCCGCGGCTGTGGTCGACGCGATTCTGGCCAAGCGCAACCTGGGCACCACGCGCGACATGGCGCCTACCGTCATCGCCGTGGGGCCGGGCTTTACCGCGCCGGTCGATTGCGACGCCGTGGTCGAGACCATGCGCGGGCATTTCCTGGGCCGTGTCATTACCCAAGGTTCACCCCAGCCCAACACGGGCGTGCCGGGCATTATCGCTGGCTATGGCAAAGAGCGTGTTATCCACAGCCCCGCCGCCGGCGTGTTTCGGTCCGACCGCGCAATCGGCGACATCGTGCGCGCCGGAGACGTGATTGGCTACGCGGGCGATACGCCCATGCGCACGCAGATCGATGGCTGTCTGCGCGGGCTTTTGGCGAACGGCGTGCAGGTGACCGAGGGCTTTAAATGCGCCGATGTCGATCCGCGCGGCGATGCCAGCTATATCAACTACATTTCGGACAAGGCGACGTCGGTCGGCGGCGGCGTGCTCGAGGCACTCGCTATGCTCACCGATATCTTTAGAGGATAGAAGGCGGCAATGGAAAAGCTCGATGTTGTGAATGCGGCGCTTGCCGCCCTGCGTGCTGGCGAGACGTGCGAGCTCGTGGTCGTGGCCGGCACGGCGGGGTCGTCGCCGCGCGGCGTGGGCGCCTGGATGGCCGTCTTTGCCGACGGCAGCCAGGCGGGCACTATCGGCGGCGGCAAGATTGAGCTCTTTGCGCTGGATGAGGCGCGCGAACTCCTGAGCGCGGGACAGTCGCGTCTGGTCCGCTACACCATGGGCGGCGAGAACTCCGATACCGGCATGATCTGCGGCGGAGCCATTTGCCTGTGCTATCTGCATCTGGATGCGACCCAGGCACCGTTGTTCCAGGAAATTGCCGACGTCTTGGTCTATCGGCGCATCGGCGACTTCGTCATCGACTTTGAGCCGTTTATCGCGAGCGCGCTCGAGGGCGATGTGGCCGAGTACCATGGCGAGGCATCGCGCCATACCATTGCGGGCTGCCCCGGGCTTTCACTGGTGGAGGAGGGGAGTAACGTCACCTACACCAACGCTGCCTCTGAGATTCCCGCGGCGCACATCGAGACGCTCTGCCCCGAGGGCCTGACCTACATCTTTGGCTGCGGACACGTGGGCGCCGCGACGGCGCGCGTGCTCACGGCGGCGGGCTTTGCCGTCGTGGCCTGCGATGACCGCCCCGGCACGTTGACGCCCGAATGGGTGCCCGGTGTCTACGATCGTCGCCTGGTCGATTACAAGAACCTGAGCGAGCTGTGTCCCATCGGTCCGCGCGACTTGGTGGTCGTCGCCACGGCGGGTCACAAGTCCGATATCGACGTGGTGATTCAGGCCATGCGTGCCAAGCCTGCCTATCTGGGCTGTCTGGGTTCGCGCCGCAAGACGGCCTTTGTGCGTGCCCGCCTGGAGCAGGAAGGTTTTACGCAGGACCAGATCGACGAGCTGCACCTTCCGATCGGCGTTGCCATCGAGGCCGAGGACCCCAAGGAGATCGCCATCTCCATCGCCGCCGAGATGATCCACCTGCGCCGCACCAAACTCGTCCCCCGCAAGCGCTAATCGGATCCCCACCAATAAGTTGCGGTGAAATACGGACTGTTTAAGCCTGTTAGGCCGCCAAACAGTCCCTATTTCACCGCAACTGCTTTTTGGGATCCATTTGTGCGGGGGAGTTGTGGAGTTGTGCAGGCAGACGAGGTTTTTCTGGAAATACGCTCCCGATGCGCGTATAGTACCGATTGTTTTGTCGGCTCCTGCTGTGTCGAGTCCAAACCGCAAAATGCCATGAGCGGCGCGGATGCAGCCAGGAGGCACGAGGACAACCCATCGTGGCCACGCCCCGTGCTTAAAACCCCAAGAAGGAGTGAACAATGGCAGAAGAGAAGTATGTGCCGCGTCTGAAGACCAAGTACAACAACGAGGTCAAGCAGCAGCTTCAGGACAAGTTCCAGTACGAGAACGTCATGATGATCCCCAAGTTTGAGAAGATCGTCGTGAACATGGGTGTCGGCGAGGCCGCTACCGATTCCAAGGCCATCGACGGTGCCGTGCGCGACCTGCGCGCCATCACCGGCCAGCAGCCGATGCTCACCCGTGCCCGC
>URTL01000160.1 GCA_900550785.1 uncultured Collinsella sp. | reverse complement strand
GGCCGGCGTCCCCGCCGGAGCGATGGGCGCAATGTCGCACTTACTCTTAGTAATGAGCAACGGATGGCACATGGGGATGATGTCACTCGTGCGTTTGATGGCCATAATGCCCGCCACGCGCGCGCAGGCAAGCACGTCGCCCTTTTTGGCGCGGTCCTGCAGCACCATAGCCTGCGTCTCGGGATGCATGAGGATGGCGCCCTCGGCGATGGCGATGCGATGGGTCTCGGCCTTGTCGGACACGTCGACCATGCGTACCTCGCCCTTGGCGTCCACGTGCGTCAACTCGTCACGACGGGCGTCGCGGGCGGGCTCGGTGGCAGCGCTGGCAGACGGCTGCGCGGACGCGTCGGCGTGACCAGCATTCGCCGCAGCCGTGACTTTGTGGGCAGGCATCGCGGCCCTGCGAGCGGCCTTGGTGGCATCGGCGTACCTGCTCTTGGCCATATGATCATCCTCCGATTTGGGACATAAATCGTTGCGTGCCCTCAATTATCGCGTGTTCCTGCGGTTTGTGGGCCACGGCATCGCGCCAAATCGAAAGCACCTGCATATCATCACCACGGCGCAACGCCTCACGCACCGAATACTCGGCATCGCTGAACAGGCACGGACGTACGTTGCCATCGGCCGTCAGGCGCAGACGGTTGCAGTTCGCGCAAAAATGGTTGGACATGGCGCTAATGAAGCCAACCGTTCCCGCCGCGCCCGGAAAGTGCCAATAGCGCGCAGGGCCCGCGCCGGCAGGAGCGTCGTTGATGTCGAGCGGCTCGAGCTCGCCCAGTCCCACCACGGCGGCCCCGGCATTGATGCGCGCCCGCAGCTCGTCGCTCGGCACGGTATCGCTCGCGTCCCACAGCTCGGGATTGAGCGCGGGCGCATGCGGGTCCACAGCGCAATGCGAGCTCGTGCGCTCGTCGCCGATGGGCATGTATTCGATAAAGCGCAGGTGGATGGGGCGGTCGACGGTCAGCCGTGCGAGGGCCGCCACATCCTGGTTGAGCCGGCGCACCACAACGCAGTTGACCTTAACGGGCTCAAAGCCCCAAGCCAGCGCCGCGTCGATGCCAGCCATGGTCTGCTCGAGTCGGCCCAGGCGCGTGATCTTTCCAAAGAGCGTAGGGTCGAGCGTGTCGAGCGAGATGTTGACTCGGTTAAGCCCCGCGTCTTTGAGCTGCGGCGCCAGCCTGGGCAGCAGGGCGCCGTTGGTGGTGAGCGAGATGTCCTCGATCTGCGGGATCGCGCGAATGTCGCGAATGAGCGGAATGATACGGCGGCTGACCAGCGGCTCGCCGCCCGTCAGGCGCACGCGGCGAATGCCCTCCCCCGCCACCAAGCGCACAAAGCGGGCGATTTCCTCGGCACTGAGCAGCTCGTCGTGTGCACGGGGCGCCACGCCGTCGGCCGGCATGCAATAGATACAGCGGAAATTGCACTTGTCGGTAACGGCAATGCGCAGGTAGTTGATATCGCGGCCAAAGCCGTCATGTTGCACGTGCCCGTCCACGCAGTCCTCCCCTCACGCGGCGTTTTATTCTTCGGAAAACATAATACCCCACGAGAGAATCATGCCGACACCCGTACGACAGGACAGGTCGCTTCGAGCAAGACCGGCTTCCCAAGCCCATCCTCAGCATACAAACCATCACAACATTCGTCACTTTTCCCGTTTTTGGCGAAAACCGTCGAATGTTGTGATGGTTTGCCTGCCCACAGCACCCTGTAGAGGGACCCAAGCGCCCCTAAAGGACGCCGCCCCAGTGCCGAATCACGAATTCTCGCAGGTCATTTTGACGTTTCTGGAACGCTTCGCTTCGGTCGCACTTAAGACCCATAGCGAGCGCGATGGCATTCATCGCCCGGTGCAGTTGCAGCTGGTGGGCAAACTGAGTCCCGGTGAGGACGATCATCCTAAAGCCCAGCGCGCTCAGCACGGTCATACGCTCCGCATCCGACGCGCTGCGCTGTTTATCAAGATGGTCCGAACCGTTGTATTCAATCCCCGTACCGCTCGCAGGCGCATATACGTCGATCTCGAAATACCCGGCCTTAGCGAGATACTTGAACTCGCTGGGAACATCGACCCGATGGTTGAGCTCGATCTTGGCGTATCCCAGCCCTCCCTGGGAACGTTTCGCGACGACCATGATTGCGGTGGCCGTCTCCATGGGCGACCGCGCGCCATCGTGCACGCGCCTGAGCACGGCGGCCGCGCGTATAGCCCCCTGACGAGATCGGTTCTCATTGCAATAGGCAATCAAGTCGGCAACGGTATATCTCTGCCCCATCTCGATATAATCGTCTGTCGACAAATGATTCAAATGGTATCGGGCACAGATTTCGTAGCCATATTCCAGCTGCTCGGGCTCACTCATCCACGAACCCGCTTGGACAAAGCACATGGCCTCATCAACCACCAGAAGGCCCTCTGCCACCTCGATAAGATGCACTGGAGGTACCGGCGCCCCAAACACGTGGCACCTAAATCCAGCCGGCGTCGAGCGCTCAAAATCGAAGTTGACGAGCGTGTCGATATAATCAAGCTCTTCTCGTGGAATACCGAGCGAAACCAGATAGTCGGTAACAATCCCAACTGCCGTTGAAGCCCTCAGCCCCTTGGCATCGAGTCCCAATTTGGGCAGGCTCGCGGTCGGCTCCGCCTCGCTAGCAAGCGAGTCCTCATCGTATAGGCTGCTTGCTCGCGAGAGCGGCTCGGACGGGCGCGCCACGTTGTGGTACAGCCAGGCAGTCTTATGGGACAGGACGATCGGCAGGTCCATGAGCCCTCCAATGGAGTCGGATAACCAACCTTATTCCCCTGCTCACGGGTCCGCACACCTTCGTGCACAAGAAAGCGATTCCACCCGGTCGAGTGGCAGAAAAACCATCACAACATCCGATGCTTTTCCCGATTTTGGCAAAAAACGTCGAATGTTGTGATGGTTTGAGGCGAGGTAAGAGGCACGGAGGGATCAAAGCATCGTGCTCGAGCGGGTTAATCCAGCTCTTTTAAGCCATGCGCCAGCTGCCAGTACTCGCCGTGCTGGGCGAGTAGCTCTTCGTGCGTGCCGCGCTCGATGATGCGGCCGTGTTCGAGGACCATGATGGCGTCGGCGTCGCGGACAGTGGACAGGCGGTGCGCGATCATAAACGTGGTGCGACCGCGCATGATGCGGTCCATACCGCGCTCGATGAGCTTTTCGGTACGCGTGTCAATGGAGCTCGTGGCCTCGTCCAGGATGAGCACCGGCGGATCGGCGACGGCC
>URTL01000159.1 GCA_900550785.1 uncultured Collinsella sp. | reverse complement strand
CCCGAGCCGACGGCGGCTGAGCAGCGTGTATGGCCGCTGCCTGCGCCCGAGCGAACCGTTGAGGAGCGCGCTGAAATTGAGCGCCGTCGCCTAGTGCTCGCTATCGAGAGTTCCTGCGACGAGACGGCCGTGGCGATTATCGATGCGGATGGCAATATGCTGGCCAACCAGGTGTCGACACAGATTGATTTTCACGCCCGCTTTGGCGGCGTGGTGCCCGAGATCGCCTCGCGCAAGCACGTTGAGGTGATTGTGAGTGTCGTAGATGCGGCGCTCGAGGATGCCGCGGCATCGCTTGGCCTTGAGGGTGGGGCGATTGCGCCAAGTGAGCTTGCCGCCGTGGGCGTGACGCAAGGTCCGGGCCTGGTGGGTGCCCTGGTGGTGGGTGTCGCCTTTGCCAAGGGCTTTGCGTATGCTGCCGGCAAGCCGCTCGTGTGCGTCAATCATCTGGAGGGCCACTTGTTCGCCAACCTGTTGGCGCAGCCCGACCTCAAGCCTCCGTTTATCTTCACGCTTGTCTCGGGCGGGCACACCATGCTCGTGCACGTAAAGGCATGGGGCGACTACGAGGTGCTCGGAGAGACGCTCGACGATGCCGTGGGTGAGGCCTTCGACAAGGTAGCCAAGGCGTTGGGTTTGGGCTATCCCGGTGGCCCCATCATCTCCAAGCTGGCCGAGACAGGCAATCCCCGCGCGATCGATTTTCCCCGCGCGCTTAACAGCAGGGGAGACTATCGTTTCTCGCTTTCGGGCCTCAAGACGGCGGTGACGCTCTACATCGAGCAAGAGACCAAGGCCGGGCGCACGATTCACCTGCCCGATCTGGCGGCTTCGTTTGAGGCAGCTGTCTTTGACGTGCAGTACAAGAAGGCCAAAAACGCATTGCACGCTACCGGATGCAAGGAATACTGCATCGGTGGCGGCGTCTCGGCCAACCCGCATCTGCGCGAGATGATGATCAAGAAGCTTGGGCGTCAGGGGATTCGCGTAACGGTGCCGCCCTTGTCTGCCTGTACCGATAACGCAGCCATGATCGCGGAGGTCGCCCGCCGTAAATTCGACCGAGGTGAAATCTCGCCGTTCGACGTCGACGCCGATCCGAACATGACGCTGTAGCTGGTACGGCGCGGTCCCCGGACGGAGGGGCCGGATATAAGGTTTCCTGCTCTACAGTCCCGCGCAAGACGAAGGCCACATTAAGTGGCCTTCTTTGCGTGCGGAACTCGCGATAAAGTTCATATGCGCCGCCCGGCTCCCGCGGCTCTCAGGGGCATCTCTCATGCAAAAACTGTCGTGGGGTAAAGTCCAAGGTCAGTGGCGTTTTATACCGAGAAATCCAAAAAAGTTGAAAATTCATTACAAATTTGCGTTGACTTTAGGTAACTAAAGTTTCATACTCCTTTTCAACCACTGGGGGATGTGAACACGCACGGATCGTTCACATCATGATTGAAGAGGATTTCTTAGACATGTTCACGCATCAGCTAAACATTATCAGCGTAGTAATTATCTGATGCGGGTTAGCACATACAGCTAGCCCGTACGATAACGGGCGGCTGATGAAGATGAGGGCCGTCGAGCGCAACCGACGGCCCTCATTTTTTATGTCTAGGAAGTTCTTTTTAGAGGAGGAAATGTAATGAACGGAGTTTTGCTCATGGTTGTGGCCGCGGCGGTGCTCGCCTGCGGCTATCTGGGCTATGGTCGCTGGCTGGCCAACAAGTGGGGCGTTGACAAGGATGCCCTCACGCCGGCCAAGCGCATGAAGGACGGCAACAGCTTCTCGCCCGTCTCCGCCTTCACCGCGTTTTCGCACCAGTTCAGCTCGATCTGCGGTGCTGGCCCTGTCACGGGTACGATCGTCGCCATGGCCTTTGGCTGGCTGCCCGTCGTGCTCTGGGTCCTCGTCGGCGGCATCTTCTTTGGCGCCGTCCACGACTTTGGTGCCCTGTACGCTTCGATGAAGAACAACGGCAAGTCGCTCGCTCAGCTCATCGAGAAGTACATCGGCAAGACCGGCCGTCGCCTGTTCCTGCTGTTCTGCTGGCTGTTCTGCATCATCGTCATCGCTGCCTTCACCGACATGGTCTGCAAGACGTTCATGTTCACCCCGGCCGTTGACGCTTCTGGTACTGCTACCGGTGCCATCGACTTCACCAAGTCCTATGCCGCCGGCTGCGCTGGTACCATCTCCATCCTGTTCACCTTCGTCGCTATCGCCTTTGGTTGGGCCCAGAAGAAGTTCAACCTCACCGGCGCTGCCGAGTTCGTCACCGGCGTGGTCCTCATGGTTCTCATGTTCGCCGTCGGTATGCAGTTCCCGGTCTACCTTGATAAGTTCCAGTGGTTCGCTGTCGTCATGGTCTACCTGGTCTTCGCTGGCGCTATGCCCATCCAGATGCTCAAGACCCCGCGTGACTACCTCACTTCCATCATGATGATCGTCATGATCGCCTGCGCTGTCCTCGGTATCGTTGTCCTGGGTGTTAACGGCCAAGCTACGATGACCGCTCCGGTCTTCACCGGCTTCTCTGGTGCCTCCGGCATGATGTTCCCAGTCCTGTTTGTCTCCGTTGCCTGCGGTGCTCTCTCCGGTTTCCACAGCCTCGTTTCTTCCGGTACCTCCTCTAAGCAGGTCGAGAAGGAGCAGGACGCCGTCAAGGTCGGTTATGGCGCCATGGTCGTCGAGTCCTTCGTTGGCATCCTCGCCATCATCGTCGCTGGCATCATGTTCTCCGACATGAACACCGCCGGTACCGGCGCCCTCAACGCCGGTGTCGCTTCCACCCCGTTCCAGATCTTCGCCGCTGGCATCTCCCGCGGTATGCAGGCCTTCGGTGTTGACGGCACGCTCGCAACCGTCTTTATGACCATGAACGTCTCCGCTCTGGCCCTGACCTCGCTCGACGCTGTCGCCCGCATCGCTCGCACCTCGTTCTCCGAGTTCTTTGCCCAGACCAACGACGCCCTGGCCATCGAGTCCAAGGCCGGCTACATGAAGGTCCTCGGCAACCCCTGGTTCGCCACGGTCGTTACCCTGCTTCCCGGTCTCGCCCTCGCCTTTGGCGGTTATACCAACATCTGGCCGCTCTTTGGCGCTTCCAACCAGCTGCTCGGCGGTATGACCATGATCACCCTCGCCGTGTTCTGCAAGTGCACCGGCCGCAAGGGCTGGATGCTCTACGTGCCCGTCGCCTTCCTGCTCTGCTGCACCTTCACCTCGCTGGTCCAGAGCGCCATGGGCTGCATGACCGCCGTCCAGGCTTACGGCTTCTTCGGCACCATCCCGGCTACCGCC
>URTL01000158.1 GCA_900550785.1 uncultured Collinsella sp. | reverse complement strand
CCACGTACGGGACGACCGCCGCTTTTTACTATCTACCGACTGACGCCGCGGGGACAGGCCCCATGCACCAAGGGATTAACTAGAGCTCGCAGGCAACCTTATAGCCATCGCCGATGGCATCGCGGATGTTGCCACACTTGTTGGCATCGCCCAGCACGTGGGTGGCAACGCCGGCAGCGGCAAGGTCGTCGGCCAACTTGGTATTGGGACGGTAGCCCATCGCCAGCACCAGCGTATCGGCACCGGTGATGGTGTGGACCTCGCCGTCCTTTTCGTAGCTGATGGTGTCCTCGGTGATCTCGGTCACCTTGGCCTCGGTCAGCACGTGGACGCCCTTGGAGAGCATGCGCGTGATGAGCACCGCGCGACCGGCACCGCCCTCGTTGGCAGCGAGCGTCTTGGTCATCTCGATGACGGTGACATCGCGATTGGCCGGCGACAGGTCGTTGACCAGCGGGGCCAGGTAATCTGCTGTCTCGCAACCGACGGTGCCGCCGCCCACGATGACGATCTTCTTGCCCGGGAAAGCCTTGCCACCCAGCAGGTCGTCAGCCGTCATAACCTGCTTAAAGCCCTGCATGAAGGCCGGGGCGATGGGCTCAGCGCCATAAGCCAGGACAACCTCGTAGCCCGCGTAGTCGCGCTGAATGTCCTCGGCCGAGAGCTCGGTACCAAAGACGCACTTCACGCCCGCCTCGGCCAGACGACGATACTGGTACTTGATCACGCGGGTGAGCTCCTGCTTTGCCGGAGGAACGGCCGCGATGCGCATCTCGCCGCCCGGCTCATCCTGCTTATCCACGAGCACCACGTTGTGGCCGCGCTTGGCAGCAATATAGGCTGCCTCCATGCCCGCAGGACCAGCGCCCACAACGAGCACGTTCTTGGCCTCGGCAGCAGGTTCGTAGCCAGCCTCGTCGCGCTCCACGTCCGGGTTGACGGTGCAGGAGATGCGCTTGCCGAACATAATGCCGTTCAGGCAGCGCAGGCAGCCGATGCAGGGGCGGATGTCGTCGGCGTTGCCGGCAGCGGCCTTGTTGCAGAACTCGGCATCGCACAGATTGGCGCGGCCCATCATGCAGATGTCAGCAGCGCTGTCCTCGATCAGCTCCTCGGCAATCCAGGCCTCGTTGATGCGGCCGACCGTGGCGACGGGAATGTTGACGTGCTTTTTGATCTCGCGCGAGCAGGCGGCATGCGAGGCCTGCTGAGTACCGGCGGCGGGAATTGCGGAACCGCGCTTGATGGTGGTGCCGCCCGACACATGAATCATGTCGACGCCGGCCTTCTCCAGGCGACGCGAGACGTAGATCATGTCGTTGAGGGTCAGACCGCCATCGGTGTACTCGTCGCCCGAGATGCGGACGTCGATGATAAAGTCCTTGCCGCAGCGCTCGCGAATCTCGGCGATGACCTCGAGCAAAAAGCGCATGCGGGCGTCGAGCGAGCCGCCGTACTCGTCGGTGCGCTTGTTGTAGAGCGGAGTCAAAAAGCCGCCGAGCATACCGTGGGCGTGCGCCGCATGGACCTCGACGCCATCGACGCCAGCCTTCTGCATACGCACGGCAGCGTCGCCGAACTGATGCGTGAGCTCGTGAATCTCGTCGACCGTGATGGGGCGCGGTGCCTCGCGGGCGTAAGACGGTCCCACGAAGGACGGAGCGATCAGGCGCGGCGTGCCCGGAATGTTAAAGGCCATGTAGGCGGGGTGGAAGAGCTGCGGCATGATCTTGCAGCCATACTCGTGGACGGCCGCGGCGAGCTTTTCCCAGCCGGGGATAAACGTGTCGTCGTAGCAGCACATGTCACCCGGCAGATAGGTATAGGTGGGCTCGACCGTCACGACCTCGGTGATGATCAGGCCCACGCCGCCCTTGGCACGGGCACGGTAATGATCGACCAAGTCGTCGGTCACATAGCCATGATCGGCCAGGTTCGTGGACACCGGCGGCATAAAGACGCGGTTCTTAACCTCGGTCGTACCGACCTTGATCGGGCTAAAGAGCATCGGATAGGCGGAAGACTCCATACAGGGTTCCTTTCGTTTAAGCCGCTCGGCGGCAGTTGCTAACGTACTTATCGTATCAGCAACCGCCGCGTCCGTAGCCGCTCGCACTCCCCCGCCTTTAATCCGATCCCCACAAAAAGTTGCGGTGAGATACGGAGCAATCGAGGCTTTTGACAGCCAAAACAGTCCGTATTTCACCGCAAGTGATGGGCGGGGTGGAATTGAGAGCTCAGATAGCCAGTCATGCCCTCATCCGCCACTCCCTCACCTACAGCGCGCCGTCCAGCATAAGGTTCACCTTGAGCACGTTGACCGTGGGCTCGCCGAACACGCCGAGGAAACGGCCCTTGGTGCACGCGGCGATGATGTCGCGCACCTCGTCCTCACTTTTGCCCGTGGCCTTGGCAAGGCGCGGGACCTGATACTCGGCGGCATCCGGAGAGATCTCCGGGTCGAGGCCGGACCCCGAGCACGTCACCAGGTCGACGGGCACAGCGTCCATATCGGCATCGGGGTTGGCGGCGCGGATCTTCTTCACGCGCGCATCTATCAGCTGCCGATACTCCTCACTCGCCGGGGACAGGTTGGACGGGGCACCATACGCCATGAGCTCGCCGTCTTCGCCTTCGACAATTGACACGTTCTGGATACGACCCCACATGTGGGCTTCGTCATCGAAGTTCTGGCCGATGAGCTCGGAACCCACAACCTTGCCGTCGACCGTAATAAGCGATCCGTTCGCCTGGTACGGAAACGCAAGCTGCGCGACGCCGGTCACCACGAGCGTGTATCCCAGGCCGCAGACGATGGTAAACAGCGCGAACACGCCAAGTGCGCGCGATGCGATACCTTTGAACATACATACCTCCGTCTACATCATGCCAATGCCGAACAAGGCCAGCAGCATGTCGATAATCTTGATGAATACGAACGGCGCCACGATACCGCCCAGACCCCACACCAGCAGGTTGTGGGTCAGCAGCTGGCCGGACGAAAGCTCGCGGTACTTCACGCCTTTCAGGGCGGCAGGAATCAGCGCGACGATGACCAGCGCGTTGTAGATAATGGCGGACAGCACGGCAGTCAACGGGCTGGTGAGCCCCAGGATGTTGAGGGCGTCCAACCCGGGGTAGATCGGCGAGAATAGCGCCGGGATAATGGCGAAATACTTGGCGACGTCGTTGGCGACCGAGAAGGTCGTGAGCGAGCCGCGGGTCATGAGCAGTTGCTTGCCGATACGCACGATATCGATGAGCTTGGTGGGGCTGGAGTCGAGGTCGACCATGTTGCCGGCCTCCTTGGCAGCCTGGGTTCCCGTGTTCATGGCCACGGCGACA
>URTL01000157.1 GCA_900550785.1 uncultured Collinsella sp. | reverse complement strand
GGGCGCCCTCGGCAAGTGGCAGCACGCGGCCGATGATGGCGGCATTCTCGCCGTAGCGGGCGGCGCGCATGGCGCTCAGCGCGGCATCGGCTTGCTCGGCCGGCACGACGGCAACCATCTTGCCCTCGTTTGCCACCTGCAGCACATCGTAGCCGAGCATCTCGCAGGCGGCCTGCACGTCGGGACGCACGGGCACGGCGTCCTCGTCGACCTCCATGGCAACATTGCTGGCCTGGGCAAACTCGTTGAGTGTGGACGCCAGGCCACCGCGCGTGGGGTCGCGAAAGCAACGCGTGCCGGGTGCTGCGGCCAGAACGTCGGCAATCAGGTGGTTGAGCGGTGCGGCATCGCTTTCAATCGTGCTCGAAAACGCCAGGCCCTCGCGTTGGCTCATGATGGCGATGCCGTGGTCGCCCAGCGTACCCGAGACCAGGATGACATCGCCGGGGCGGCAGTTGGCGCCGCTGAGTGCCACGCCCGCGGGCACCTCGCCCACGCCGGCGGTATTGATGTAGACGCCGTCGGCGCCGCCACGCTCGACTACCTTGGTGTCGCCGGTGATAATCTTCACACCTGCCTCATGTGCCGTTTCGGCCATGGTCTGCACAATCTGGCGCAGCTTGTCCATGGGATAGCCCTCTTCGAGGATAAAGCCGCACGACAGGTAGCGCACGTTGGCGCCCGAGGTCGCGACGTCGTTGACGGTTCCGCACACGGCAAGGCGGCCGATGTTGCCACCGGGGAAGAACTGCGGCGAGACTACAAAGCTGTCGGTTGACATGGCGATGCGCCCGCTCGCGGGCAGCGCGGCGACGCCGGCATCGTTGCCTTCGAGCAGCTCGGGCGACCCAAAGGCATCCAAAAAGACCTCATCGATGATGCGTTTCATCATCTGACCGCCAGAGCCGTGGCCCAACAGGACGGTGCTATCGGTGATGCTATGGGACATATCCAAAACTCCAATCGTGGGTGGTGCCGGTGTGCGGGTGCGTCCGGGCTAGCTTCGGTAGCGGAAATATGCTGCGCAGCTGCCCTCGGAGCTCACCATGCAGGGACCGACGGGATGCTCGGGTGTACAAGCGTGACCGAAAAGAGGGCAGTCGCTCGGTGTAATGGCTCCGCGCAACACGTCGCCGCAGCGGCACCCACGCGGCTCGACTGTCTCCTCGACGGGCACGTCAAAGCGGGTACGGGCATCAAAGCGCGAGAACTCGGGGCGGATGGAAAGGCCCGAGTTGGCAATCGGCCCCAGCCCGCGCCATGTGGTATCGCATGGCTCAAACACCTGCTCGACCAGCTGGCGCGCCACAGGGTTGCCGTCTACGTTGACGCCACGGCGGTAGGCGTTGCCAATCGCGGACCTGTCCTCGACAACCATCTGGACCAGCATGCAGATACCCTGCAGGATATCGACCGGTTCAAATCCCGTGACCACGCCCGGGGTATCGAACTCATCGACCAAAAAGCTAAAGGGCGCCAAGCCCGTGATGGTGGCGACGTGTCCCGGCAGGATAAAGCCGTCGATGGTGGTCTCGGGATCGTTGGCAATCGCGCGCAACGCCGGCGGCGTGGTCTTGTGGGCACAATAGACCGAGAAGTTCAAAAGCCTGCGCGCATCGGCCTCCAAAATGGCGGCGGCGATGGTGGGCGTTGTGGTCTCAAAGCCCACGCCCATAAAAATGACCGGACGATCGGGGTTTTGCTCGGCAATGTCGAGCGCGTCGAGCGGGGAGTAGACGATGCGAATGTCACGCCCTGCCGCCTTTTGCGCGGCGAGCGAGGTAGACGACCCGGGCACGCGCATCATGTCGCCAAAGGTGGTGATGATGGCGTCGTCTATGTTGGCGAGCGCGATTGCGTGGTCGATGTCGCGGTTGGCGGTGACGCAGACGGGGCAGCCCGGGCCGCTCAGCAGCTTGAGCCCGGCCGGCATAATGGAGCGAAAGCCATAGCGGCCGATGCTCACGGTGTGCGTGCCGCAGACTTCCATAAGGTTGATGGTACGGTCGCCGACGAGTTCATGGATGCGTTCGACGAGCTCGCGGGCCAGCTTGGAATTGCGGAATGCCGAAAAGTCGATACCGGAGCGAGCCGGCTGGCCGGCCGCCACTAGTATGCCTCGGCCGGGTTGCTGGTCAGTTGGTCTTCTTCGACCAGCTCGGTCATGGCGTTAACGAGCTCGAGCGTTTCTTGCGCTTCCTGCTCGTCGACGATCTGGATGCCAAAGCCGGCGTGCACGAGAATATAGTCGCCAACCTGCGCCGTCGGCACGAGTCGTAGCGACACGGGGCGCTCGATGCCCATCATGTCGACGGTGGCCTTGAGGTCGTCGTCGCGTTTGACCACTTTACCGGGAACGGCAAGGCACATATTGTTCCCCTTTTAGACGCTTTGCGCTGGATAGGCGCTCAATAATCCATCAGTTGATGGTAGCGCTCGTGGGGTTCGCGGGCAAACGCGTTACGCCTGTGAGACGGCTGGGCGCGGCGGCGTGTGAGGGCGAGCTACTGCGATGCGATCTGTGCAAGACGAGCGCGCGCGACCGCCGCCTGACCGTAGGCGATGCAACCGTCATTGACGGGTACGGTGTGGGGGACAAGGACAGTAAGGCCTGCGCTTTTGAGTTCGCGGGTGAGGAGCCGGAGTAGAAGTCGGTTCATGAACACGCCGCCCGAGAGCGCGACGGTATCGATGCCTTCGCGCGCGCAGATTTCGCGTGCGATTCGTGCCGAAGAGCGCGCGATGGCGATATGGAAGTCGAGCGCGAGCCTGTAGGCCGCAGCGCCGGCCCTGATTCCCTCCAAAAGCGCCTCAATAAGCGATCTGGAGTTTAGAACATGGCAGGCGTCCGGACGGGATGATTCGGTTACGAAAAAGCCGGCTATATTGCCGGCGGGGCAGACACTTTCACTGCTGAGCGCGCGCCAGGCGGCGGCTTCGAGCTCGATGGCGGGTTCGCCCTCGTAGGTTGCCTGGCCGCAAATGCCCAAAATCGCGGCTGCGGCATCAAACAAGCGACCCATACTGCTGGTGCGCGGACTGTTGATGCCGCGCTCGATCATGGTGGCTGTCACGCTGTGCGTTTGCTCGTCGAGGCTGTCCAAAAGCCGAGCGGCACCTGGGTGCTCGAGCAGGCCGAGCTCACTGAGCAGGGCGAAGGCGTTGCGGCGGGCGTCGCGCACGGAGGCCGCCCCACCGGGGAGCGCCCAGGTGCGCAAATGCGCGGCGCGCTCAAAGTCGCCAAGGCTGGCAACAAGAAACTCGCCGCCCCAAATGGTCCCATCGGTGCCGGCGCCGGTGCCGTCAAAGGCGATGCCAAGGACGCGCGCGTCGGTTGTAAGCTGGCCCGCGGC
>URTL01000156.1 GCA_900550785.1 uncultured Collinsella sp. | reverse complement strand
TGCCTCGTCGATGCCCCGAGATGGGCAAAACCAAGGCATGCTGCCCGCTGCGGATAGGTGGTGCACTTCCCAGCGTGCATTTTTGGGAGTATTCAGCAAGCTCTTAAAAATGCATAACGTTTTGAATGGCCCGTAGTGGTCCGCAGGCGCCCATCGACAGCCATTGTGGGCGGACTATCGATGAGTGGAGGGGGTTGTTACTGAGTTTCTGCTTTGCGACGACCTGCAACACTGCTGTAACCGCGTCGTTTTGTGGTTCGCGATGGGGTCGTTGGGGCCCACGGTGCTGAATACTCCGTTTTTTGCACGGCCCAAGGTGGGGTACCCTGAGACGAAGCAAAAAGATTCCTCATTTCTATGCAGATACCGATAGGATTTATGCAAGATTGGGATTGTAAACCGTGCGCGTGCGCAAAATCGGCGCGAGGACGTCTAGAGGTGGCTCGACTCCCAGAGCCTTGCGCGTGCAGAACGGTTAAAATCGGGACTCGGTCTTAGTTTTGCTTGGAAGGATGCACATGGCTTCTGTAATCGATGCTTCTCTAGAGGAGACGCTCTCCTATATCGCGGGACAGCTTAAGACGCTGACTTCTATTGCTTCGCCGACGGGCTATACCCGTGCGGCGACTGATTATCTAATGGAAACGTTGCGCGATATGGGCTTTGGGCCCGAGCGCTCCAATAAAGGCAACGTGCTCGTTGAGCTTGGTGGTGAGGGTGAGCCGCTCGTACTGGCGAGCCATGTCGATACCCTGGGCGCCATGGTGCGTTCCATTAAGGACAATGGCCGCCTGCGTCCCACGACGCTTGGTGGGCACCAGTGGTCTACGGCCGATGGCGAGAACTGCACCGTCTACACGCGTGACGGTAATGTCTACACGGGCGTGGTCCTCAATACTGAGCCTTCGGCGCATGTGGCCGATGAGCCGGTCAAGACCATCGAGAAGAACATGGAAATCCTGCTCGACGAGAACGTTGACAGCAAGGATGACGTGCTTGAGCTGGGCATTCAGACGGGCGACATCATCGCTATGGATCCGCGCACCACGGTGACGGAGAGCGGCTACATCAAGAGTCGCTTCCTTGACGACAAGCTGTCCGCGTCGATTCTGCTGGGTTTGGCCCGCGCTGTCGCCGACGGCGAGTTGACCCTTTCGCGCAAGGTTTCGCTGCTCTTTACGGTGTACGAGGAGGTCGGCCACGGCGGCGCCTTTGTGCCGGCCGACACGCGCGAGATGATCAGCGTGGACATGGGCTGCGTGGGCGACGACCTGGGCTGCACCGAGCGCATGGTTTCGATTTGCGCCAAGGATTCGGGCGGTCCGTACAACTACGATCTGGTGACCACGCTGTCCAATATCGCGCGCGAGCTGGAGCTCGATTATGCCATCGACGTGTACCCGCACTACGGCTCGGACGTCGAGGCCACGCTCTCTGCCGGCTACGACATTCGTCATGGTCTGATCGGCCCCGGCGTGTACGCGAGCCACAACTACGAGCGCAGTCACATGGACGGCGTGCGCAATACCTATGAGCTGGTTCGCGCCTACGTTCAGCGCTAGGGGAGCAGCTTGCGACTCGGCTGACCAATCGCTAAGGCCCGATTTCTCGGGCCTTTTTTCGCTTCATTCTGTTTAGTATTATACTGTATGTAACTAATTAACTTAACGTTTGGAATACTTAACGAGGTGATGCGGCATATGAATGCATCTGAGTACTTATCTATGGGTGATGCTGCCTGCCTGCTGGGCGTTACGAAAGCCCGCATATCTCAACTTGCCGCATCGGGAACGCTCGCGTGCGATATTGTGGGCGGACGGAAGATGGTTGAGTATGATTCTGCGGTCGCTTATCAAAAGGTCCGCAAACGTGGACGCCGTCCTGCGGCCGATGTGGGACGCAAGTTTACGCTGATGTCGGCCGACCATGAGGTCGCGCATGTCTCATTTGATCCGACGCGCGAGTTTCCCTTCGAAATCGCCGAGGTCCTCGATGCGCAACGAATGCCGTTTGGCACGTGCTCGAGCTCTTCTCCAACGGTGAATAAGCGGGAGCTCAACGCGTGGTGGGGGCATCGGTCGGTACCCGATGTTCGCCCTGGGCTTATCTCGCGTTACCGCGAGCTGGGGATTGTCAACTGCGTTGAGGTGCCGGTTCAGTGCCTGGGCCTCTCGCTTTCGGATTGCTATTGGCTGCGACCGGCAGAATGCGACGGGCTCGAATGGCGAAACCTCAATTACTTCGAGAATGATTTTGAGCGATCGGCGCCCGAAGAGCGTTCAGGTTGGCTGGAAGGCATCGGTCTTAAAAATCCGGATAACACGTCCGAGGGCGAGCTCCCTAAATCGTGGATGATCCGAAACGGCATTCGCGTTTTGGCTAAAGGGTGCGGGATGGACGATCAGCGTCCCTTTAACGAGGCGGTTGCAACGGCTCTGCATCGTCGCTTGCTGTCGGAGGGCGAGTTTGTTCCTTATACGGTTGAGCGGATGTTCGATGGCCCTGTGTGTCTGTGCGACGACTTTCTAGACGGCCGCGAGGAATATGTTCCGGCTGTTTACGTTAAGAACGCCCTTGGCGGCCAGCGAGGAAGCTCGACGTACGACCGGTACTGCCGCTACCTCGGCAAGCATGGAGCAGACGAGGCTGCCGTGAGAAGGTCTATGTCGCAGATGATTGTCTGCGATGCCCTTTTGGCCAACAGCGACCGCCATTGGCGGAACTTCGGCATCATCCGCAATGTCGACACCCTGGAGATAAGGCCTGCTCTGCTGTTCGATAGCGGCAACTGCCTGTGGTACAACGTACCAACTGCCGTGCTCGCAGCTGGGGAGTTTGGGTTTTCCGCTAAGCCGTTTGGGCCCGACCCTTCCGTCCAGCTGGCGCTTGCGGACTCACTCGATTGGTTCAATTCGTCGCGGCTCAACGGATTTGTTGATGAGGCGATCGAGATTCTTTCGCAGAGCGAATGGGCCACGGCGGGGGGTCGACTCGAGGCCATTTGCCGCGGCCTCGAGCGTCGCGTAATCGAGGTTAGTGCCGCTGTTGAGGTGCTTCGACACGTGCAGCGATAAACCTGCGGCTACTTAAGCGCGCCGGTCACCGTACCGCCACCCAGGACGATGTCGCCGCGATAGACGACGACGGCTTGGCCGGGGGCGATGGCTCGCTGCGGCTCGTCAAAGGTCAGCAGCATTTGCCTGCCTTCGTCACGCGTAAGGGTCGCTGCCTGGTCTTTCTGACGATAGCGGTACTTGGCACCTACGCGAATGCCACCGGACGTGAGCTCTGCCTTCATGCGGTCGGCAGGGGCACTCCAGATCCAGTCGTTGGCCGTGAGCGCTGTGGCCGTTAGGTCCTCGGCCTCGCCCAGATGCACAATGTT
>URTL01000155.1 GCA_900550785.1 uncultured Collinsella sp. | reverse complement strand
CATCCTGCCGATCGTCGTCGGCATTATTCTGGGCAACCTCTTCCCGAGCTTTAAGAAGATGATGGCACCGGCACTTTCCGCCATCATCGTGCTCGTCTTCTTTGCCATGGGCTCGACCATGACCTTCGGCCAGCTTATCAATGGCGGTCTTCCCGGCATCGTGCTTGGCGTGATTTGCTCGGTAGTCTTTGCAATTCCCGTTATCGCGGTCGATAAGCTCACGGGCGGTACGGGTGTCGCAGGTGCGGCCATTTCGAGCTGCGCCGGAGCCAATGTGGCCACGCCTGCTGCCATGGCAAGCGTCAACGAGGCCATGTACGGCGGCGCGGTGCTCGCGACGGCCACGGCACAGGTTGCTGCCTGCGCAATCGTTACGGCTATTTTGACCCCGCTGGTCACCAGCTGGTGCTACAAGCATTTTGAGGGCCAGCAGAGCAACGGCAAGGCAACGACCGACAAGGCCTCCGCAGCCGCCTAATGCCAAGCGGCAATCAAAGCTAAAAACTAGCTACGCCACAGGGCGGCCACGGGGGATCCCGTGGCCGCCCTGCAGTTTCTGTAGGGTCTCTGGGACACTTTACCCTGCTAAAGCTGGCATAACAGCTAGAGCGAACGTCGTACAAAGGCAAGGAAAAATAACATACAAATCGGTGAACGGTAGTTGTTCGCGCTCGCATTTCCTGCGGGTTTGTAAAAAACGCCTTTATGATATAAAAAAAGAAACATATAACAGCCCAGATGGAGAGGGTCGCTATGTTATCCTTCTCAGACGGGTGAAATCTTGGGTTTTGGGTTGTAGTTCCAAGGTGGACAAACGTTTTTCCCTGCACCGACGTGTGGTGAAGAACGGAAGAAGCCGGTAGTGCAAGCCGAACATTCAAGAATTCAATAAGCAGCGGTGTGAGAGAGCGCCGCATTACACGTAACTAGGAGCGTGGTTACACAATGCAGGAGGCATGGGAAGGCTTCAAGGAAGGCATCTGGACGGGAGAAGTTGACGTCCGAGACTTCATCCAGAAGAACTACACCCCCTACGAGGGCGACGAGTCGTTCCTCGTCGGTCCGACCGAGCGTACCAAGGAGCTGTGGGGCGAGGTTCTCGACCTGCTGCTTAAGGAGCGCGAGCAGGGTGGTGTCCTCGATATGGACACCAAGATCGTCACGGGTATCGTGAGCCACCCCGCTGGCTACATCGATAACGCCCACCGCGAGAAGGAGACCATCGTCGGTCTCCAGACTGACAAGCCGCTCAAGCGCGCGCTGCACGTCAACGGTGGTATCCGCATCGCTTGCCAGGCTGCCAGCCCGGCTACAAGGTCGACGAGAACGTTGTTGAGCGCTACACCTTTGAGCGCAAGACCCACAACGCCGGCGTCTTCGATGTTTACACCCCCGAGATGCGTGCTTGCCGCTCGGCTCACATCATCACCGGTCTGCCCGATGGCTATGGCCGCGGCCGCATCATCGGCGACTACCGTCGTGTTGCCCTGTACGGCGTCGACTACCTGATCAAGGACAAGGAGGCCCAGAAGGCTTCCACCCCGACGGTCATGACCGCCGACAACATCCGCGATCGTGAGGAGCTGCAGGAGCAGATCCGCGCCCTCGGCGAGCTCAAGATGATGGCCGAGACCTATGGTTTCGACATTTCCAACCCTGCTACCAACACGCAGGAGGCCATCCAGTGGATGTACTTCGCCTACCTTGCTGCCGTCAAGGAGCAGAACGGCGCTGCCATGTCCATTGGCCGTACCTCTACGTTCATCGACATCTACGCTGAGCGCGACCTTGCCAACGGTACCTTCACCGAGGAGCAGATCCAGGAGTTCGTGGATCACTTCATCATGAAGCTTCGCATGGTCAAGTTTGCCCGTACCCCTGAGTACCAGGCCCTGTTCACCGGCGACCCGCAGTGGGTCACCGAGTCCATCGGCGGCATGGGTGTTGACGGCCGTACGCTCGTTACCAAGATGAGCTACCGCTACCTGCACACGCTCGAGAACATGGGCACCAGCCCCGAGCCCAACATGACCGTTCTGTGGTCGACCCGTCTGCCCGAGAACTTCAAGAAGTTCTGCGCCAAGACTTCTGTCGCCAGCTCCTCGATCCAGTACGAGAACGACGACCTCATGCGCGTCTATCATGGCGACGACTACGGCATCGCCTGCTGCGTGTCCTCCATGCGCATCGGCAAGGAGATGCAGTTCTTCGGCGCTCGCGCCAACCTGGCCAAGTGCCTGCTGTACGCACTCAACGGCGGTGTTGACGAGGTCTCCAAGAAGCAGGTCGGCCCCAAGTATCGCGCCGTCGAGGGCGATACGCTCGATTACGACGACGTTGTGGCCAAGTACAACGACATGATGAAGTGGCTCGCTGGCGTGTACGTCAACTCGCTGAACATCATTCACTACATGCACGACAAGTACTGCTACGAGCGCATCCAGATGGCTCTGCACGACAAGCACGTGCACCGCTGGTTCGCTACGGGCATCGCTGGCCTTTCCGTCGTGGCTGACTCCCTGTCCGCCATCAAGTACGCCAAGGTCCACCCCGTCCGCGACGAGAATGGCATCATCGTCGACTTCGAGACCGAGGGTGAGTTCCCCAAGTACGGTAACGACGACGACCGCGTCGACCAGATCGCTCACGACGTTGTGCACCAGTTCATGGAGTACATCCGCATGAACGACACCTACCGCAACTCCGTGCCCACGACCTCGGTTCTGACCATTACCTCCAACGTCGTGTACGGTAAGAAGACCGGCTCCACGCCCGACGGCCGCAAGGCTGGCCAGCCGTTCGCCCCGGGTGCTAACCCCATGCACAAGCGCGATAGCCACGGTGCCATCGCTTCGCTGTCTTCGGTTTCCAAGCTCCCGTTCCGCGATGCTCAGGACGGCATCTCCAACACCTTCTCCATCATCCCGAGTGCGCTCGGCAAGGAGGACCAGGTTATGTTCGGCGATCTCGACCTCGGCGACATCGAGTTCGAGAACCCGGTTGCCTGCTGCGACTGCACCGATTCCTCCGCTCCCGAGGGCTCCGAGGACCGCTAAGGCCATCGGACATTCGGTCCGTCTGTAATGTTTCCGCGCCGGTGGTAATTCTTATTCACCGGCGCGGTCAATGCTGATATAATTTCAGTAACAATTCCTATTTCGGCGCAAGAGGGCGCCGAAGATGAAAAGGAGTGCACCAATGAAGGTTGCTGACATCCCGCAGGCTCAGGCCGACAATCTCGTGAGCATGATCGACGCTTACGCCGAGAAGGGTGGCCACCACCTGAACATCAACGTCTTCAACCGTGAGACGCTGCTCGACGCTCAGGCTCACCCCGAGAAGTATCCGCAGCTGACCATCCGCGTTTCCGGCTATGCCGTGAACTTCCACACGCTCACCAAGGAGCAGCAGGACGAGGTCATTGCGCGTACCTTCCACAACAAGTTCTAAAGGGGTTTAACTCCCGC
>URTL01000154.1 GCA_900550785.1 uncultured Collinsella sp. | reverse complement strand
CCGGCTTCGGTGATGGCGTAGTCGCCGAGCTTCATCGCGGCGCGCGTGGCGGCGACGGAGTTGCAGCCGTGGGCGATGTTGGCGAAGGGACCGCCGTGGACAAATGCGGGCGTGCCCTCGAGCGTCTGCACCAAATTGGGCTTGAGCGCATCCTTAAGCAGCGCGGCCATGGCGCCCTGAGCCTTGAGGTCGCGGGCGCGGACGGGCTCGCCGGCATAGCTGTAGCCGACGACAATCTCGCCCAGGCGCTCCTTGAGGTCGTTGATGCTCGTGGATAAGCACAGGATCGCCATGACCTCGGAGGCAACGGTGATATCGAAGCCGTCCTCGCGCGGCACGCCCTGAGCCTTGCCGCCGATGCCGTCGATAACATGGCGCAGCTGGCGGTCGTTCATGTCGACGACGCGCTTCCAGGTGATGCGCTTGACGTCGATACCGAGCTGGTTGCCCTGCTGAATATGGTTGTCGAGCATGGCGGCCAGCAGGTTATTGGCGGCACCGATAGCGTGGAAGTCGCCGGTAAAGTGCAGGTTGATGTCTTCCATGGGGATGACCTGGGCCCAACCGCCGCCGGCGGCGCCGCCCTTGACGCCAAAGACGGGGCCGAGCGAGGGCTCGCGCAGGGCCACAGCGCTCTTGACACCGCGACGGCGCAGGCCATCGGCCAGACCGATGGTCGTGGTGGTCTTGCCCTCGCCAGCGGGCGTGGGGTTGATGGCGGTCACGAGGACGAGCTTGGCCTGGTGATCGGTCGGCTCGTTGAGCAGCGAATAGTCGACCTTAGCCTTGTCGAAGCCGTACGGAATCAGGTGCTTTACGTCGACGCCGGCGTTCTTAGCCACCTCGGTAATGGGCAGCGGCGTGACGGAACGTGCGATTTCGATGTCAGTAGGCATGGGCGGTCCTTTCGTTACCGGATGAGAAAAAGACCAATTCAGCATAGCACGGGCGCGCAATAG
Source organism: uncultured Collinsella sp. (assembly GCA_900550785.1). GTDB lineage: Bacteria > Actinomycetota > Coriobacteriia > Coriobacteriales > Coriobacteriaceae > Collinsella. The sequence goes on along the minus strand of URTL01000154.1, from coordinate 2,524 downwards.
TAAAACACCCGTAACCGATGAATGGCGATATGTTTATCCAATGCTCAGCGATAGCCTACAGACTAGCCAAAACAAACCCGACTCTAAACGGCTGGCTCGATACCCAAATGCTCAAAGGTGCGGAGCGTTGCCTGACGGCCCTGGGGCGTGCGAATCATCAAGCCGCACTGCAGCAGATAGGGCTCATAGACATCCTCGAGCGTACCCGGGTCCTCGCCCACCGCGCTGGCAAGGGTCGTCAGGCCCACGGCACGGCCGGAGAACGTCTTGGCGAGCGTCTCCAAGATGCGAATATCCATCCAGTCCAGACCAAGCTCATCAATCTCGAAGAACTCGAGTGCCTGACGGCAAATATCAAGCTCAATAGGACCGTTGCCGCGCACCTGCGCATAGTCGCGCACGCGCTTGAGCAGACGGTTAGCAATGCGCGGCGTGCCACGCGAGCGCGAGCCGATCTCGAGCGCGCTCGGATGGTCGATCGTCACGCCCAGAATGGTTGCCGAGCGTGTCACGATCTGGGCGAGCTCCTCGACCGTGTAGTAATCCAGGCGATACGAAATGCCAAAGCGGTCGCGCAGCGGGCCGGTCAGCATGCCCGAGCGAGTCGTTGCCGCCACCAGCGTGAACTTAGGGATATCCAGGCGAATCGAGCGCGCCGCCGGACCCTTACCGATAACGATATCGAGCGCAAAGTCCTCCATCGCGGGATACAGAACTTCCTCGACCGAACGGTTGAGTCGGTGGATCTCGTCGATAAACAGTACGTCACCCGGCTGCAAGTTAGTCAGGATAGCCGCGAGGTCGCCGGTACGCGCAATGGCCGGGCCACTCGTCGTCTTGATCTGAGCGCCCAGCTCGTTGGCGATAACGGAAGCCAGCGTGGTCTTGCCCAGGCCCGGCGGACCCGAGAAGATCACGTGGTCGAGCGTCTCGCCACGGCTCTGCGCCGCCTCGATCAGCACGCGAAGGCTCTGCTTGATATGCTCCTGACCGCAGTAGTCGTCCAGGCGCTGGGGACGCAGGGTACGGTCGACATCGAGGTCTTCGGGCGTCAGCTCCGAGCCCACCATGCGCTCACCGTGCGCCATGGATGCCGCCGGCGAGTTGCCGGGCGTCGCCCACAGGTCCTGAGAGTCATCGGCTTCCCACATCACGCATCCATTCCGAGTCGCTTAAGCGCCGCGCCGAGCAGATCCTCGACACGCATATCCTGCCCATCATACCCGCTCAGGGCAACCTCGGTCTCCTGAGGGCTAAAGCCCATGGAAAGGAGCGCCGCGCGGGCGTCATCGATCGCCGAGGGAGCGGCGGCGGGAACCGGCATCGCAACCTGACCGGGAATTACGTCGACCGGAACAAAGCCCTTGTCCTTGGCAAAGGTACTCTTGAGCTCCAAGATGAGGCGTTGGGCGGTCTTTTTGCCCACACCGGGCACCTTGGCCATGCCCTTGTCATCCTCGGCCATTACCAGGGAATACAGCTGTCCCACGGTATAGGTGGAAAGCACGGCAAGCGCCAGGCGTGGACCGACGCCCGAGACAGAAACGAGCCGATCGAACATCGTGCGCTCGTCCTTGGAAGCAAAGCCAAAAAGCGTCATGGCGTCCTCGCGCACCTGCATGCGGGTATAGAGGCGAACCTCACCGCCGGGCGTAGGCAGCGTGGCGGCAGTGCTGCCCGAAATACCGAGCTCAAAGCCCACGCCCGACACATCGACGACGGCCGAGCTCATCGTGGCCTCGATAAGCGTTCCATGGAGCTGGGAGATCATCAGTATCCGGTTCCTCTCTGTTGATAGAACTCGCCGCCGGTAAGCGCCCGGGTGCGGCTTAGGTTAACGTGACAGATGGCGCAAGCTAGGGCATCGGCGGCATGGTCTGGGTGAGGGTCGTGATCGAGCTGCGTGAGCGTGCGCACCATGTAGGCAACCTGCCGCTTGTCTGCGGCACCCGTGCCCACCACGGCCTGCTTAATCTGCATGGGCGTGTATTCGCCAATCTCGAGCGCGCATTCCGAAAGCGCCACGAGCGCGGCACCGCGGGCATGCGCCGTGGGGATGGCCGAGCGGACGTTAGCGCCAAAGTAGATGCTCTCGATAGCCGCGGTATCGGGACGGTAGCGTTCGACGACGCCCTTGAGGTCGTGGGCGATATGCGACAGGCGCACCGCGAGCGGGCTGCCCGCGCTGGTCTCGATACAACCGTAGGCACGGCAGCGAACCTCGCCACGTCGCTCCTCGATAATCCCCCAGCCCGTATGGGCCAAACCGGGGTCGATACCCAAAATGACCAAGCCAACCTCCCCTCGCCTTTTTTCCAAGCGCAAGGCAAGGCCCCGCGCATCATTCACGAACGTCTGTTCTAGAATAACACAACGCTAGCCCTATAAGTCAGCCGAGATCGAATTGTAGGTTGAGCATACGCAAGCGAGCGCCCGCCAGAGCGAGCAAGGTGCCTTGAAAGAGGAGGGCATTGACCTGGTGGTCATGCCCGACGATTGAAAGGCAGATTGCCGCTCTGGCGGG
>URTL01000153.1 GCA_900550785.1 uncultured Collinsella sp. | reverse complement strand
CACGCGCGGCCTCGGCAGCCGCCTCGCGCGCCTTCTCGGCAACAAACGCCGCTGCCGAGGTATCGAGCTGCACCGTTGCGTGCGTGCGTGCGGGCGCGGCGACCTCGCCGGCATGCATCACGATGACGCCGCAGGTGCTCGTCTTAACAAACTCGACCATCTTGGGATCGGTGAAGCCGGTCACGTCGTTGACGATCGAGGCGCCGCAGCGCACGGCCGCCTTGGCAACCGCCACATGACGCGTGTCGATCGAGACGATGGCGCCCTCCTTGGCCAGCGCGCGCACCACGGGCAGCACGCGGCGAGCCTCCTCGTCGGGGTTGACCGGGGTAAAACCAGGGCGCGTGGACTCGCCGCCCACGTCGATGATGTCGGCGCCGGCGTCGAGCATCGCTAGGCCGTACTCGATGGCGGCGTCCGGGTCGAAGTGCTCCCCGCCATCGCTAAACGAATCGGGCGTCACGTTGAGGACGCCCATGATGCGCGGACGTTCAAAGCTGAGCTCGTACTTTCCGCACCGCCATGTCTTGCTGTCGTTCGCCATGAACATCCTCCTAAAATGCCCACGCCGCCGAGCTTGGGGAGCTGGCGGCGGGGTCGCTTTGCACTCAGTCTTTCTATTGTATCCGCGCGCGCGGGCTAGAACGCAAACGCGGCCGCGATGTCGCAAGAAATCAGCAGGTCGGCATTTGCATCCTGATCGGTGGGAGCAAGGTTGCATATGGCCAGCGTATCGCCGGGAAAGTAACGCGTAAGGCCTGCCGCCGGATACACCACGAGCGAGGTCCCGCCCACAATGAGGGCATCGGCCGCGGCGATGGCGGCAACGGCACCGGTCAGCACGTGCTCGTCGAGCGGCTCCTCGTAGAGCACTACATCGGGCTTGATGCGGCCGCCGCACGCGGGGCACGCGGGCACGCCCGCGGTATCCTCGTGCTCGCGCGAGCAAATCCACTCGGCGCTATAGACCGCGCCGCACGACTGGCAAATGTTGCGATGGACCGATCCGTGCAGCTCAAACACTCGCTGTGAGCCGGCCATCTGATGCAGGCCGTCGATATTTTGTGTCACCACGGCATTTAGCTTGCCGGCGCGCTCCAGCTCGGCCAGCTTGGTGTGGCAGCGGTTGGGCTTGGCGCCAAGCGCGATCATCTTGGTGCGGTAAAAGTCGAAGAACTCGGCAGGATGCGCCTCGTAAAAGCTATGCGACAGCATGGTCTCGGGCGGATAGGCAAACTGCTGGTGATACAGGCCGTCCACGCTACGGAAATCGGGGATGCCACTTGCCGTGGAAACACCCGCGCCGCCAAAGAAGACCACGTGGCCATGGGTTTCGAACAGCTCCGCCAGCGCGGCGGACGCCTGTTTGGGGTTTGATATTGCCTGCGTCATATATGTCCTCCGTCCGTGTCTCCGGGACGGCGGCGTTCGCACTATCACTCGCGGACTCCGCCCCGCTCTTGTTGCGTTAATCTTAAGCCTGCCAACCCCGTCGAAAGGACACCATGCCTCAGACTTACACTTTCGCCTCGTGGAACGTCAACGGCCTGCGCGCCGTGCTCAAAAAGGACCCGAGCTTTATCCAGATCGCGCAAGAACTCGACGTCGATATCTTGGCGCTGCAAGAGACCAAGCTGCAGGAGGGCCAGGTCGATATCGACCTGCCCGGCTATCACCAAACCTGGAGCTACGCCGAGCGCAAGGGCTACTCGGGCACCGCGGTCTTTAGCCGCCAGGAACCGCTGCGCGTACTGCGCGCCGATGCGCTGCTGCCCTACGCCGGCGAGGGCGAGGCGGCCGAGCTCGTCGCCCAAGCCGCGACCGAGGGCCGCGTCTGCGCGCTGGAGTTCGACAAGTTCTGGTTTGTGGATGTCTACACTCCCAACGCGCAAAACGAACTCGCCCGCATCGACGTGCGCATGGCCTGGGACGATGCCTACCGCGGCTTTTTGAACGCGCTCGAGCGCGAGACCGGCAAACACGTCGTAACCTGCGGCGACTTTAACGTGGCGCACGAGGAGATCGACCTTAAGAACCCCAAGTCCAACCGCGGCAACGCGGGCTTTTCGGACGAAGAACGCAGCAAGTTTACCGAACTGCTCGACGCCGGCTTTACCGATACCTGGCGCGCGGCAAATCCCGACGTCGAGGGCGTCTATAGCTGGTGGAGCTACCGCTTTAATGCCCGCAAGAACAACGCCGGCTGGCGCATCGATTACTTCCTGGTAAGCGACGCAATCGCCGACAACGTACGCGACACCGGCATCCGCGGCGACATCTTCGGCAGCGACCACTGCCCCGTCACCCTCACGCTAGAACTCTAGCCCCAAGTAATTCCTGGGGGGACAGAGGAAAACAGATTATGTGGCCCCTCTCCCCCTATAAGTTGCGGTGGAATAGTTCCTGTTTGGGCAGCAAATAGCCAAAAACGAGAACTATTCCACCGCAAGTTCGTGAGGGAACGCGAAATGCCCTACAGCCCGTATTTCACGACGACACGGTTAATGCGGCGACACCAGGGCTTGTACAGGACGGCCAAAAACACGCAGGTCGCGAGTCCGTGCGTGATATCGAACGGTACGGCGGTGGCAAGACGCGCCACGACGCCCGCCCACGTGAGCGGTTGTACAAAACCGATAATGTCGTACGCGTTGATCACCACGCCGTACAGCAAACCCGAGGCAAAGCCATACGCCAACAGCGCCGGCATGCGCACGGTTCCATCCGCACGGTCAAACGCACCGGCATGCGCCAGCGCACCGCCAACATAGCCAACCAGGCCCCAGGCATACATCTGCCACGGTGTCCACATGCCCTGTCCAAAAAAGAAATTGCTGGTCAGCGCCGCCAGCGCGCCAACCATAAAACCATTGCGGCGACCAAGCGTCGCCCCCGCGATAATGGCGATGGCGCTCACCGGTTTAAAGTCGGGAATAGGCCCAAACAGGATGCGCCCCGCCGCCGCCAGCGCCGCCAGCACCAGCGTGGGCATAATCTGGCGCAAACCCGGACGAGATGCCTCGTAACCCGCAAAGAACAACGCAAGCACCAGCGCCACTACAACCAGCATGGCAAGCGCCGCCTGCTCAATGCCCGCCAGCAACGCCGCAGTCATCACTGCCGGCACTGCCAACAACAACGGGACCTCCAGTTTTGCAAGCAAGTGCGAGAAACGACAGTCTGTCATCCCATCACGCCCTATAGAACACGTTGTCGGCAAAGAAGTCGGCCGGGGGCTCCACGCAGGCAATCTCGCCGTCAAACATCATGGCGACGTCGTCGGCTACCTGCTCGGCAAAGTCCAAATCGTGCGTAGCCATGATGACGGTGCCGCCAGCCTTCGCATGGTCACGCAGGGCGCGGGCGATGATGCGGCGGCTCTCCAGGTCCAAGCCCTTCGTGGGTTCGTCAAGCAGCAGCAGCTCGGGGCCGATCAGCAGCAGCTTTGCCAACGCAAGCAGCTGGCGCTGTCCGCCCGAAACCTCATTTACTC
>URTL01000152.1 GCA_900550785.1 uncultured Collinsella sp. | reverse complement strand
GGAGGGGAGAAAAAGGCGGAGGCCCTGGAGAGGGTCTCCGCCTTTGTTACAGGGGACGATTGAAACCGCTGTCTGTGGGATTAGACCAGCCGGGCGTTGATCGTCTTGGCGATCTCGGCGGCGTCGGTGGAACCCTTGACGGTGGCACGGAAGTCCTCGTCCATAAGCGCCTCGGCGACCTTGGACAGGATCTTGAGGTGCGTGGTTCCAGCCTGAGCGCCCGGGATGAGCAGGGCGATGGCAACGTTGACGGGAGCGCCGTCCATGGTGTCCCAACCGGTCACGCCAGAGTCGTCCTTGACGACGATGACAGCGGCCTCGGTGATGGCGTCGGACTTGGCATGCGGAATGGCGAAGCCCTCCATCATGCCCGTGGTGCCCTCGGCCTCGCGGGCCAGGAAGGCGTTCATCACGGCGTCGGCATCGCCGGCGATACCGGCCTTAACGGCCTGGTTTGAGACAAAGCTCAGAGCCTCGTCACGAGAAGCGAAGTCCTCGGCGACAAAGACGTTCTCGACCTTCACGAAGTCGGAAGCCTCGGCCTTGGGGGCCTCGACAGCAGCGGCCTTAGGGGCCTCAGCCGGCTTGGCTGCAGGAGCGGGCTTCTGGTTCTTCTCGAAGTCGTACTTCTTGAAGGCCACGAACAGGATGCCACCGACCACGGCGCCGATGAGGATCGCGAGGACCCACTGCGGGCCGTTCTCGACAACGGGCAGGACCAGGAAGCCGCCGTGAGGCGCCGGATCGTGAACGTTGAAGAAGATGGTCAAGATGGAAGCGATGGAAGAACCGACCATCATGATAGGCATGACGGGCCAGATGTTCTTGGTCATGAACGGAATGGCGCCCTCGGTGATGTGGGTGCAACCAAGGATAAGGTTGACGATACCGGCGTCATGATCCTCCTGGCTGAAGTACTTCTTGCCGACAACGACGGCGAAGGTGGTGATCAGCGGCGGAACGATGCAAGCGGCGGAGACGGCAGCCATGAAGTTGGTGCCGAAGTTGTAGGTCTCGGTGCCGACGCCAGCTTCGAGAGCGGTACCGAGCAGGAAGGTGCCAGTAGCGTAAGCAGCCTTGTTGACCGGGCCGCCCATGTCAAATGCGCACATGCAGCCGATGGCCAGGCCAAGAATCACCGGACCGGAGTTGCCGAGGCTCTGCAGGAAATCCATCATGCCCTGGTTAATGGCAGCCATGGGGCCGGAAATACCGAGCATGACCAGGCCGACGATGGCGGTAGAGCACAGCGGATACAGGAAGATTGCCTTCAGGCCATTAAGGCTCGCGGGAATTTTAGAGAAAACCTTCTCGAGCAGCAAAATGACATAGCCGGCGAGGAAGCCGCCGACGATGCCGCCCAGAAAGCCAAAGCCCACACCCGAGCCTCCAGCGTCGATCATGCCGGTATCGGCGTTAACAGGCAGACCCTGGATGGCAATCATACCGGCAACAAAGCCGGGGACGAGCGCCGGGCGCTTGCCGATAGACTCGGCGATGTAGGCGGAGAGCACCGGAACCATGAGGTTCATGGCGATACCGCCGATAATCTTGAGCATCGCGGCAAAGCTGTTGTAGTCGGCAGCCGTCGAATCAAAGGACGTGATGCCCCACAGGAACGAAATGGCGGTCAGAACACCACCGGCAACGACGAAGACCAGCATGTGGCTGACGCCGTTCATGAGGTGCTTGTAGATGACGTGACCGATGGACTCCTTCTCCTCGACCTCGTCCTCGACATCAGCGGCAGCGACAACCGTGTCGTCGCCCTTGGCGGCGAGCGCGCGGTCGATCAGCTTTCCGGCGGCCTCGACGGACAGGGCCTTGGAAACACCGACGGAAACCATGGGCTTACCGGCGAAACGCTCAGCCTGGACATCCTTATCGGCTGCGACGACGACGGCCTTGGCACCGGCGATCTCGCTCTTGGTGAGCTCGTTCTCGACACCGACCTGGCCATGAGTCTCGACCTTAATGGTCAGACCTCGCTCGGCAGCTGCCTTCTCCAGCGCCTCCTTCGCCATGAAGGTGTGCGCAATGCCGGTCGGGCAACCGGTCGCGGCGATGATGTCAAACTTAGCCATGTGTCCCTCCTTCTTGAGTACTGCGCCCGCAGGCGCTCCCCTAAACGCGCTTCAATGCGCGTTTTTCCACACTTGAAAGATACCAACCTACCGTCCGCGTGAGAAGAGACAAGGCGCAATTCTCCGGTGAAAGGTTCTTTCATAACCGTAAACGGTAAGTGAAAGTTTACCATCAACACTTGAAACGGCAAGGTGTATCTTGTAATTGAAAATGCCCGTATACTATGGCATTGAAAAACAAGTCCGATTTTCAATGCCAACCAGGAGCCATCCATGACCGATAGCAGCAAGAGCGCGCTCTCCCTTATTAGCACGCACAAAGGGTATAGCGATTCCGAGCAGCGCATTGTCGACTATATATTGGAGCACCAGTCCGAGGCTCCGCGCCTGACGGCCGCCCAGCTCTCGCGCGCCGCTGCCACATCCGAGGCGACGGTCTCGCGCTTCTGCCGCAAGCTGGGCTTTGGCAGCTTCCGCAGCTTTCAGTTTTCGTTGGCGCGCGACTTGGAGAGTCAGCGCAACGAGGGCCTGACCGACGAGGTCTCGCTCGACAACATGGAGCAGAGCCTAAAAAATATCCTCGCCGCCAAGGTGAGTGAGCTTAATGCGACCATCGACGGCATTGATCACGACACGTTGGCCGCAGTTGTACACGCGCTTAAGAATGCCGGCGTTATTGAGTTCGCCGCCGTGGGCAATACGAACGCGGTCGCGCTCGACGCGACATTTAAGTTTTCACAGCTGGGCCTTCGCTGCATGGCAAGCACCATCAGCGAGACCTCGATTGGCTTCGCGCTCACGTTGCGCCCTGGTGATGTCATCGTGCTGATCTCGAACTCAGGCAAGTCGCGTCGACTGAACCGCATGGCAAAAGCGGCTCGCGCCTGCGGCGCCACTGTAGTCGTCATCAGCAGCGACAGCAAATCTCCGCTTGCGCGCCTGGCCGACTACACCTTCAATACCGTGAACCATGAGGCGCTGCTGACAACGGGCGACTTCGCGTTCTCCAAGATGAGTGCCACGATGATCATAGAGGTCATCTACAACTTCCTGCTGCCCGAAATCGAGGACGCCCGAGAGCACATCAGCTACTACGAGGAGCTCATCCAACCAGATAAGGTCGTAGAGTAGACATTTTAGGGAGCCGAAGGGCGCCACTCGCCACGAAACCAGCCCATCTACTACGTTTTATCCATATGGCCCAACCACATACCGAAAATTGAGAAAACCGCAGGCGTTCTACCTGCGGTTTTCTTTTTGTAATCCTTGGCGTGGTTGCCGATAACTTATTAAACGTAGTAGATGGGCCGGTTTTGTGGCGACCGGATCGGACATGTATGTGGCGGCTCGGTCTAAGCACGCGCTTCTTCGAGCATCTGCTTTGCGTGGGCCAAACTTGCCTCGGACCGATCGCCGCTCAGCATACGGGCGATCTCTGCGGTACGGGCATCGCCGGTCACCTCGTCCAGATGCGTTTGGGGAACGTCGCCGGGCTCTTTACTGACTACGTAATGCTTGTCGGCCATGACGGCGACCTGCGCCAGGTGGGTTACGACAATCACCTGATGCGTAGAGGCGAGATCTGCCAGCACGCCCGCGAGTGCACGCGCC
>URTL01000151.1 GCA_900550785.1 uncultured Collinsella sp. | reverse complement strand
GTGCAGTCCAGCCAACCTGCGCGAGCACCAGGGCGGCATAGTCGGGGCGCAGCACGTGTGAGCCCTCGCCGGCGCGGGTCGCTGCGGGCGGCAGGCGTTTGAACAGCGGGTCGCCCGAAAGGTCTAGGCTTATGCTCGCGCGGCGCTGGCGCAGCGAAAGCAGTAGGTGAACATCGGGGTCGGCGGCCTCGACATCGGCGCGACGGCCCGTGGTCTCGGCCAGGCGGTCGCACAGCGCGTCTTTGGCGCGCAGGGCCGAGAAACGCGTGTTGCGCAGCTGCTCGGTCACGCCGCGGGCGGTGATGGCAATGGTGGCGCCGGGGCGGACGATGTTCTCCCAGGCGATGTCGTAAACGCTATCGTACAGCTCGTCGGCGTCCTGCGCCTCAAAGCGCCCGAGCACCGCAAACACGCGGCTCGCCAGACGCGACCACAGACAGGCGCGGTAGCCTTCTTCGAGCTCGCCCTCAAACGTGGCGCGGCCCTTCAGCCGGCGAACATGCGAAAGCCCGAGGCGTTTAAGCTCATCGGCGAGTGCGGACTCAAAGCCCTCGGGGCAGCTTGCGTAAAATTCCATGGGTGACCTCTCTGGTTGCGTCGCTCCATTATATGATGGATGCTTCGTTTACTCTCGCCCCCGAAAGGAACCCATATGATTGATGCGTGCCCCGATTCTGCCGTGCTCTTTTTTGACGTGGACGGCACGCTGACGTCGTTCGATCCCGACAACATGACCGACAAGGACTTTTCGGCGGTTCGCCCCTCGCAGGCGGTGATCGAGGCGTTTCATCGCCTGCGCAATGCGGGTCACCAGGCATTTATCTGCACGGGTCGTCCCTTGTGGCTGATTGCCGATGGTCTGCGTGCTTTGGAGCCTGCGGGTGTCGTTGCCATGGCGGGGGCGACGCTCGAGGTCGAGGGCCGCGTGGTGCATGAGGACTGCTTTGACGAGGGCGTTATCGCGGAGCTTGCACGCCGTATGGCCGCGGCAGGGATTGAGGCCTTTTTCGAGACCAACGTGGCTACTTTTGCCCTGGAACCCGCGGGTGTTGAGCAGTCGTCTCTGATCGGCACTTCTGTGGTGCACAGCGCCGAGGAGATGCGCGTCGACGGCAGTCTGCGCGTGGGCAAGGTATGCCTCAATGTGCCCAGTTTGGCTCGCGTAGCCAATGATGACGGCTTTATCGATTGCGAGTTTGAGCTGTGCAACACCGGTGGCCAGAATCGCGAGCTGAGCCCCAAGGGCATTGACAAGGGCGTGGGCGTGGCGCGAGCGCTGGCGTATCTGGGCCGCGAGGGAAATGCGCGCACCTTTGGCTTTGGCGATTCGGGCAACGACCTGGGCATGCTCGCCGCCGTCGAGACAGCCGTGGCCATGGGCAACGCCATGCCCGAGGTCAAGGCGGTCGCCGACTACGTGACCGACGATGTCGCACACGACGGTACCGTCACAGCGATGCAGCATTTCGGCCTCATCTAATGAATCCCGCGTTCTGACGTTTGCCCAAACTGCGACTCTTTGCTTTTGCATGCTCAATCGATTTATCAATCCAAACACTGAGGTGTTTATACCGTTCGCCGAGAAGATAAAAAACTGCAGCTCACGCCTTGATAAACGTAGGTAAAGTGTTTAGCAGTTTATTGGCCGTATACTAACGAAAGGAATCAGGCAGATGGCAATCAAGGTGTTCGCTGACGGTGCAAACCTCGAGGGCATGCTCGACATGTACGAGAACGGCAACGTTCAGGGTTTCACGACCAACCCGTCCCTTATGAAGAAGGGCGGCGTGACGGATTACCGCGCGTTTGCCAAGGAGGTCCTGACCCACATCACCGATGTGTCCGTCTCGTTTGAGGTCTTTGCCGACGACGTCGAGACCATGGAGGTCGAGGCGCGCGAGATCGCTACCTGGGCCGAGAACGTCTACGTCAAGATTCCGTGCGTGACCACCAAGGGCGAGTCCACCGCCGAGCTGGTGCGCAAGCTTTCGGCCGACGGCATCAAGGTCAACGTCACTACTATCTTTACGCCTACACAGGTCGATGAGATGGTCGAGGCCGTTGACACCGAGACGCCGTCCATCATTTCGCTCTTTGCCGGTCGCATCGCCGATACCGGTGTCGATCCCATTCCGTTTATGACGGAGTCGGTCAAGAAGGCCGCCGCAAAGCCCAACTGCGAGGTCCTGTGGGCATCCACGCGCGAGCTCATCAACATTTACCAGGCCGAGGCCTGCGGTTGCCAGATCATTACGGTACCCAACAGCATCCTGGCCAAGCGCAAGAACATCGGCCGCGACCCGTACGAGGTCTCGCTCGACACCGTCCGCGGCTTTGCCAAGGATATCGCCTCGCTCGGCTTTCATATTCTGCCGTAAGCAAGGGTACCCCCTGTAGCGACGTGCAAAATCGCGAGTATTCAGCAAGGTAAAGGTCTTTATCAGTTAACCGAAGCAAAAAACAGCCCCCGTTTTGGCTCTGACGACGCTAAAACGGGGGCTGTTTTTTGCTTTTTCGCCTCTGAGGGGCATCCGGAACGGTGGAATTTGCAGAATACTCGCGATTTTGCACATCGCTACAGGGGGTACCTTTGCTTTGGCGGTTTACTTGCCCTGCACCATGGTGAGCGAGATCTTCTTGCGGTCGCGATCGACCTTTTCGACCCACACCTTGACCGTGTCACCGACGCGCACGACGTCGCTGGGGTGCTTGACAAAGCGGTTGGCCAGCTTAGAGATATGTACGAGGCCGTCCTGGTGCACGCCCACGTCGACGAAGGCGCCAAAGTCCACGACGTTGCGCACCGTGCCCTTGAGCTCCATGCCGGGTTCCAGGTCGTCGATGGAAAGCGCCGAGCGGCTAAAGACCACCTTGGGCGCGTCATCGCGCGGGTCGCGACCGGGCTTCTTGAGCTCGTTAACGATGTCGATGAGCGTGAGGGTGCCGCAGCTCAGGTCGCTTGCCAGCGCCGAGATGCTGCCCAGGCGGCGCTCGATGTCGGGCACGCCGCCGCGGCTGAGCTCGCTTGCTTTAACGCCGGCGCGTTCTAGGACGGACGTGGCCACCTCGTAGCTCTCGGGGTGGACGCTTGTCGCGTCGAGTGGGTTCCTGCCGCCGCTAATGCGCAAAAAGCCCGCGGCGTTGAGATATGCCTTGGGTCCCAGCTTGGGGACCTTCTTGAGCTGGCGGCGATCGGTAAAGGCGCCGTTTTCCTCGCGGTAGGCCACGATGTTTTTGGCCACGCTCGGCGTGATGCCCGATACGTATCCCAGCAGGCTCGCGCTCGCGGTGTTTACGTCGACGCCCACGCGGTTGACGACGTCCTCAACCACGTGGCCCAGGGTGCGCGAAAGCTCGGTCTGGTCAAGGTCGTGCTGGTACTGGCCCACGCCGATGGACTGGGGCGGGATCTTGACGAGCTCTGCCAGCGGGTCCTGCAGGCGGCGGCCCAGGCTCATGGCGCCACGCACGGTGACGTCCAGGTCGGGATACTCCTGGCTGGCGAGCTCGGAGGCGGAGTACACCGATGCGCCGGCCTCGTTGACGATGGTGTATCGCAGCTCAGGCGCCTGCTCGGCGATGAACTCCGAGACGACTTCCTCGGTCTCGCGGCTGGCGGTGCCATTGCCGATGACGATGGTGTTGACGCCGTCCTTCTTGACGAGGCGGGCGAGCTCGCGCTTGGTGCCGGCGACGTCGTGGCGCGGCTTGGTGGGGTAGACCACGCCGTGGTCGAGCAGCTTGCCGG
>URTL01000150.1 GCA_900550785.1 uncultured Collinsella sp. | reverse complement strand
CCGAGTACGAAGATCACGCCACCCGTCGCGACTACCTTTGGAATACCCTGGGCACCGCTGTATGGGGCATGGCGTTTCCGCTGCTCACCATTGTGTCGACGCAGCTCGTAGGCGCCGAGGAGGCCGGCAAGTTCTCCATCGCCTTTGTCACCGGCACGCTCATCATGATCGCGTGCAACTACGGCGTGCGCAATTTCCAGGTATCAGACATCGACGAGAAGACGTCCTTCGCCTCCTACCAGCTCAACCGCTGGCTCTGCGGAGCGCTCGCGCTGGCATGCGGTCTGGTATACAGCAGTGCCCGCGGCTATGACGCGCAAATGGCGACGATCGGTCTGGGCGTCTACCTGTACAAGGTGATCGATGGCGTGGCGGACGTGTACGAGGGCCGCCTGCAGCAGGCCGATAAACTCTACCTGGCCGGCATGAGCCAAACCCTACGCTCCATCGGCGTCATCGCGGTCTTCAGCGTGGCGCTGCTCCTCACGCGCAGCATGCCCATCGCGGCCATGGCCATGGGTGTCACCGCCATCGTCTCGCTCGTGCTGGTCACCGCGCCGCTTGCCCTGCTCGAAACCGAAAAATCGCGCCGCGTGAGCCTGCGCGAGGTCGGCCACCTGTTTGTCCAGTGCGCCCCGCTCTTTGGTGCACTGTTCCTGTTCAACCTAATTGAGAGCATGCCCAAGTTTGTGATGGAAGGCACGCTGGCATACAAATATCAGCTGTACTTTAATGCCCTGTTCTTTCCGGCGCAGGCTATTTTGCTGAGCATTGGATTTATCTATAAACCGCAGCTCCTGCGCTTGTCGAGCATTTGGGCTAATCCTCGCAAGCGTCGTCGCTTTGACCTGATTATTGTTGCCGTTATGGCGCTGATCGTGGTCATCACCGCCGTGTGCGCCGCATTTATGGCAGGTCCCGGTATTCCCCTCATGAGCTTTATGTACGGCCTCAGCTTTGAACGCTACCGTACGCTGGCGCTGCTGATGGTCGTCGCCGGCGGCGTCACCGCGGCCATCGACTTTATCTACGCCATCATCACGGTGCTGCGCCACGCTGGAGACGTCACCAAGGTCTACCTGATTTGTTTTGCCGTGAGCGTGGTGCTCCCGGTGATCCTGATCAACCTGCTGGGCCTGCTGGGCGCCGTGGTGAGCTACCTGGCCATCATGACCCTACTGCTGGTGCTGCTGATTATCGAGTACCGCCACATCCGTCAACGCATCGAACGCGACCGCAACCCATACGGAGCCTAATTAGCTGCCCCCGGTCACCGGAATTTGCGATGGAATCGCCCCGGCTGGGGTCTCGTTGCGAACAATATGCATCACGTAAAACTAAGTGAGTAGATTTTTACCGAATCCCCGACCACACCGACAGAGCACTAGTCTGTGACCTGCGGTTTTATTGAGGCAAATATGTTGGGTGCTCGGCATTTCCAAAAAAGTCTACTCACTTAGCCAGCGGGCAGCCAAATGATTATTTAATCCCCGTCCCAGAGAAATCAATTAGCGGGCAGAAGGGCAAAAGTAGTCAAAAAAGCCCCGTCCCAAATTAGCTACCCCTTGCACCGATTATTCGCCCGGGTTGATGTTCGCGTAGAACTCCGCCCCGTCGTCCAGGCGCAGGATGCCCACTCGACCGAACTCGGAGCCGGTGGCGGCAGCGCAGTCGATGTCGATGCGATCGGGCACGCCGGCAGTGTCCTCGCCGCCCAAGCGCACGATCTGCCCTCGTCCCGATTCCTCATCGAGCCCCGCCAGACCACCGACCTCGCAATAGCGCCCAAGCGATACCGTGGGCGTGTGACCGCTCACCACGACCGGGCCCTTGCCCTCGGCAGAAAGCAGCCCGGTTGGCACATCCCAATAGCCGTGACGAATCCACAGCAGGTCATCGGACGACTGCACCGCGAGCATCTGCTGCAGCAGCTCGCGATCGGCGCCCACCGCTCCAACGCCATCGGCACAATCGACGCCATGCTCAAGCAAAAACGCGCGAGCCGCCTTCATCTCGATTCCAGCATGTACCAGCAGATACGGGCGCTCCTCGGTCTCAGCCACCGCGTAGAGCGGCAGCGCGGCCATCCATCGCACGAGCTCCTCGTATGCCTCAAATTCCATGTCGTTGAGCTGCTCACGCGTCGTCCAACCACCGTTGATATCCCAGGTCTCGGCATCGAGCGGATCCTGGCCTATGATGGCATCGAGCATGATCTGCTCGTGATTACCCTTGAGCACGCGGGCGTTGGGCAGCGAGCGCACAAGCTTAATAACGCCGACCGGATCGGGCCCGCGATCGATCATGTCGCCCAGCACGTACAGCGTGTCGTCGGACGTCAACGAGATCTTAGACAGGGCCTCGTCAAGCGCACGCACGTGCCCGTGAGCATCAGATGTCACATAGATCGCCATGGTACGCCTCTCCTTGCATTGCGGCCGAAGCCCGGCGCCGCAACTAAAACTTCAAGTTGAACTTAAACGTTACCCATTGTACTCCGTTGCAATAAAGCTGGAAAGGGTTTCCGAGCAGAGGCAAAGACGGCTGCCGTCTATGACGATATCGCGCACGCCCGCAATCCAACCCCATAAACCCACCATCTTTGGGTACAAATAACCGCAGACAACTAACCGTGCCACGCCAACCACCCAGGAGCGGACACCATCCATGAACCAGATCCTTCTTTTTATCGGCCTCGTCATCATTTTGTGCCTGACCATCAAACCCGTCGGCAAAAAGCTCCCCTTCCCCACCCTGCTTATCTTTATCGCACTCGGCATGCTGTTGGGCGTCAACGGCCCGGCGCATATCGACTTTAGCGACTATGCGCTCACCGAAACCGTCTGCAGCACGGCGCTGCTGTTCATCATGTTCTACGGCGGCTTTAACACCAATATCGACCGCGCCAAGCCCGTCGCCGCGCCGGCGGTGCTGCTGAGCACGCTCGGCGTCGTCATCACCGCAGGCATCACCGGCGTGTTCGCCCACTTTGTGCTGGGCTTCGACTGGATCGGCGGTCTGCTGCTGGGCTCGGTCGTGGCATCCACCGACGCGGCCAGCGTCTTTAGTGTTCTGCGCGAGCACAGCCTGTCGCTGAGGGGCGGCACCGACTCGCTGCTCGAGGTCGAATCGGGCTCCAACGATCCCGTCGCCTACATGCTCACCGCCGTGCTCGCCACACTCGCGGCCGACGGCGACATTAACATCCCCGTGCTGCTGACCAAGCAGATTATCCTGGGCGTGGGCCTGGGCCTCGCCATCGGCTGGGCGGCGGGCCGCCTGATTGAACGCGCGCACGCAACGGCCGAGGGCGCGCAGACCATCTTTTTGTTCGCCGTGGCGATCGTCGCCTACGCGCTACCAAGCTATCTGGGCGGCAACGGCTTTTTGGCTGTATACCTGGCCGGCATTGTGCTGGGCGCCAGTGACATCACCGGCAAAGTCGAGATGGCGCACTTCTTTGACACCCTCACCGAGATGGCAGAGATGACGATCTTCTTCTTGCTCGGCCTGCTCGTGACGCCCGCGCGCCTGCCGCAGATGCTGCTGCCGGGCCTGGCGCTCATGGCGTTTATGCTCTTCGTGAGCCGCCCCATCGCCGTCGGCGTGCTCCTGGCGCCCTTTAAGACGAACCCCCGCCAGGTCGCGCTCGTAAGCTGGGCTGGCCTGCGCGGAGCAGCTTCGGTCGTCTTTAGTCTCTTTGCCGTGGTGGCCGGCGTTCCCGGCGGACACGACCTATTTGACCTGGTGTTTGTGATTGCCGTGTCGAGCATTGTGGTGCAGGGCTCGCTGCTGCCGGCGGTGGCCAA
>URTL01000149.1 GCA_900550785.1 uncultured Collinsella sp. | reverse complement strand
TGCGGTGGCGTCAATGCACGGCAGATCGTTCGTAAGGATTGCCTTACGGTCGGCCTCGCGATAGACCATATCGTCCATAGGCAGGTCGGAGATGCCGCCGATCTGCGCGACGTGCGCCATGACCTGAATGCCGCGGGCCTCAAGTGCCTGCAGCGCAATGCCGCCGGCGATGCATAAGGGGGCCGTTAGGCGGCCGGAAAAATGCCCGCCACCAGCGACATCGTGCATGTTGTGATACTTCACGCGCGCAGGGAAGTCCGCATGTCCGGGACGGGGCTTGCGGCGCAGCTCGGAGTAATCATTGGAGCGCGTGTTGGTGTTCTCGATAATCGCGGCGATGGGCGCGCCGGTGGTATGTCCATCGACAACACCGGCGATGATGTGGGCGGCGTCGGCCTCGCGGCGTTTGGTCGCGGTCTCGTCGCGACCGGGGGCGCGACGGTCGAGGAAGGCCTGCAGCTTCTCTTGGTCCACGGCGATGCCCGCCGGGATGCCATCGAGCGAGCAGCCGATAGCGGGAGAGTGCGACTGGCCGAAGATGCTTAAGTGCAAGACGTTGCCAAAGGTCGAGGACATGCTATTCCTCCTCGAGCGTGACCTTGCCGCCCAGTAGGCGGTAGTGGTCGAAGAAATCGGGATAGGACTTGTTGACGGCCTCGGCGCCGTGGATCACGACCTCGCCGGTGGCGCGGCTCGCGGCGATGGCGGCCATCATGGCGATGCGGTGGTCGTTGTGCGAATCGACCTCGCCTCCGGTGAAGGCATCGACACCCTTGATGATGAGGTCGTCACCGGCGATGCGCACCTGCGCTCCCAGCGCGGTGAGCTCGCGGGTGGTGGTGACCAGACGGTCAGATTCCTTGATGCGCAGGCGTGCGCAGTCACGGATGAACGTGCGGCCCTGAGCCAGCGATGCCACGGCCGAGATGACGGGCACCAGGTCCGGAATGTCGTGGGCGCTCATCTCAAAGCCGGCGAGCTTGTCGGACTGCACGGTGGCGGCGTTGGTGGAGCGCACGATGCGGGCACCAAAGCGCGAAAGCGCGGCGAGCACGTTGCGGTCGCCCTGTGCGGAGCTCAGCGACACGCCCTCGACGGTGATGGGGTCGGTGCCGATGGCGCCGGCGCACAGCCAAAAGGCGGCGTTGGACCAGTCTCCCTCGACGGCTACGCTGCCGGGCGTGCGGTACGAGCCGCTGCTCACACGGAAGTTCGTGACCTCGGGCTGACCGTCCTTGGCGGGAATGCGCTCGACGTTGACCTCGACGCCAAAGGCCTTCATGGCCTGGATCGTCAGGTTGATGTAGGGGCGGCTCTCAATGAGGCCGGTCACCTGCACACAGGAGGGCTGGGCGAGCAACGGGGCTGCCAGCAGCAGGCCCGAGATGTACTGCGAGCTCACGTTGCCCGGCAGCACAAAGGTGCCCGGGCGCATGCGGCCGCTCGTCTTGAGCGGAAAACCGCCCAGACCCTGTAGGTCGCAGCCGGCGGCGATAATCTCGTCCGAGAGCGGGGACAGCGGGCGGGCGCCAAGGCGGCCCTGGCCCACGAAGGTGGCATCCGCACCCAGCGCGCAGGCGACGGGCAACATAAAGCGGAGCGTGGAGCCGCTTTCGCCGCAGTCGAGCGTCCCGCCGGCAAGGGCCTTGAGCAGGCCAAACTCAACACTCTTCATAGTGGGATGGACCTGGAAGCCATCCTCGACGGTCTCGATGCGAGCGCCCAGTGCCGTAAGGCAACGCACCGTAGCCTCGATGTCGGCGCAGGTGGTGTTGCAGGTAACGTGCGTCTCGCCGTTGGCAAGCGCAGCGCAGATGATGAGGCGATGCGCCATCGACTTGGACGCGATGGCGGGAACGGTGCCCTTAAGCGGGGACGGGGTGATGCGGGCTAGCATGCGAATGCGTCTCCCTTCTGGCCGAGGCCCTCGGCAATGAGTTCGTGGAAAGTGGAAAGCGGCGTGCGGTCGATGCTGCAGCGGCCGATGCCGTGCGGAATCACCAGGTCGATGGTGTCGCCCGCGCGCTTCTTGTCGTGGAGCGCCTCGGCAAAAACGGCATCGGCATCTAGGTCGCAGCGGGTCTTGAGGCCATGGCGGGCGCAGAGCTCCTTGATACGACCGGGCAGTGCAGCATCGCAAATGCCGTGCAGAGCCGCGGCGCGCGTGATGATGCCCATGCCGATCGACACACAGTTGCCGTGTCCGAGCTCAAAGTGCTCGCAGGCCTCGACGGCGTGTCCGGCGCTGTGTCCAAAGTTGAGGAGCTTGCGCTGGTTGATCTCGCGCTCGTCGGCAACGACCACGGCGCGCTTGATGTCGATATTGCGGGCGATGATGAGCGCTACGCGCGCCACATCGCGGTTGAGCAGCTCCAGCGTGAGTGGGGTCTTCTCCAGCTCGGCGAAAAGCTCCGGGTCGGCGATCACGGCGTGCTTGACGACCTCGCCGCAGCCGTCGGCGAACTGCTCGGGCGTGAGGGTGGCCAGGCACCCCACGTCGGCGATAACCACGCTCGGCTGCCAAAAGGCGCCGGCCAAGTTCTTGCCTGCAGCCAGGTCGATGGCGGTCTTGCCACCCACCGACGAATCCACCATGGCGAGCAGGCTCGTCGGGATCTGCACAAACTTGCAGCCGCGCATGTAGGTGGCGGCCACAAAGCCCGCCACGTCGCCCACGACGCCGCCACCGAGTGCCACGATCACGTCGGAGCGCGAAAGCTCGTGCTCTGCCACAAACTCCATAATGGCAACATAGGTTTCGGCGCGCTTATGGGCCTCTCCGGCCTCGAAGGTGCAGATGCTCACCTCGTAGCCTGACGCCTCCAGGCTCTGCTTAACGGGCATCTGGTAGAGCGGGCCCACGTTGGTGTCCGTCACGATGACGGCCTTGGTACCGCCGGCAGTGGCGCGCACGAGTGGTCCCGCCTGCTCCAGCAAAAACGTGCCAACATGCACCTGGTAGGGGCGTGCAGTGTCGATATCGATGGTAATCGCCATAAGCTTCGGTCCTTTCGACCTGGCGTGATAGGTGGTCTAGTGGGAGGTCTCGTCGTCGAGCGCGCGCTTAATGCGGTCGCCCTCGGCAAGGAGATTCTCCAGATAGCGCTGGTCGCGGTCCTTGAGCGCACGGCTGTAGGCGCCGAGCGATTCGATCAGATGGTCGATCTCGTAGGCGAGCGCGTCGGCGTCGTCGATCATGAGCTCGGACCACATTTGCGGGTTGAGGTGCGCCACGCGGGTGAGATCGCGGTAGCTACCGGCCGAAAAGCCGTGGTGGACCTGGGCGGTGGGGCTTTTGACGTAGGCGTTGGACACCACGTGCGCAAGCTGGCTCGTGAAGGCGATGACGCGGTCGTGCTCGGCGGCGCTGGTCACGCTGAACTTGCCAAAGCCCAAGGGGCGCACCATCTCGCGCACCTGGCCCAAAAGCTCCAGTTTGAGCGCATCGTCCACCGCGGGCGGCACGAGCACGAGTGGCGCGCCCTGGAACAGGTCGGCGCGGGAGTGTGCGTAGCCCGAGTACTGCGTGCCCGCCATGGGGTGTGCGCCCACAAAGTAAAAGCCGTGCTCACGGGCAAGCTCAAAGGCACGTTCGCACACGATGCCCTTGACGCCCACGGTGTCGATCACCACGGGACCCATGATGGCCTCGGTGTCGGTGGCGTCGGCGAGGGCCTGGGCATGCGCCTCGAGCCACTCGATGCAGGCCTCGGGGTAGCAAGCCAGGACGATGATGTCGCATTCGCCGAGTGTCTTGTCGTTGAGCTCTCCGGCGACAGTGCCCATGCTGGCGGCCGTCATGACATCGTCATCGGGGTCCCAGGCCAGCACGCGAACGCCCGTCTGTGC
>URTL01000148.1 GCA_900550785.1 uncultured Collinsella sp. | reverse complement strand
GGACGCCGCCCTCTCAAGGCGGAGATCACCAGTTCGAATCTGGTACGGGCTACCACGCATCTGATACCCGGTCTTCCCATGGAAGGCCGGGTTTTTTATTTTCAAACAACCGTCTGCAATTCCCGTTTGAACCAGAGCTTTGCGTTCTGCTTATGGTCCTTGCGGGTACAATATGCAAGATATTTTGACTGTTAGAAGGAGTCTCATGACGGAGTCCTCTCAGCATACGTCTAAGCCCCAGGTTGAGGTTGAGGCCTCGGGCGGAGATGACAATAAGAGCGCACGCCGCGGCGCCATCTTTATCGGCGTCGTGCTGGTGGGTTATATCGTCTATCTGGTGGTAACCGGGCAGATGGGGCAGTTCTGGGCCGCTATGTCGAGCGTGCAGGCGTCATGGCTCTTTGTCGCGTGTCTTTGCATGTTCATGTATCTGTTCTTTGGCATTGTGGCCTATGCGATCGCCGTATGGCTCGACCCTAATTCACCCGTCGGCATTCGCGACCTGATTTCGGTCGAGGCGAGTGGCATCTTCTTTGGCAACCTCACACCTATGATGATGGGCTCGACTCCCGCCCAGATCTACCGCCTGACCAAGGCGGGCCAAAATGTCGGCGAGGCTGGCGCCACGCAGTTCACTCGCTTTATCGTGTACCAGTTTGGCCTCGTTGCCTGGGGCGCTATCCTACTGCTTGCTCGCATGCCGTTTTTTGCCGAGCGCTATGGCGACATGACGCTGCTGTGCGTCTTTAGCTTTGGTGGGCACTGCTGCATCTTGCTGGGCATCTTCGCCGTCGCGCTCATGCCTAAGACCGTCACGCGCGTTGCCCATTGCATCATCAATTGGCTTGAGCGCATTGGTGTCTCGGCCACTAAGATCGAGGGATGGCGCACGTTTGTCGATGGCGAGATCTACTCCTTCTCCGAGAAGTTCAAGCTTTCAGCCGGACATTTTTCTTCCATGCTGCTCACCGTGTTTATCACCATGCTGCAGCTCGCGTTTTTCTATCTGGTGCCGTATTTCCTGATGCTTTCCTTTGGCCACCACGAGGTCGACTTTTTCTCGGTCATGGCCGCGAGCGCCTTTGTCCAGCTGTTAAGCTCTGCGGTTCCCTTGCCCGGTGGAACTGGTGGCGCTGAGGGTGGCTTCGCGCTGTTCCTAGGTCATTTCTTTGGGTCGGCTTCGACCGCCGGCTATCTGCTGTGGCGCCTCATTACGTTTATTGCGCCGACCATTTTGGCTGCGCCCCTGCTGGGCCTTAAGAGCGCCCACAACGAGAGCATCCATGCGCGCTGGGATCGCGTGATGCGCAAACTCGGCCGCACGTCTCAGACGCCCTCTGCGCCCACTAAGCCGCATCCCACGAATGCTGTTACCGTTGATCCCAAGAAGCACGCTCAGAAGGCTTCTGGGGCCGCTAAGCCCGCTCATAAAGCCTATGTGCGCCAGACAGGCGATGGTATTCGCGTATCTCCGTCGGCACTCAATAAGAAGAAGCACCCTAAGTCGCAGTAGGACAGTCGTGCGTTCTTCATGATGCGGGGCATATTTGTGCTGTATGGGGGATAATCCTCTTACGTAGATTATCTCTCATCTGTTGATGAATGCTCGCATATCGAAGGGACACGCCCATGGCAACCAGCAAACCGCGTCTTGATCGTCGCATCGTTCGCAGCCGTAATGCCATCCTTTCGGCTTTCGAGCGCCTGCTCATGGAAAAGCCGCTGGCAGACATTACGGTGAGTGCCATCGCGCGCGAGGCCAATGTTGACCGCAAGACCTTTTACGTTCACTTTGGTACGGTTGACGGCCTGCTCGATGCCATTGCCGTCGATGTGGTGGAGATGATTGTCGACTCGGTCGAGAAAACGCTTACTTCAATGGACGGCGACACCAACGAGCGCGCTCTTGGCGCGGCGGCGACCTTCTTTAAAACCGTTAACGAGGCACTGTGCAACAACTTGGTGCTCAATCGTCAGCTGATCGAGAACATTCCGCTCGATGATTTTATGGCTCGTCTTCGTGCGCCGCTCGAGCACGAGATTGCCGAACGCAATCTGCTGCCCCAAGGTCTTAAGGATGAGATGTTCGACTACTATCTGGCGTTTTTGCTGTCAGGCATTATCGGTATCTATCGCACGTGGGCGCTGTCTGACGGCTCGGTTCCTATCGAGCGCGTCTCTGAGGTCGCCAACGACCTGACTCTCAATGGCCTGTCGAGTCTGGAATCTCGCTTGGATTAGGCCTAGTTGGGCTCGTCGGCGTGGAAATTCCTGTTCACGAGGTTCTCCGGCGCCTTGGAGACCTCGCCGGCGTAGGAGCTGTAGCCCCGGGCGCGCCTCTTGTTGTAGACGACCTCGAGGCCCTCCTCGCGCATCACGCGGGCCACGCGCTTCTCGCTGGCGCGGACGCCCTCGCGGCGCAGGCGCGCCCAGACGGTGCGGTACCCCCAGCACCCCGAGCCCTCGCGGAAGATGCGCACCACGCGGTCGCGTATGTCGGCGTCGCGGTCGCGCGGCGCGGCGACGCGGGGCCTCCAGTACTCATAGGAGCTCTTCGATATCCTCAAGAAACCTGTGATCGAGCGGAGGGGCAGGGCGGTCGCCAGCCTCAATCTCTCGCCGAGCTCGCACTTGCTCCTGTTCGAGATCGAAGCCGGGTCCCACCCTTCCGCTTTTAGGTCGGCCAACACCGCCCTGAGCAGCAGGTTCTCTATCTGGTCCTCGTTGAGCCCGGCGAGCGGGCCGGTCGCGGGCGGGGCGTAGATCGACTTGTCGGGGCCCAAGCTGGCCTCCTTCCGTGGCGGTTTCCTCGCCACGATTCTACAGCGCGCCCCGGTGTAGCTGTGCGGGAGGTGCCCCGTCGCCCACTTCTTGGCCGCGCCCACCGAGACCCCCGCGAACTTCGCGGCGGCGGTGGGCCCCATGCCGTCCTCCGTCGCCAGGAGGAAGAGCTCGACCTTCTCCCTGCTGTACATGCGAACCTCCAGTCCGGACCGCCCCGCGGTCCAACTTTCTGTCCGCACCCCCCTAATAGTAGTTTTTCCACTGCCATTGGAGCCAAAAATATAATTAACAGATTTCAGGTTATCCAGCGACGCGTTATCGCTGCCATATGGCCCCAAGCCGGAAATATTAATACGAGATATCATTCAAACCACCTATAACAAAGGATGACGGTTGAAGTCTAGGGAAGTTTCAAACGAATCATAATCCGCTTTGGACAACGTAATACACTCGTCCGTTTCAGCCAAAGCTCCTTCAGCGGAGTTCAAAAAATCAGGAAGAGTCTTCATTATTCCGCATTTATAGTTAAGCGTAGGCATTAACAAATCGGCAATTGCTTTAGCGAAAGACGAATTAAGGAAGCCGATTGCCTCCTTGCATTTCTCCCCAACAACAACTTGACCGCCAGCATCAAATAGGCAGCCGCTGGGGAAAAAGCGAATCCCGAGATTTCCGCTTGAAACAGCCGTCCACGTTCCGCCCTCTTTAAACCATAGGCCTTGACTTGGCCAGACACATCCCGGCAGCTCCCTCATTTCACTTCGGTGAAGATCATTGAACGCAATAACCCACTCCAGATTTCCGTACCATTTTCTAAACTCACCGCCCTTGCAGTAGGGAACATAAGACCCTTTGGAATCCACATCAGCAAGAGACGCTGCGTTCGTCACTATCTCACTATCCGACGCTTCCCACCAATAACGCAAGAAACGTGCATTGTCCGCGGTATGAATTCCCTCCCTAAATGCCAAAGACTCGCCCAGACTCGGACAGTCACTGAAAGCGTACACGATACCGTCGCTGGCCCAATAGGCGATGGGGGTGCCGGGGATCTGCTTGAAGGTCTCGGCG
>URTL01000147.1 GCA_900550785.1 uncultured Collinsella sp. | reverse complement strand
GGCTGGCCACGGGGGCGGGAGCCGGAGCGGGGGCGGCAACGGCGACCTGGGCCTGAGCCTGGGCGGCGGCGAGCTCCTGCTCGATGCTCTGCGCCTCATCGGGCGTATAGTCTTCGGGCTTCTCAATGGGCAACTCGTTGACCATTTCGGTGAACGAAGTGATAAAACCCTGAGACGTATATGTGGTGATGGGCTGCCAACGGTCAAATCCAAAATCCAGCGCCTGCTCCAAGTCGATGCTGGAAAAGCCCGAGAGCCCCACAACGGTCACTAGCAGAAAAGCGCAGAGGTTAGCGGCGATTGCGGGGAAGACATGGGTGGACGTACGGAGCTTTCGCGGTCGGATAAGCGAAAGAAGCCCCAGGGAAATCTCCAACAGGGCGAGAGAGGTTACGATTCCGGCGGTAAAGGTAAACTCGTATCCCTCGCCCACTTCCATTGCGGTGCCAAGGGCCAAGATATCGCTTGGCAGGATGGCCTCGCCTTTAAACGTTATGACGAAGTGCTCGGCAATGCCAAGGATGCAACAGGCGACGGGCACGAGGGCCATGACGCCTCCATGACGCTGTCCCAGCAAATAAAGGGAGAGCAGAACCGTCGCGAGCAGCCCGACGGAAAACCCGAATGAGTTGGCGGGAATGCGATAGAACGTTTCGTTACAGGCAATTTCGAGTGAAACGAACGAGAGCGCTGAAACAGCGGCGATGACAAGGATGTCACGGAAAATACAGGCAACCGTTCCCGTCGCAAGATCGGTTTGGTCGATAAGTCCCGAAACCAAGGGTTCGACAAGAAGTATGACGGCGGCAGCACCGAGCGCCGAATAAGAAAGGACCCATAGGGAACTGTCCTCATTTACGAGCAATTGATTCGTAATCCATGCAGCTACCATGCCGAGCGGGATGAGGAGCGTCGCGCACCAAAAGACGCGGGCAATGGGCGGCTTTTCATTGTGTTTGATTGAAAAATACACGCGCACGACGACGGTGGCCACGATAAGGACGGCGATGCATATGGGCAGATTGGCCATGCCACTCGAAGTGATTTCAAGGGGGATATCTTCGGTCATGGACGTTCCTCTGTTACAGCAAATTAAGTTCAGTTATTAGATTACTGTAACCTTTCCAGGGCATTTCGAGAAACAAAGCACCCGATACGCAAAGCTAAAGGTCTGCGAATCTTGTATTACGAACATCTGTGCGCGTCGAGTGCGCTAAACTCATCGGCAGTATGATTCGATGCAATAGGAGGCAAGGAGCTTCCATGTCTGATTCTTCTATCGTTATTCGCGGCGCTCGTGAGCACAACCTCCGTGATATCGATGTTTCCATTCCGCGTGACCAACTCGTGGTCATTACCGGTCTTTCTGGCTCGGGCAAGAGCTCGCTGGCATTTGACACTATCTATGCCGAGGGCCAGCGTCGATACGTCGAGAGCCTTTCGAGCTATGCGCGCCAGTTCTTGGGCCAGATGGACAAACCCGACTTGGATTCAATCGACGGCCTTTCGCCGGCGGTGTCGATCGACCAAAAGACGACGTCTAAAAACCCTCGCTCGACGGTTGGCACCGTAACCGAGATTTATGACTATCTGCGCCTGCTGTTCGCTCGTGTGGGCACCCCGCACTGTCCCGAATGCGGCCGCGTCATTGAGCGCCAGACGACCGACCAGGTTGCCGACAAGGTCTTGGCGGCGGGGGAGGGCCGCCGCGCGTTTGTGCTGGCACCGGTGGTGCGCGGGCGAAAAGGCGAGTACACCAAACTGTTTGAGGACCTTCGCGCCGAGGGCTTTAGCCGCGTGCGCGTTGACGGCGAAGTGCGCTCGCTCGACGACCCGATCGATCTGGACAAAAAGTTCAAGCACGATATCGAGGTCGTAGTCGACCGCATCGTGATTCGCGAGAACTCGCTGGGCCGTATTGCCGAGTCCGTTGAACAGGCGACTGCGCTGGCGCACGGCAATGTGAACGTATACTTGCTGCCCGACCGCGACGCTCCCGAGGGGACCGAAGGCGAGTTGCTGGAGTATTCGCTGGCGTTAGCGTGCCCGGAGCATGGACACTCCATCGATGACCTGCAGCCGCGTGATTTCTCGTTCAACGCGCCCTATGGCGCGTGCCCCGAGTGCGATGGCCTGGGCTTTAAGAAGACGGTCGATGCCGAGGCCCTAATCGAAGACCCCTCGAAGTCGATCGCCGACGGGGTCTTTGGCAGCCTGTTTGGCAACTCTAACTACTATCCGCAGATTTTCGCTGCGGTCTGTAAATACTTCAAGGTGAGCGTCGATACGCCGTGGGAGGATCTGCCTCTGCGGGTGCGTCGCGCGTTTTTAGACGGCATGGGCGACCAGAAGATTTCGGCCGACTATCAAAAGCTCGACGGTCGTCGCAGCCAGTGGGACACCAAGTTCTCGGGCGTGCGCAATATCCTGTACGAGCGCTATACCGAGACGACGAATGAGAACACCAAGGCGCGCTTGGAGAAGTACATCCGCGAGGAGCCGTGCTCGACCTGCCACGGCGCTCGTTTGCGCCCCGAGATGCTCGCCGTTACCGTAGGCGGTAAGTCCATTTACGAGGTTTGCTGCCTATCGTGCCGCGAGTCGCTCGAGTTTTTTGAGGGTTTGGAGCTTACCGAGCGCCAACAATTTATCGGCGGGCGCATCGTTAAGGAAATCCTGGAGCGCCTGCGCTTTCTGGTCGATGTCGGACTTGACTATCTGACCCTCGACCGTGCCTCGGCGACGCTTTCCGGTGGCGAGGCACAGCGTATTCGACTGGCAACGCAGATCGGCGCGGGTCTCATGGGCGTGCTCTATATTCTGGACGAGCCCTCGATCGGTCTTCATCAGCGTGATAACGAGCGCCTGATCAAGACGCTCGAGCGCCTGCGCGATATCGGCAATACCGTTATCGTCGTCGAACACGACGAGGATACAATCCGTGCCGCCGACTACGTGATCGACATGGGGCCCGGCGCCGGCGTCAACGGCGGGCACGTAGTCGCCGCCGGGGCGCCCCCTGACATCATGGCGGGAACGCCTGCCGATATCATGGCGTGTCCTGAGTCGATGACGGGCGCTTATCTGACCGGCAAACGAATGATCCGGGTGCCTGATGAACGGCGCAAGCCCGGTCGCGGCTGCCTTAAAATTACGGGCGCTCGAGCCAACAACCTCAAAAACGTTACTGCCAAGATCGAGTTTGGTACGCTTACGGTTGTTACCGGCGTGTCGGGATCGGGCAAGAGCTCCCTGGTTACCGACACCATTGCGCCTGCCCTTACGAATGCCATTCACCGCTCGACGCGCCCCGTGGGTCCGTATAAGAAAATCGAGGGCATCGAGTGTATCGATAAGGTTATCGATATCGACCAGTCGCCGATTGGCCGCACGCCGCGTTCCAACCCTGCTACCTATATCGGCCTGTGGGATGATCTTCGCGCGCTGTTTGCGAGTACGCCGGAGTCGAAGGCGCGCGGCTACTCGCCGGGTCGTTTCTCCTTTAATGTGAGTGGCGGGCGCTGTGAGGCGTGCAAGGGCGACGGGCAGATCAAGATCGAGATGCACTTCCTTCCCGATATCTACGTTCCCTGCGAAGTTTGCGGCGGCAAACGCTACAACCGCGAGACACTCGAGGTCACCTACCGTGGCAAGACCATCTCGGACGTGCTCGACATGAGCGTCACCGAGGCGCTGGCCTTCTTTGGGAATATCCCGCAGATTAAGCGCAAGCTCCAGACGCTGTACGATGTAGGCTTAGGCTACGTGAGCCTGGGCCAGCCCGCCACGAAGCTCTCGGGCGGCGAGGCACAACGCCTTAAGCTCGCGAGCGAGATGGGCCGCGTGCAGGATGATGCCGTATTCGT
>URTL01000146.1 GCA_900550785.1 uncultured Collinsella sp. | reverse complement strand
CTTGGATCTTCTGGGCCAAGCCTTCGACCACAGCGGTCTTGCCCACGCCGGGCTCGCCGATCAGCACCGGGTTGTTCTTGGTGCGGCGGGAAAGCACGACCATAACGCGCTCAATCTCGTTGGTACGGCCGATGACCGGGTCGAGCTTGCCGGCGCGGGCGAGGTCGCAGATGTTGCGACCGTACTGCTCCAGCGCCTCAAACTGCGTCTTGTCCTCGGCAGACGTCACGCGGTCATCGCCGCGCAGCTCCTCGTAGACTTGCTCGATGCGCTCCTTGGTGACGCCTGCGTCGCGCAGAACGCGGCCGGCCTCGCCCTTGTCCTCGGCAAGTGCCATCAGCAGATGCTCGGTCACCACAAAGCTGTCGCCCATCTTGGTGGCCTTCTTCTCGGCCTTCTCGATGACGCGGACGAGCTCGTTGGACAGGCCCATCTGCTGGCCCTCGCCCGAAACCTTGGGCGCGTGATCGATGGCATTTTGCGTGGAGCGTGCGAGCTGAGCCGGGTCGGCACCGATGCGCTCGATGATCACGGAGATATTGCGCTCGCCGGCACCGAGCAGGGCAGACAGCAGGTGAATCGGCTCCACCGCGCCGGCCTGCGCATCGGCAGCCGTGCTCATGGCGGTCTGCAGCGCCTCGCGCGACGTCATTGCTAGCTTATCGATTCTCATGGAATCACCTCTCTTGGGGCGGCCGCCCTACGGGGCGGCTTCACGTTGTTCGAGAAGTATTGTTGCCAGCTTTGCGCGATCTTATACACAAATCTAAGTCTCTATATATAAGATTTTCTGAGTGATTGAGAGATAGGGGCAGGCACGCTCACCCACTGCGGCCTCGTCCCCTTGCTATCTCAATCTGTAACATCTAGCGACCGTTTATGGCTCCAGATGTTACAAATCAAGATGAACAGAAGACACCTGAATCGAAAATCTAAATCTGTAACACCAGGCCCACTTTTAGCGGCCAAGATGTTACAAATCGAGACAAACCAAGAACCACCACAAAGGTGCCTGTCCCCTTCGTGGTGGTCCGACAAAGAAACCGCCCCAATAAAAAGAGGCGGTATCAAGCCCAGTCTACGTTTGACGATCCCCAGACCCAACGAGAACGCAGCGATGGAATCGAGAACCGACAATAGCCCGTTCGCACAGATAGAGGCAGAGATTCAAGGTCAGAGTCCGGCTTAATCGGCTTAGCTATCGCACGTCACATTGTTCTCGTCGTCCTCCCTATCGTATTTATAGTGCTTATAGTGAAAATAGTGAGTTTAGTGAGAAGAGTATCGCTCAAAACTCGTGGACTCAATTATTGACCTCTCGCCCAGAATGAGTGGGGCAAATATTCCTATTAGAGGTCAAATCTAAGCCCAATAGGGCCTTTTCGCCCCGTCATTTCGATCGATCGCCTTCTTTTGAATATTGTCGTAAGCTGGTGTCACTTATCTTAATGAATGCATACTGTTTGCGAGGTACCCGCCGTGAAACGCTCCACCTATATCGGTCTGCTCGTCTTAGCGTTTGCGATTACCGCAGTCGGCGTGGGCATTATCTATCTCGCATTTCTCCCTGCCTCGGCAACGCAGGCGGCGGTTGAAACCGTAAGCTACCCCATCGAAATCCTCACCGATATCGTCAAACCCGATTCAATCACCGTCGATTTCGACGGTACGCCCGCAGCGCTTGGGGTCAGTAACTATCCCCGAATCGAACTTGGAGCCACGCGCTATACCCAAGATGAGCAGCTTATCGGCAAGGCAACCAGTTTACTCAAAGGCAAGACGTTTAAGCGATGGTACGGCGCCGCAATATATCGAGCCAAGAAAGGCCAAATGAATGGCGGGTATTATTCGACCCTTGAACTCGATGCGGCAAACGGGAGCAGACTGTGCAACGTTTCATACGACCCCGGCTACGTGGACAACGAAGGGCCGGGAGTCTATATCTCGGATGGCAACGTGATCTACGTCATGGAAGGCGATCAGACGGCAGTCGTCGATTTTATGGATCGGTGTACCGAGGATGCCTACGAACAAACTTGCGAGCCCGATCCACAGACAGCGCGCGACAGTGGCTCAGCACGCACTTGGCTATTTGACGATGAAATAACCTGAGCCCCATCGAAATAAGGACCCGCCAGGCAGGCACCTTTGTGGTGGTTTTCGACAAAAAGAAGCCGCCCCGATAACAGAGGCGGCATCAAGCAAGTCTATTTATTAGCGTCCCCCAAGACCCAACGAGAACGTCGCGATAGCCCCGGACACACCTTTCCCTCGGGCGACCCTCGCGAAGCGCGTGAGCACGAGGGAAAGGTGTGGCAGGGGCGTACAGCAGAGTTACTCAGCAGCGGCCTTGAACTTGTTGTAGTTGATCAGGCAGCCGGCCTTGACGATGGCACGCTCCTCTGCCGTCATATCGGCAATGTAGAGCTCAATCTGCTCGACCGCACCGTCGGCGCGCACCACGTAGGCGGCGATGCCCTTCAGGTCGCCATCGAGCGCGGCGCGGATACCCGGCACAAAGACGTAGTCGCCCACCTCAAAGTTGGGCTCGGCCTCCATCTGGAAGGGCACCATGCCCCAGTTCATCACGTTGGAGCGATAGCGCTTGGTGGCGTACTCGTGGACGATGTTGGCCAGGCCGCCAATCACGCGCTGGCAGCTCGCGGCCTGCTCGCGGGCGGAACCGTCGCCCGGCTTCTTGGCGTAGAGCATGGAGCCATACTCGGTCGCCTTGGTATCGGCCGCGACACCCGCGCCGGCCAGCGCCTCAAACACGCCAGCAAGCTCGGCATCGAGCGCCGCCAGATCGCCTGCGGCCTCGCCGGCCACGCGGCGCTTCTCCACGGCGTCGACTTCCTTGGAACGACCCACGTAGGCCGGGTCACGGCGGCTGAGCGTAAACTCAGCCAAGCCCAGCGGGTTGGAGCGGAAGGAACTCGTCTCGCCCGAAGGAATGAGCTCGTCGGTCGTGGTGACCGGGTCCATGATCTTGGAGCACACCTTGAGCAGGATATCGTCGCCGAGGGGCTCCATCGCGGGCCACGGCTTGATGTTGGGGCCCTCGACCAGCTCGTCGGCCGGCTCAGCCTTGCCAAAGCCCCAGTACACGCGCTTCTTGTACGGCGCGTTGTCAAAGGTATACTCGCAGGCCTCGTCCCAAGTCTCCTCGGGCAGGTCGGTCGCCGGCGTCAGAACGCCGCCGTTGGCAGCCGTCGCCGCAATGGAGCGGGCGTCCATCAGGGCCACGGCGCTCAGCTGGCCATTACCCGGCTTGGAACCCTCGCGGTTGGGGAAGTTGCGCGTGGTGTGGCGGATGGACAGGCCGTTGTTAGCGGGCGTGTCGCCGGCACCGAAGCACGGGCCGCAGAACGCCGTGCGCACGATCGCGCCGGCCTCCATAAGGTCGTAGATGTAGCCGCGGCGTGTAAGCTCGAGCGCCACGGGCTGGCTCGTGGGATAGACCGACAGCGAGAACTCGCCGCAGCCGGTGTTGGCGCCCTTGAGCACGCGAGCAGCCTGGACCACGGAGTCGTAGTTGCCGCCCGAGCAGCCGGCGATAACGCCCTGCTGCACGTGCAGCTTGCCATCGACGATCTTGTCGAGCAGGCTAAAGTGCGTCTTGCCCTCGCCGATCTTGGCAGCCTCGAGCTCGACCTCGTGCAGGATGTCCTCGAGGTTCTCGTTGAGCTCGTCGATCTCAAAGCCGTTGGAAGGATGGAACGGCAACGCGATCATGGGCTTGATGCTCGACAGATCGACCTCGACGCAGCCGTCGTAGTAGGCAACATCGGCGGGCTTGAGCTCGCGGTAGTCGTCGCCGCGGCCGTGCATGGTCAAAAACGCGTGCGTGTCCTCGTCGGTGGCCCAGATGCTCGACAGGCAGGTGGTCTCGGTGGTCATGAC
>URTL01000145.1 GCA_900550785.1 uncultured Collinsella sp. | reverse complement strand
GTCTTGACGCCGACGGCAAGGAAGTGCGCACCGACGAGAACAACTTCGTGGTGGACCTGCACCTGGAGCGCATCGATCACCCGCAGGAGCTGGCCGAAGACCTCATCAACACGGTCGGCGTGGTGGAGCACGGCCTGTTCCTCAACATGGTCGACAAGGTCATCGTCGGCGACCCCAACGGCCCACGCGTAATGACCAACGGCAACAAGTGACCTAACGCGGCGAATCGCCGCCTCAATCCCGGCGCCGGCAGCCCCTTCGGCCACCAGGGCGCAGCCCCGAGCATCCCGCAGACCGAGGACGAGGCCAAAGACCTCATCCGCAGCGTCTTCGGTCAGGCCACCATCTTCAAGCCGGTGGAGTAGCCGTACGGGCGGGTATACTGCTCAAGAAGAGAACCCCTTGCCCGGGCGCATTTGTATTTCGGACATGTGTAGTGTGGTGCCGCGTATATCGCATTCGAGCAGACAGGTGCGCGACGGCCGGCCTAGGATGTTGAGGTCGATACGATACGTCGCATGGCTGTCTGTGTGCTCGACTTGCTCGGCGTCGACGGTTGCTCCGATTGTCGAATAGTCGCCCAGCTCGGCATCGACAATCTTGGAGTTATTAATCTCGACCTTGAACTCTTGGTAGAGGGACGGGCTGTTGTAGTAAACGGTTCGGGTTCCGTCGGTGCACTTATCGGTCGTCTCCCATTTGACGATGGGCTGGTCCGAGCTGGCTATCAGCAGTTCTGCTCCAAAGGCTATGGCATGGGTGATGACAACCAGCAATGCCCAGCCGACAAAGAGATAGAGAACCACATATGCAACGGGGTGTTTTGAGCGGATGTTTTGGAGCACGTCGGGGGCATTCATGGGGCACCTCCAAATTGCTGTCTGTGACAATCAAATTATACCCTGCTGCCATGTGCGCCGCCTCGAGTAGTGGCTCGGCATTTAGCCATTTAGTGGGACGCATAAAATGTCGGATTTCGGCTCTACAAGATTTAGCTTTCAATATTATGCAGATGCGAATTATTCAACTTTGCATAATTTTTGGGTGCGGCTTGCACTCCAGGACATGTATATCGACTGAGGTAGTGTGTCCGCCCCGTTCGCTGGCCTCGCGCCGTGGTACGATTTTTGAGTTTGAAAGTCCTGCCGTGCTCCGGCTGCCCTTGCAGCTCGGCGTGCGGCCGCACGTAAAGGAGCCATCATGGCCGGTATGAACATGCAGCAGATGATGAAGCAGGCTCGCAAGATGCAGGAGCAGCTTGCCGCCGCGCAGGAGAACCTCAAGTCCCAGACCGTCGACGCCTCTGCCGGCGGCGGCATGGTCAAGGTGACCGTTAACGGCGAGATGGAGCTCGTCAACCTCACCATCGATCCCGATGCCCTCGATCCCGAGGACGTCGATATGCTGCAGGATATGATCATGGCTGCCGTCAACGAGGCCGTCCGCGGCGTCAACGAGCTCGCCAACAAGCAGATGGGCGCCATCACCGGCGGCCTCAACATCCCGGGCATGCCGTTCTAAGACACGCATATATATGAGTGCGAATCACAGTCTGCAAAAACTGCTCGATGAGCTGGGCCGTCTGCCGGGCATTGGTCCCAAGTCGGCCCAGCGCATCGCCTATTACCTGCTCGAGGCCGATGCCGAGGAGGCCCGCCGCCTGGCCGAGGCCATCCTGGAGGTCAAGCAGGAGGTCCACTTTTGCAGCCGCTGCTTTAACTACGCCACGGCCGACGAGTGCTCCATCTGCCAGGACCCGATGCGCGATACCACTCGCATCTGCGTGGTGGGCGAGCCGCGCGACGTCCAGGCAATCGAGCGCACGGGCAGCTACCATGGCCTGTACCATGTGCTGGGCGGCGTGATCAGCCCCATGGACAAGATTGGTCCCGAGCAGTTGCACATCCGCGAGCTGCTGGCGCGTCTGGGCCACGAGGATATCCATGAGGTCATCATCGCCACCAACCCCAACATCGAGGGCGAGACCACGGCGAGCTACCTGGCCCGCACTATCAAGCCGCTGGGCGTCGAGGTGTCGCGTCTGGCGAGCGGCCTGCCCGTGGGCGGCGACCTGGAGTATGCCGACGAGCTTACACTTGGCCGCGCCATCGAGGCCCGTCGTGCGATTTAGGTGGCGAGCCTGCTCCTGCTGTATGTTTTCCTCGCGACGCACGGGGTAGTCATAATTTCCCCGTGCGACTGTGAGTTTGTTGTGCAACAAAGATGCTTCGTGTCCGCTTATCGCATGGATGCTTCCGCTCGCATCCTTAATTTGCCCATTCGTTGCGCAACCTTTTGGGTTCGCTGATACACTCAAATATGGATTTGAATGAATGCGCCGCTTCTGAGCGGCGTGTTTTTGTTGGAGGAGAACGCAAGCGGCCCGGTGGCACTCAGACAAAGCGCGGCGCCGCGGTGCGCATGTGGCGCCGACTGGGCTTGGCGCCGCGGGCGTACGCGCTGCTGTCTTGCTCGCTGGTGCTGGTCATAGCTGGCGTTTCTGCCTATGGTATGACCGTGCCGTCCATGATGCAGGCGCATGCCGCACGTGAACCGCGCGTGGGGCATGAGGTCAAAAGTGATCTGGGCACCACGACTGGATATGCTTGGGCAAGTGTGGTCGCTCATATTGTGTTTGGCACCGACGATGCGGACGGCGCCGAGGCCCCGGACAACGAAGTCACGCTTGCCAATGGCAAAACCATCGTGCTCACCAACACCAAGATCATCGATCGGTTGTCCAACAATAGCGTGGCGGCAACGGTGAATAAGGTCGAGCAGCAGAAGGAGCAGGACGCCCAGCAGTCCGGAAAGCCCGGTAGCTCGGATACTTCTGGCTCCGGCTCGGATTCATCGAGTTCGGGCGGCGGCTCTGGGGCGGGTTCCTCTACCGGAGGGTCTGGAAACGGCGGCTCGACGGGCGGCAACACTGACAACGATGCAAACTCCGGTGGCCTTTCCGCTGCTGAGGAAGAGGGCATTCACAGTTGGCTTGTGACCAAGTACAACATGCTCGACGGCTACGTTTCTCGTGCCAATGACGTGGTCTCGACCTATAACTCTACGGGAGATCCCAGGCCGTGCGACAGCCTGGTCGGGGAGATGTTTGTCATTCGAGCCGAGTTCGGTCGTCAGACATTCTCGCCCCGGTCAAAGTGGTATCAGCAGTATGCCAATCTGTGGGGCTGTTATACCAACCTGTGTCAATGGGTCGGCCATTACGGCGATGATGACGTCGCGCTCGGTAACTTCAACAATAACGTGGCGGCGCTTGCCCTATGATGACCGATCTTGCATCCACCACACCACAATCGCTCGGTCGCGATCCCATGGTCGGCCTGCGCCTGGCGCGTGTCGACGGGTTTGAGCCGGCCATTGCGCTCGGTCAGGACGAGCTGCCTGCCTATCTGCGTCGTTTTACGATGCTGTTTGCCGACGATGCCACCATGCGCCGTGGCGGTATCGGCCGCGTGACGCGTGCCGTCAACGCCCAGGGTGAGGCCGTGGCACTCAAGCAGCTCATCTTGCCGGCGCGCGATGAGTTCGACGACGATGCCGCTCACGAGGCGCTGGTCGCCAAGTTCAAGGCGGCGTTTCGCGAGGAATACGAATGCCATCGTGCCCTTTCGGGCCTTAAGGGCTTTCCCCGCCTCTATGGCTGGGGCGAGGTCGACGGTGTGCCTGCAATTGTCATGGAATGGGTCGAGGGCGAGACGCTTGCCCGCTTGCGTTCGCGACTCGCCGTGGATGATGCCGGACGCCTGTCGCCGCTTGTGGCGGCGCGTCTGGGTCGCGACCTGTTCGATCTGCTCTGCCGTATGAGCCTGGTGGGTGAGGGCTTTGTCCATCGCGATATCTCGCCCGCTAATATTATGGTGCGTACGGCGCGCCTGCCGCTTGACCGGCAGCTTGCCGAGGGCACCTTTGACCTGTGCCTGATTGACTTTGGCTCGTCGCTGGCGCTCGAGCC
>URTL01000144.1 GCA_900550785.1 uncultured Collinsella sp. | reverse complement strand
CACGAGCCGAAGGCCACTTAATGTGGCCTTCGTGCGAGCCCAGGACTTGATCGAGCGGAAAACTCGCCCTGCCCCTCCCGGTCGGAGCGTATGCAGGGTTTGTGTACGAATCCTCGCGCCCGTTGACCGACGCCGGGGTCCCCGCCATAATACTTTCGGTTCACGCACGAATCCGCTGCCAGAGACAGCCGGCGCAAACGGGTCTTACCCGTGAGCTTAATGGGACTTCCCGCCAGCCGAGGTGGTCGAGTAGATATGTCTTCTCGCCCCCGTCGCTCATGCAGCGCGGGGGCTTTCTTTTTGGACATGCCCCCGTCACGTCCTTGTGGCGGACCGTGCCCGGAAAGAATTCGAGGAGGTGTAATTCATGCCCCAGCAGTACAAAATCGACAAGGTTGCAGAGATCGAGTCCCGTATCGCCGAGAACGCCGGTCTGTTCGTCGTCAACTACAACGGTCTGACGGTTAAGCAGGCTCAGGAGCTGCGTCATCAGCTTCGCGAGTGCGGCGCCGAGATGAAGGTCTACAAGAACAACCTGGTCAAGATCGCTCTCAAGAACCAGGAGCAGCCCGAGCTCGACGAGATTCTCGCCGGCCCCGTCGCTTATGTGTTCTACGAGTCCGAGCCGGTCGAGGCCGCTAAGGCCCTTAAGGACTTCTCCGCTCAGTCCAAGGGCGTCCTTGAGATCAAGGGCGGTATCTCCGACGGCAAGGCCGTTTCCGCTGATGATGTTAAGGCTATCGCCGAGCTGCCCACCAAGGATCAGCTTCTCGGCCAGATCGCCGGTCTCATCTCCGGTTTCGCTCGCGACATCGCTGTCTGCGTCAACGGCGTTTCCTCTGGTCTCGCTCGTTCGATCCAGCAGGTCTCCGAGCAGAAGGCAGCCTAGTCGCTGTTTTCACCCGCGGCGGCAACGCCGCACCCCTGGCGCATTCGCGCCGTGTTTTAACTGATCTCCGTGCATCCGCACGGAAACCGAAAGGACTTAGAAATGGCTAAGCTTACCACCGATGAGATCATCGATGCTCTTAAGGAAATGACCCTTCTCGAGGCTTCCGAGCTCGTCAAGGCTATCGAGGACACCTTCGGCGTTTCCGCCGCTGCTCCTGCTGCCGTTGTCGCCGCTCCCGCTGCTGGCGCTGCTGAGGCCGAGGAGAAGACCGAGTTTGACGTCGTGCTCGAGGGCTTCGGCGACAACAAGATCCAGGTCATCAAGGCCGTCCGTGAGCTCACCAACCTTGGCCTGAAGGAGGCCAAGGAGGTCGTCGAGGGCGCTCCCAAGGCTGTTCTCGAGGGTGCCAAGAAGGAGGACGCCGAGGCTGCCAAGGAGAAGCTCGAGGCTGCTGGCGCTGCTGTCACCCTCAAGTAATCAGGCTTTCTCGCCAGATTTCTTTGCAGACGGGGTTCGCATTGCGAGCCCCGTCTTTTTTGTTTTTCGGTCCCTCGACATCGGTTGCTCAAACTGCCATGTTCTGTGATTTGCGTCGTATCGGGTGTCCTGCCGTTGGGCAATATAATTGCACCATTCGAGCAATAATTTGCGTTGACCTGCTGAAGAACTGTCTCTGCCTTGTAGTGACATATAGTTCCAGCGGTAAGATGCTTAAGTATCGCAATTTGGTCTGCGGCTGTGCGCCGCACGCATGGGGCGCTTTTGCGCCTGCGAAAGGATCTTTGAATAACATGAAGGCAATCATCCCCGCCGCCGGTCTTGGCACGCGTTTTCTGCCTGGCACCAAGTGCACGCCCAAAGAGATGCTGCCGGTGCTCGACAAGCCCGTCATTCAGTATGTCGTTGAGGAGGCGCTCGACCCCGAGGAGGTCGACGATGCCATCATCGTTACTTCTCCCGGCAAGCCCGAGCTACTGAACTACTTCCAGCCCGATCGCTCGCTCGAGAACCTGCTGCGCGAGCGCGGCAAGAACGCCTATGCCGATGCCGTCGCCCACGCTGGCGGTATGCCGGTCGACTTCCGTTATCAGTACGAGCCCAAGGGCCTCGGCCATGCTATTCGCTCTGCTGCCGACGCCGTGGCGGGGGAGAACTTCCTGGTTCTTCTGGGCGACTACGTTGTGCCTAACCGCGACATCTGCGACAAGATGCTCGCCGTTTCCAAGGAGCACGGTGGCGCTTCGGTTATCGCCGTCGCTGCTTGCTCGCCCGAGGAAGTCAGTCGCTACGGCGTTATCGCCGGCGAGCGCGTCGGTTCGCTCGAGGGCGCCGAGGGCGTTGCCGATGCCGAGCCGGGCGCTGTCTGGCGCATCGGCGGTCTGGTCGAGAAGCCCGCTCCCGAGGCGGCTCCGTCCAACCTGTACATCGTCGGCCGCTATCTGCTGAGCCCGCTGGTCATGGACCTGCTGGCAGATCAGCAGGCCGGCAAGGGCGGCGAGATCCAGCTCACCGACGCCATGGCCCGTTCGCTTGACCGTGAGGCCATGTATGCCGTCGTCATCGACCCGCTGTCGGGCTACGACACCGGCACTCCCTCTGGCTGGATGGCCACCAACGCCCTCATGGCTGCAAGCGATCCTCGCTTTGCAAGCGCCTTCTGGGATGCCATCGACGAGCGCGGCGGCTTGATGCGCAAGTAAGCCTTCGGGCATCGACATTTACGGGCGCGGACCTCGGTTCGCGCCCGTTTTTTATAAGAGCTGCGATCGTCGGCCCCCTGTTCACAGAAAATATATGAACAGGTGTTCGATACATATATATCTACCTGCGTGTTTTCTGTCGAAAAACTTTGCTACTCCAAAAACTCAATCGCGTCAAGGCTTTTCTTGCCCAACGGTCGCTACCTGATAAACTATTAGGTTGCGATAACTGGCGAAGCTATGCCTCGCCAACCCACCGAGCATTTCCGTGAAGGAGGAAAAACCTGGTGACCTACGCATACACTGCCACTGAGCGCAAGCGCGTCAGCTTCGGGAAAATCCCGGAGGCCATGGAGCTTCCCAACCTTATCTCTGTTCAAAGGGAATCCTTTGAGCGTTTTAAGGACGAGGGCCTTCGTGAGGCGTTCAAGGAATCCAGCCCCATCCAGAGCCAGAACCATGTTCTCGAGGTTACCTTCGGCGAGCATCAGTTCGGCGACCCCGCGCACACCGTCGAGGAGTGCCGCGAGAAGGACATGACCTATCAGGCCCCGCTTCTGACCGACGTCCGTCTCACCAACAAGGAGACCGGCGAGATCAAGGAGCAACTCGTCTTCATGGGCGACTTCCCCATGATGACCGATCAGGGCACCTTCATCATCAACGGTACCGAGCGTATCGTCGTCTCGCAGCTCGTCCGTTCCCCGGGTGTGTACTACAGCTCCGAGATGGATTCGGGCAAGCAGATCTACAAGGCCCAGATCATCCCGTCCCGCGGTGCCTGGCTTGAGTTTGAGGTCGACAAGCGCGACCAGCTCATGGTCTCCATCGACCGTAAGCGCAAGCAGAGCGCCACGATGTTCCTGCGCGCCCTTGGCATCGCCGTCACCAACGACGACATCATCGAGCTGCTCGGCAACTCCGATGTGATCAAGCGCACCCTGGAGCGCGACACCGCCCTCACTCGCGAGGACGCCCTCATCGAGATCTACCGTCGTCTGCGCCCGGGCGAGCCTCCCACCGTGGACGCTTCCCGCAGCCTGCTCGAGGGTCTGCTCTTTAACCCGCAGCGCTACGACCTGGCCCGCGTCGGTCGCTACAAGGTCAACAAGAAGCTCAACCTCACCACTGAGGAAGAAGTCACGGTGCTTACCGACGAGGATATCGTCGCGACGCTGCGCTACCTCCTGTCCCTCGCTGCCGGCGAGCAGGGCTTCAAGGTCGACGACATCGACCACTTCGGCAACCGCCGCATCCGTACCGTCGGCGAGCTCGTCGCCAACCAGTTCCGTATCGGCATGAGCCGTATGGAGCGCGTCGTGCGCGAGCGCATGACCACGCAGGACGCCGAGGCCATCACCCCGCAGTCCCTGATCAACATCCGCCCCGTGAACGCGACCATCAAGGAGTTCTTCGGAACCTCCCAGCTGTCCCAGTTCATGGACCAGAACA
>URTL01000143.1 GCA_900550785.1 uncultured Collinsella sp. | reverse complement strand
CGCCTCGGAGCTCGTGGCGGCCAGGCGCGCGGCGAAGGTCAGCCAGGTGAGGGCGGCGTCCATACTGGGCACCAGCGAGAAGTACATCTCGATGCTGGAGAGGGGCCAAAGGGAGCTCAAGCCCATAAGGAGGGCCTACGAGGCATGGGTCGAGGCCGGACTTCCGCTCGATTGGGACAGGCAAGCCTTCGAGGCCGAGCGCAAAATGGATTCTAAAAAACACCTTGCCAAATAGGAGCGCCACACATGGTCGAGGACGTTCTGAAAACTAAGCCCGGCCCCCGCCGGACAGGTCACACTACTCGCAGAGCAGCTTAGCGATCTGGACGGCGTTGGTTGCCGCACCCTTACGGATTTGATCGCCGCAGCACCAGAAGGTGATGCCACGCGCAGCCTCGGGGTTCGAGATGTCGCGGCGTACGCGACCGACCCAAATCAGGTCCTGGTCGGAGGTGTCCATCGGCATGGGGAAACGCTCGTGTGCATCCTCGGCGCCCATGTCGTCAACCAGCTTCACGCCCGGAGCGACAGCCAGCGCAGCGCGGGCCTCTTCCACCGTGATGTCGCGCTCAAACTCGAGCGTAATGCTCTCGGAGTGCGAGCGCAGCACGGGCACGCGTACGCAGGTGCAGTTCACGCGCAGCTCGGGCAGGTGCATGATCTTGCGGCCCTCGTTTTGCAGCTTCATCTCCTCGGAGGTAAAGCCCTCCTCCTTAACGCCACCGATCTGCGGAATCAGGTTGCTCGCCAACTGGGCGGCAAAAGCGCGCGGCTCGGGAATCTCTTCGCCACGGCCCAGGGCGGCCAGCTGGGCCTCAAGCTCGGCCATACCGGGAGCGCCAGCACCCGAAGCCGCCTGGTACGTCGAGACGATCATACGCTTCACGCCGGCAAGCTGATGCAGCGGCCACGTGGGAACCAGGCCGATGATGGTCGCGCAGTTGGGGTTGGCGATAAGGCCGTGATGCCACTTGATGTCGTCGGCATTGATCTCGGGCACGACCAGCGGCACCTCGGGATCCATGCGGAAGGCATGGCTGTTGTCGACCACGACGGCGCCGCGCTTTACGGCCTCGGGCAGCAATTCCTTGGCGATATCGTCGCCGGCAGCGCCAAGCACAATGTCACAGCCCTCAAAGGCCTCGGGGCAAGCCTCTTCGATCACGATTTGCTCGCCGCGGAACTCGACGGTCTTGCCCGCGGAGCGTGCGCTTGCCAACAGCTTGAGCTTGCCGACCGGAAACTCCTGCTCGTTGAGGCACTCGAGCATCTGGGTGCCCACGGCTCCCGTCGCGCCCAAAATAGCAACCGTGTACTGTTTCATGCTTCCCCCTTTAAAGGTTGTGGCTTTTGCCCGCACGCCGAGCAGGCCGATTATTGTTGCCAGTTTATACAAGAACAGGGCGGGCATGAAACCCGCCCCGTCGAAACGAAACCGAAACGAAACGCCCCGCCGTAGATTTTTGAGACATGACCCAAAAATCTACCGAGCAGTCGCTACTTTTTGAGCGCGGCCAGGGTGGGATCGGCCGGCGCGGGAGCCTCCAGATCGGAGACCTTCACAATGCCGTTCTCATCGGAGAAGGCACGGTAAATGGTCCGAATCGCAAGGTCGAAGTCCTTCTCCTCGACACCGATAATGATATTGATCTCGTCACAGCTCTGCGAAATCATGCGCACGCTCACGCCGGCCTGGCCAAGCATGCCAAACAGGTGGCCCGAGATGCCTGCACGACCGCGCAGGTTACGGCCGACGGTCGCGATGAGCGCCAGACCCTCGACAACCTCGATCTCGAGCGGCTCGACCTCCTGCTGAATGTCACCAACGAGCGAGTACAGCGAATCGTGCACGTCCTGCTCCTGCACCACGGCGCCAAAACGGTCGACACCGGTGGGCATGTGCTCGACGGAAACGTCATAGCGTTCGAACACCGAAAGCGCACGGCGCATAAAGCCAACGCGGGGCTTGGTGCGGTCGCGGGCAACGTTGATGGCGACAAAGCCGCGCTTGCCGGTCACGCCGGTAATGATGGGCTCCGCCTCGCCCTCATCAGCCGTCTCGCTAATGATGGTACCGGGGTCCTGCGGCGCATTGGTGTTCTTGATGACCAGCGGAATACCCGCCTCGCGCACGGGAAACACGGCCTCCTCGTGCAGGACGCTTGCGCCCATGTACGAAAGCTCGCGCAGCTCCTCGTAGGTAACGCGGGCGATGGGCTGAGCCTCGGGCACGATGCGCGGATCGGCAGAATAGAAGCCCGAGACGTCGGTCCAGTTCTCGTACAGATCAGCGCCCAGGCACTTGGCCAGAATCGAGCCGGAAATATCGCCGCCGCCACGGTCGAGCAGCTTGATCTGGCCCTCACGCGTCGCGCCGTAGAAACCGGGCATAACAAAGCCGCCCTGCTGACCGTACTCTTGCACCAGCTCGGAGGTGCGATTCATGCTGAGCTTACCGTCGTGATGGAACGCCACAACCGTCGCGGCGTCCAGGAACGGCAGGCCCAGGTACTCGGCCATCAGGCGAGCGGTAAAGTACTCGCCGCGGCTCACGAGCTCCTCGGTAGAGTAGCCGCCCGAGCGGGCGCGCTCGGCAAAGGCCGCGAACTCCTCGCGGATGGGATAGGTGAGCTCCAGCTCGTCAGCGATATCAAAATAGCGCTGGCCAATGTCCTCGAGCAGC
The DNA here is from genome assembly GCA_900550785.1 of uncultured Collinsella sp. Lineage (GTDB taxonomy): Bacteria > Actinomycetota > Coriobacteriia > Coriobacteriales > Coriobacteriaceae > Collinsella. The sequence goes on along the minus strand of URTL01000143.1, from coordinate 1,390 downwards.
TCCTCGCACGACACGTGATACTTAACGTGCGCGTTAACCAGGTAGAGCAGGTCGGTCACCTTGGTGTCGCCCTTAAAGCGGCGACCGCAGGCGGAAACCACCACAAAACGGCGGGCAGGGTCGGCATCGACGATGGCCTTGATCTTCTTGAAGTGTTCGGCATCGGCGACCGACGAGCCGCCAAACTTGGCAATCTTAATCATGGGCTGGAGGTTACCTTTCTAAAAAGCCTCTGCGAACCTATTTTGCGCGCTCTGATACCATGGTTTCACCGATTGGGACCAAGGCATCCGAGGAGCAGTGTTATATGGGAACTTATCATAGTACACGAGGACGCACTTTATCGTGCTCAAGTAAGGTGGCAATCCGTACCGGCATCGCTCCCGACGGGGGTTTGTTTGTCTCGGACGAGCTCGGCACCCAGCAGGTCGATATCAGCTCGCTTGCAGATAAATCGTACTTTGAAATCGCTCAAGATGTGTTGGGAATGTTACTGAATGATTACACGGCCGAAGAAATTTCGGCGTGTGTCGACGAGGCATACCGCGGCACGTTCGCGAGTGAAGAGGTTACGCCGCTCGTCAAACTCGACGCTGCGCCGGGCGCTGACGCCCCTCAGACCTATGTGATGGAGCTCTTTGGCGGCCCCACAAGCGCCTTCAAGGACGTTGCCCTGCAGATGCTCCCCCGTCTGATGGCCCGCACTTCCGCCAAGGACGGCAGCGCCGAGCGCATCATGATCGTCACCGCCACGTCGGGCGACACGGGCAAGGCAGCACTCGCCGGTTTTGCCGACGCCCCGGGCACGGGCATCACCGTCTTTTATCCCGAAGGCAAGGTCAGTCGCGTCCAGAACCTGCAGATGTCCACACAGGAGGGCGATAACGTCGCCGTCTGCGGCATCCGCGGCAACTTCGACGATGCCCAGAGTGCCGTCAAGCGCATCTTTGCCGATAAGGAGCTTGCCGAGCGTCTTGAGGCCGCCGGCACGGTGCTTTCGAGCGCCAACTCCATCAACGTCGGCCGCCTGGTGCCGCAGGTCGTCTACTACTTTGCCGCCTATGCGCAGCTGCTGCGCGCCGGCGCCATCGAGGCCGGCGACGCCGTTGAGTTCTGCGTGCCGACTGGCAACTTTGGCGATATCCTGGCCGGCTACTATGCCAAGCGCATGGGTCTGCCCGTGGGTAAGCTGGTCTGTGCCTCCAATGAGAATAACGTCCTGACCGACTTCCTCACCACCGGTACTTATACGGCAAAGCGGGAGTTCTTCAAGACCACGTCGCCCAGCATGGACATTCTGGTGTCCTCCAACCTGGAGCGTCTGCTGTATCATGTCACCGGCAGCGACACCGAGGTGGCCGGCCTGATGAAGAGCCTGGCTGAGAACGGC
>URTL01000142.1 GCA_900550785.1 uncultured Collinsella sp. | reverse complement strand
GGCCGCCGCGATCTGAGCTGCACTACGGCCCTCATCCACCAGGCGCAGGGCATACTCGACCATGACACGCTCGCCCAGAGTGACGTTATTGCTATCCACCACGTAAACGTCGCCGCCCGGCGCCTCGGCAAGTGCGGTACGGGCACTCTGATTGGTGCCTGATAGCTTAGCGCCCACGGTAATAATCACAGCCTCATCGCCGGCTTCACGAACCTTGGCAATCGCCTGCGAAAACGCGTACGGGTTGACCTGGCCGGTCTTGGGCAGCTCATCGCGCTCCACGAGCATCTCGTAAAAGCGCTGGTGATCGATATCGATGCCATCCATGTACACATCGGTGCCAAAGGTGACGGACAGCGGCAAAACGGCCAGTGCTGGGTGCTCGACCGGCGACATATCGCTTGCGGAATCGGTAATAATGCGGACGGACATAGCGAATCCTTTCTTGCGCAGGTCCCGCGCAGGGAATTTTGACAGCAAGGCCCCGGCACGGTATACGCGCTCAAACAGGACTATGCAGTTGCTAATTGGAAGCAAAAGCCTTGGCGGCTCTACATCTCGCGCAGGGTGTTGAGAATCGTGCGCAGCGACGCATACATCTGCTCGCGCTGCTCCACACCCATAGCCTTACCGGTGGTATCGAGCACCTCGCGAATGATGCGGTCCGCCTCGCTCATGCTCTCGCCGCCCAGAGCGGTCAGGCGCACCGGAGCACGATACTTAACGGCGGCATCGCCCGAATCATCGACCTCGACGTAGCCACCCTCCTCCAGATGCGCGAGCGTACGCGAGACGGCGGCGCGGGTCACGCCTGCCATGCGAGCCAGGTCGGCGCCAGTCAGGCCGTCCTTGCTGCGCTCAAGATAGTACAGGCACATAACGTCGGAGCCCTTGAGGCCCAGCCTTGCGCCCTCGGATGTCTTAATGCGCTGAATCTCCTTGTAGAGCCCGCTGATCAGTCCGACAAAGTCCTCGAAACGTGTCTCGTCGTTCTGTTGCATGGGAGACGACCGCCTTTCGCTTGCATAATGCTAACGGGTAAACATCTTAACCGTACCCAGCGGCCGCCAGCCCTGCACGCCTCATTTGTTAACTCATCAACATAAAAACCACCACAAAGGGGACAAGCACCATTGTGGTGGTTTTGACCGTCGAGTTTGATCCGCAGACTTCGCTACAGCTCCACGCAAGGATTGTCGCGGGTCACAAGCGTCTTAACGACAACCGTCGCTCCCAGATAGCGCTCGAGCAGCTCGGCTAAGCGATCGATCGCGGCCTGGCAATCCCCCATCCGTTCGGGCTCAACACATTCAATCGCCAAAAACGCGTCGGCCGAATTATCGGACAGCGCCGTGCGAACGCCGTCGCGCCAGTTCCAGCAGCGGCACACAGCGCCCGCATCGTCGATGTAGGCGAGCTCGCCGGGCAGCGTCGGATCGTCCGCCTCCTCGCCAAGCGGCAAGAACGCATCGCCACCGTCGGTCACCTTCAAGCGAAGGTCTCCCTCGATCGCATGCAGATCCTCGCCCCCCACGGGCAGCGCGTAGGTCAGCGACACCGTGTTGTAAATATCCACCGCGGGCGTAATGTGGCCCACCGGCTTGCCTTTGAGCACGCGTTTGAGCAAGTTCTCGATCGAGCAGCGCGCGCCTTTCTTGGTCTTGAACAAACGATAGGCCTCGCGCCATGCCTTGACCGGTGCGTTCTCGCTGATAGTGTCGCTGGTCAGATGACGCTCCGCATCGATATTGGCGCGGTCGAGCAACGCCGCAATCGCATCCACGTCCTCTTGAGGAATCTGAGCCGTGGGCTTCATGCCCTCCACGACCACAACACCGACCGCTGCCTGCGGAAACAGCTCCCAGAATGAATCCTCGGCAATAAAGCTCTTCATACGCTCTCCCTTCATTGTGCGCGCCCGAGTGAGGGCGCCTAAACAAAAAGCGCCCTTACAACGGCCACCTTCAAAGTCCTACGGTGCCGTCACAAGAACGCTTGCGCTGTCCCCATCCGGAGAAGGGGACGATATGTCAGGCGTATTGTAACCCGAGTCATCCACGCGAGCAAAACCACCACAAAGGTGCCTGTCCCCTTTGTGGTGGATATGGACTCACGGCGAAGCTAGTGGCGGAGTCCCAGCAGGCCGCGGCCGCGATGACGGGCGTCGGCGTGTACTTGAGCGTGCGGACCGGCGGCTTTGACGGACTCGGGCAGGTGCGAGTACTTCTTCTCGAAGTTCTCCTCGAACATCACCGCCAGGTTGTGCGCGGCCTCGTCATAGCGCGCGGTGCTCTGCCAGTATTGGCGCGGCACCAGGATGCCATCGGGCACGCCGTGGCACGTCGTGGGAATGTCGACGTTATAGATGTCGTCGTGCAAGAACTCGCTGTCCTCGATGGTGCCGTCGAGGGCGCGGGCCACCAGGGCGCGCGTGTAGGCAAGCTCGATGCGATGGCCCACACCATAACCGCCGCCAATCCAGCCGGTGTTGACCAGGTACACGCGCGTGCGGCCGTCGGCAATGCGCTCGCCAAGCATCTTGGCGTAAACCATGGGGTCGAGCGGCATAAACGGCTCGCCGAACAGCGAAGAGAACGTGGGCGTGGGCTCGGTGACGCCGACCTCGGTGCCGGGAATCTTAGCCGTAAAGCCCGTCACAAAGTGGTACATGGCGGCGTCGGCCGTCAGGCGCGAGATGGGCGGCAGCACGCCAAAGGCATCGCAGGTCAAAAACAACACGACGCTCGGGGTGGTGCCCATGCCCTTAGTCCACGCGTTGGGGATATGCTCGACGGGATAGGCCACGCGCGTATTGTGCGTAATCGAGATGTCATCATAGTTAGGTTTGCGGTTCTCGTCGAGCACCACGTTTTCGCAAATGGCGCCAAAACGGACGGCGTTGAAGATCTCGGGCTCGTGGAAGGCGTCCAGGCCCTCGCATTTTGCGTAGCAGCCGCCCTCGATGTTGAAGATGCCCATGTCGGACCAGCCGTGCTCGTCGTCGCCGATCAGCAGGCGCGTGGGGTTGGCCGAAAGCGTGGTCTTGCCGGTGCCGGACAGGCCAAAGAACACGGCGGTCTCGTGCGTGACGGGATCCATGCTGGCCGAGCAGTGCATGGGCAGCACGTCGTCCTCGACGGGCAGCAGATAGTTCATGACGCTAAAGATCGACTTTTTAATCTCGCCTGAGTAGCCGGTGCCGGCGACCAGAATCACGCGTTCCTGGAAGTTGATGACCACGGCGGCGCTGGAGTTGAGGCCCTTGATAGCAGGATCGCACTGGTAACCGGGGGCAGCGAGCACGCAAAAGTCCGGCTCGCCGGTGCGCGCGATTTCACGGGCGAGCGGGCGGGCGAGCATCTGCTTAATAAAGAGTGCCTGGCTGGCACGCTCGCAGGCAACGAGCAGTCGACGCGTATGGTTGCGGTCGGCACCTGCCATGCCGCGGGTGACGAACACGTCGCGCTCGTTGAGATAGTCGACGATGCCGGCCTTGATGGCCTCATAGCTCTCGACGGACAGCGGGCGGTTGACGGCGCCCCAGGCAATCTTGTCGTGAACATCGGGGGTGTCAACGATAAAGCGATCGTTGGGTGAACGGCCGGTGCGCTCCCCCGTCTCAATCACCAGCGCGCCGTTGGATGCCATGCGGCCTTCTTCGCGGCGGATAGCGTGCTCGACGAGCTCCGCGGCGGGCAGATCGACCAGCAGGCGGGGCTGATTCTCGGCGGGATCTTCGACCAGCGTAATACCAAAGTTGGACAAAACTTCTGCAGGGGTAACACCAGGCATGGGGCCTCCTTTAAAAACGCGACACGTAGACGGGCGCGCACTTTACTCACGTAAAGCCCGTTGTACCCGATATGCAAAAACGTTTTTGCGGCAAGGGCGGCAAGCCCGCCCAACGGTCAAAAATCGCAGGCAAGCGGCCCAGTCATTGGGGACATTCTTAAACGACTAGTCATTGGGGACACTCTTGAACAGGCAACATTCAAGGAGTGTCCCCGGATGCCGGCACTTAGAGACGTTCCCAAAGTGCCGGCACATAAGGAACGTCCCTAAGTGCCGACTACTGAATGGCGCCGCCATTTATTGAACAACCTGTTCAAAAACACGAATGGATACCACCGCGACTATACTAGAGCGCAGCAATAGAAAGGACCCCGCTTTGAGCATCACGCCCCTCGATAGCATTCGCCGCGCCATCGCCCGCCGCAACGGCATCTCCAACCCCGCTGCATCG
>URTL01000141.1 GCA_900550785.1 uncultured Collinsella sp. | reverse complement strand
CTCCCCATATAAGGGCTCGGCAAAGCCGAGCCACCAAATTTGCATCAGCCCCCACAATATGTTTGAGAACTGTGCCTGAAGTACGTATTTGCAGGCCCCGAATCGGTGTTGCCTCCCGGCGCATTCCGCAGGGGGAGCGATATTTTGCAGCACGAAGTGCGTAGCTAAATATCGCTCATGCCCGAGGACGCGCCGGGAGGCAACGCCGATTCGGGGCCGGACATATAGATCTACCTGCGCATTTACAAATTCGTAAACTTTTTTGAAAAAAGTGCTTGCACAGTTCTCGAATCATAGGTTATTATCTTCCTCGTTGAACGCGCGGGTCCAACAAAACGAACCGCTAATCAACAACATAGCATGTCGGAGTGGCGGAATTGGCAGACGCGCTAGCTTGAGGTGCTAGTGACCGCTTTTTGGTCATGCGGGTTCAAGTCCCGCCTCCGACACCATCGCATTTGAGAAGCCTCTTCGGAGGCTTTTTTGTTACCGATAGACGGTGGGGTCCACGATGGAAACGCTTGAGCGCAACGAGTGGGCAGACGTTGCCCAACTGGTCGAGATCACGAGCGATGCTGTCATCATCTGTGAGCTCGACGGAACCATTCTGCATGTGAATAATCGTTTGCTCGACCTGATGTGCGAGGAACGCGCTGACGTCATCGGCGGTGATGTCAAAGACGTTCTGTACTCGTCGGCTTTTGAACGCGCGACAGAGCATCGGCTTCCTTTTGAGACCAATGGAACAAAGAGCGAGTTGATGCTCAAGTTAAGTGACGGATCGTTTATTCCCGTCCTGGTTTGTGCCGGCTCGGTTACGCCGCCTCGAATCTTTGGCCGCCGTGCGCCGCGCGTTCTGGTGGCACTCCATAGCATCGAAGAACAGTATTCGCACGACCGTCAGCTCAAGCGTGCGCTTTCGGAGCTTAGAGTGGCGAATAAGCGCCTTTCGGGCACTTTGTCGGTCATTATGAGCACGGTGGGCTCCGATGAGCTGCCCAGTTTGTTAGATACCGTTTTGAACCAGCTTGTAGGAACGCTCGATGCTTCGGGTGCCGCTATCTATTTTTCTGAGAGCGGCGGCTTTAAGCTCCGCGGTGTTTCCAAGGAGCTGCACGACAGCTACCTGCCCGAGTTTTTGCCATATGGCGCTGGCATTCCGACATATGTTCTTCGCGAGTCGCGCGCCTGTCGCTTGTCGATTCAACAGGACCTTGAGGGTGATAGGGCCGCCTCCGGTATGTTCATGGACCTGGACAATCGTTCTAAGCACCTGCTGCGCGTGCAGGATATGCCTCCGTACCGCAGCGAAATCTGTCTTCCCGTGTTTTACGGTACGCAGATCCTTGGCGTGCTGGAAGTTGGTTGGAAGCGTCCTCAGGCACCGCTCGCCTATGACGTTAACGTGCTCGAGGTCATTTGCGATTACCTGTCTATCCAGCTGGTCGGCATGGCATCGAGCCTTCGCTCTCGTCGCACGGCCGAGCTTGGCCGCTCGCTCAATGTCTTACGTGATGAGTTGTTTACCTTTCTAGACGATTCCGCCGCGGCTACCCAGGCGGTATCGTCCGAGATCTGCAATATGCTCAACTGCCATTTTTGCCCTGTTGAGTATGACGCCAGTCTGGACTCCTATGTCATAGATTTTGAAGGCGGCAGTCGCGTTGCTTTGCCGGACGATCCCGAGAAGCTTTTCTTTTCCACGACGGCGCCAGCGGCACGTCTGGGGGCTGGCCCTGATGGCTTTGAGGCATCTGTTTTGGGCGGCACGAGTGCCGAGGACCTTAAACATGTCCGTATAACTCGCGTTGACGAATCGATGCCTATGGGAGGCTGGCTTAGGGCGCATGGTCTGCCTTGCCAGGGTCTCTACGTCGACACTGGCATCGAGGCGGGGCGCCCGCGCTCTGAGGGTGATGGCAAGCACAGTAACGACGCGATTGTTCCTGCTTCTGTTGCTAAGGGGCCGACGACGCGCGCGCTGCTGCTTCGTGATGGTAGTCAAGAGCCGATTGATGACCTTGAATATGACTACTTGGTGCACTTGGCGCATGACTTTGAACTGATCTACGAGGGCGAATCTCAAAAGCGCGAGGAGCGCCATATCGCTCAGACCCTCCAGATTGGCATGAGAAATTCGCTTGGTGACGTTCCGGGCATCGCGACCGATTCGGTATACCTTTCTGCAACGAATTCAGCGTTGGTCGGCGGCGACTTTTATACGCTTGTCCGTCTTCCCGACGATTGCGCCGTCATGATTCTGGGTGATGTGTCTGGCAAAGGAATCGAGGCGGCGTCGATGTCAGCGCTCGTCAAGACGGCGCTGACGGCCTATGCCTGGGAGGGTGCGGGGCCTGCCCGCATGGCCCGCTCGCTCAATAGCATGCTCATGGGCTTTTCGAGGGTCGAGACGTTTGTGACGGCGTTTATCGCCAAGATCGATCTTAAAGCGGGTCGCGCTACCTATTGCTCTGCGGGACATCCTCCCACTATGGTCATTAGGCCGTCGTCGACGCCGCTTGGCGGCGGAGAAACCCGAGGGGGAGAAGTGGAGCTCCTTGGGTGCCAATCGGGCGTGATCGGTGCCTTCGAGAGCATGGTGTACGAGACGGGCGTGTTTACGTTCGCTCCTGGTGACATGCTATTTATGTATACCGACGGGACAATCGAAGCACGTGATCGCTCGGGTGTTTTCTTTGGCGAGCAGCGCCTTCGTGACCTTCTGCTCTCTGTCTCGGGTGAGGGTGTATCGGGAATCTGCGGTAAGGTCTTGGGAGAGCTTGACCGCTTTACCGAGTCGGCGCTGGACGATGACATCGCGCTGGTCTCCCTTGAGTTTTTACGGGGTCGATCGTAGACCGCGATACTTGACGGGCAAAATCTGCGCAGCTGCAGATATGTATGCATCGAGCGAGCTCTTTTGGGGAACCATGGTCGTATGAATGAGTGGAATGACATAGCGGTTTTGACGCCACCGGGTGATGTCGACATCGCCTCGGTGTCCGTGCTGCGTCCACGGTTGGATAATCTGATCGACCGGGGCGTGCGTCGCGTTGTCATCAATTGCCAGGCCGTGGGCTTTATCGACTCGACGGGTTTGGCGTTTTTGCTTACACGTGCCAGAGAGCTCATGAGGCGAGAGGGCCTGCTTTCGCTCGTTAACGCCTCCGATGAGGTCATTCGCTTTTTGGAGATTACCCGACTTGTCGACATCCTTCATGTTGCGGGTCCGGCGCGTGAGTCGATTCCCGCTATTCCGGTGGGAGAGTTGCCACGATGGAGCAAGAGCGTCGAGGTCCGACAGGGTATCGAGAATCTTCCATACTATCGACATCGCATCGCCGAACTCCTTGAATCGCTTCCGTTGCGCCGCGACGAGCGCTACGATGTCGCGTTGGCGTCGGGGGAGGCGCTGGGTAATGCCTATGACCATGCGGGCGGTATCGGGTGCGTCCTGACGGTTCAGGCCTATGGCGATCGCGTCGTGGTTGAGGTGCTTGATCGGGGTGCCGGCTATTCTATCGATGGAGCGAGCGAACCGGTCGCATCTGAGGAACGCGGCCGTGGTATCAAGCTTATGCGTATGCTCGTCGATAATGTGGAGGTTGCTCGTCGCACAGACGGCACCGGCACGCGCGTGCAGATGGTGAAGCTATTTAGCGGAGCACTGGAATCGCGTGCCTAGCCAATCGCTTTAGCGCGTTTAGCCACCAAGAACACGCGGCCGGCAACTTTTTTGAAAAAAGTACTTGCGTCTTTTGGATAACTCGCGTAAATTAATAACCCGCAAGCGGACATGGCTCAGTTGGTAGAGCACAACCTTGCCAAGGTTGGGGTCGCGGGTTCGAGCCCCGTTGTCCGCTCCATTGCATTTCCGGACCGTCTCAAGCGGTCCTTTTTCGGCGAAGTGGCCAAGTGGTAAGGCAGAGGCCTGCAAAGCCTTTACCCCCGGTTCGAATCCGGGAGCCGCCTCCATCGCAGCATCAACGGGCGTCCCATGGGGCGCCCGTTTTGCATAGGGCGGCTCTTTGCCCCTATCCCACCAGCTTGATCAGACGGACCTGCGTACCCGGAGCATCCGCACGGCGTCGAACCTCCACGCTGTCCACGAGCATGCGCATGAGCTTGATTCCGCGACCGCGTTCGAGGCTCTCGGCGGGCTCCTCCCCGTCTGCGATCTCATAACCGCAACCGCAGTCTCGCACCTCGATGATCACGCGATCGGGATATGCATAGACGCTCATGGAACCGCCCTCGCCGCCGCAGGCATGGTCGTACGCGTTGGAAAGCGCCTCCCCCGCCGCAAGCGCCACATCGAAGCACTCCTCACGCGTGAGCGGAAGCGTGCCCAAAAGCTCCGCCACGCGATGGCGGTATTCGGCAAGGTGCTCGACACCCCGCTGGATGGTGAAGCTCTTGCTCCACAGCGGCGGCACATCGGG
>URTL01000140.1 GCA_900550785.1 uncultured Collinsella sp. | reverse complement strand
GGGCGGTAATATCTGAGTAAACAAAAAGTGGGCGGTTCGTGTGAACCGTCCACTTTTTGTTGATTCAGATTTACTTCGTGCCGTAGATGCGGTCGCCGGCATCGCCCAGGCCGGGAACGATGTAGCCGTTCTCGTTCAGGTGGTCGTCCTTAGCGCCCAGGTAGATGTCAACATCGGGGTGAGCCTTGTGCAGGGCCTCAATGCCTTCCGGAGCAGCGATCAGACCGATGAACTTGATGCGCTTTGCGCCGTGCTTCTTGATCTGGGTAATGGCATCAATGGCGCTGCCGCCGGTTGCCAGCATGGGGTCCAGAACCAGAACATCACGCTCGGCGATATCCTGGGGCAGCTTGCAGAAGTATTCCACGGGCTGCAGGGTCTCCTCGTTGCGGTACAGGCCGATGAAGCCGACCTTTGCAGCGGGCAGCAGGGTCAGCATGCCGTCCAGCATACCCATGCCTGCACGCAGGATGGGCACCAGAGCCAGCTTGCGGCCTGCCAGCACCTTGGTCTTTGCCATGGTGATGGGGGTCTCGATCTCGACCTCCTCCATGGGCAGGTCACGGGTGGCCTCGTAGCACAGCAGGGTTGCGATCTCGCCGACCAGATCACGGAACTCCTTGGTACCGGTCTGCTTGTTGCGCAGGATGCTCAGCTTGTGCTGCAGCAGGGGATGCTCAACGATCATAGGGGTCATAAATACACGCTCCTTTTTATGTTTATCGGGTTTCGATTGCCATCAGTTTTGCAATGCGCTTTTCGTGGCGGCCGCCCTCAAACGGGGTGTTCAGGAACAGATCCACCAGCTGGCAGGCAAGGCCGGGGCCGACAACACGGCCGCCCATGCACAGGGCGTTGGCATCGTTGTGGCGGCGGGTGTACTCGCAGCTGAAGCTGTCGGAGCAGCAGCAGGCGCGGATGCCCTTGACCTTGTTGGCGGCCATGCTGATGCCGACACCGGTGCCGCAGAACAGCAGGGCTTTGTCGCACTGACCGCTGACCACAGCGTCACAGGCAGGCAGCGCCATATCGGGGTAATCCACGCTGGCAGTGCTGTGGGTGCCAAAGTCGATATACTCCAGCCCCAGCTCGTCCAGGTGAGCCTTGACGGCTTCCTTCAGTTCAAAACCGCCATGATCGGCGGCAAGCGCAATGGGTTTTGCCATGAGAAATTTCAATCCTTTCCGTTTTCCGTATCGTTGTTCCGGGCAGCGGCCTCGGCAGCAAGCGCCTCGGCCTGCTCGGAGCCGCCCTCAAACAGCTCGGCACGGGCACCGGCAACGCAGGCAACGTACACGTCACGCACATGCGCCACCAGGTCGCGCGTCAGCTCCAGCAGGTCGTTTCCTTCCTCGACCTGCGCACGGATCAGTCCATATAGCTCGGCGACATCACGCTCGGCGATGGCGCGGGCAAACTCGCCCAGGACCTGGTCCGAAACCTCGCCTAAAAGCGAGCGGGCGTCGTCCGCATGCACGGCTCCGTTGCCAAAAACGCTCAGCTGCTCCAGCGTGGAAAGCGCGTCGCGCATGCCGCCCTTGGCATGGCGCGCCACGATGGCGAGCGCCTCGTCGTCGTAATCGAAGCCCTCCTGCTCGCACACGTAGGACAGGCGATGCTCGATATCCTCGTTACCGATGCGGTGGAAATCGAAGCGCTGGCAGCGCGAGAGGATGGTCTCCAGAATCTTTTGCGGGTCGGTGGTGCACAGCACAAAGATCACGTGTGCCGGCGGCTCCTCGAGCGTCTTGAGCAGCGCGTTGAACGCCGCCGTCGTGAGCATGTGGACCTCGTCGATGATATAGATCTTGTACTTGCCGCGCACCGGGGCAAAGTTGACGGAGTTGATGATCTCCTCGCGCACATTGTCCACGCCGGTACGGCTTGCGGCATCGAGCTCGTAGACGTCTGGGTGGTTGCCCTCGGCGATGAGCTCGCATTCCTCACAGGTGCCGTCGGGCATGCAGCCGCTCGCACCCTCGGCGCGCGCCGCCTCGGCATTGCGGCAGAGCAGCGCCTTGGCAAGAATACGCGCCATGGTGGTCTTGCCCGTGCCGCGCGGACCGCAAAACAGGTACGCGTGGGACAGGCGCCCCTCGGTGATGGCGTGCTCGAGCGTCGAGACGATATGCTGCTGGCCCACCACGGAGTCGAAGGTGAGCGGGCGATACTTTCGGTACAACGATTCCATGGGTGCTCCCCCGGGTATACTGAGTCTTGTTGCCGCGGCGGCCATGCGGTCGCACGGCATACTGCATCCATAATAACCCGTACGGCGAGCCCGCCGCGATAGGAGTCCAAAGAGCATGGCAGACGCAGAGAGCAACCTCGTTCCCTCCGAAGCAGCCGACCAGGTCGAGGTCGCGCTCGAGAAGCAGGCCGCAGCCGACGACGGCATCCTGTACCTCAACGAGTATCAGTACGAAAACGACCTCGTCACCGATTTCGCCCGCTTGGTTGCCTCGCCCAGGCGCCGTGGCTCCCTGTACGTCGCCGCCGCGATTGCCGCGCTCATCGGCATCGGCATGCTGGTGGCCGGCGGCAGCTGGATCAAGTTCGGCGTCGTGCTGATCGTGTTCGGCGCCTTTTTGGCCTGGTGGAGCAAAAATCTGCACCATACGCTCGCGCGCGACTTTATCGAAGCCGTCGAGGCCGACGAGTCCATGGGTGGCCGCTATCGCCGCGTCGCCGCCAACGAGGACGGCCTGATGGTCTGGGGCAAGAGCGGCAAGTCGCAGTTCTTCCCGTTTGAGAAGCTCGACCACGTGCTCGACGGCGAGCGCATCTTTGTGGCCATGTTCGCCGAGCAGGGCGTGACGATCCCCAAGGACACCTTTGTACGTGGTGATGCCGAGCAGTTTGGCTCCTTCCTCAAGGCGCGCATCAACAAAAAGCTGCGCATCGAGACCAAACGCAAGAAGATGAAGGCCGAAAAGGCCGCTGCCAAGGCCAAGCAGGAAAGCGAGCCCAAGAACGCAAAGGCCAAACAGCGCAAGCAGAAGAAGAACAAGAAGAAGCGCTAAGGCCAAGTCAGATAGGCCACCTCGCCCCGCTACCTTCACCATGCGCCCGAGCGTGCTAAACTAGCAGCATCTATGCCACCGCGAACGGCTTGACCCTGGCCCGCCGCTCGCAAACGAACTTTAAACGCACGAGGGTTGGCCATGCCGCTTTTCTCGCAACATACCGCCCGGTTCTCGCCGGACGTTCCCTTGGAGGGCACCAGCTCTCGCGAGCTGCTCAAGCGGTTCCAGCCGCTCGAGACGCTTGCAACCGGCGGTTTTGGCTCCATCGAGATTTGCCGCGACACGCACCTGCGCCGTCGCGTCGCCATTAAGCGTATCCCCCTCACAAGCGGTGCCGGCATGCCCGCCAGCGACATCATGGATGTCCTGCGCGAGGCACACACCGCCGCCATGCTTCAACATCCCAATATCGTGCAGGTTATCGACTTTACGCACGATACCGCCTATGCCTACCTGGTCATGGAGTATGTCGACGGCATGTCCCTAGCCGAGTTTTTGCATCGTGTGGACGGCCATTCGCTCACCTTTGACGAGGCCGCGGCAATTGCCGACACGCTGGGCCAGGCACTCACTTTCGCCCATAGCAACGGCGTGCTCCACCTGGACATTAAGCCCGCCAACGTGCTCATCGACCACTCGGGCAATGTAAAGCTCACCGACTTTGGCATGGCGCGGCTGTCGTCTGCCGGCGGCTTTGGCGGCTCGCGCGGCGGCACCATCGGCTACATGCCACCCGAGCAGCTCGACATCGAAACTGGCACGGTTGACGAGCGCGCCGATGTCTTTGCCCTCGCCTGTGTGATCTACGAGGGCCTGTGCGGCAGCGCTCCCTTTATGGCCGCCACGCCCGGCGACTCGCTCGGCCGTATCATCGGCGGTGCCACCTATCCCAGCGAGCTCATCCCGCACTTTCCCCCGGGAGCCGGGGCTGCGCTCATGAGCGCCCTCTCCCCCATGCCGCAAGACCGCCCCAACAGCATTGAGGCATTTTGCGACCAGCTGCTCGACGACTTGGGCAGCGTGCGCGAGGGCCGTCGCAGCCTGGAGCAGATGGTGGGCGAGCTGTCGGATGACGAGCGCGCGGCAGACGATATCGAATCGCTACCCTATGAGGACGACACCATCGAGGTCGACCCCGCACTCGGCTGGGCCGGCACGCGCTGGAGCCACGCACGCGATTACACCATGCGCGCCATCTCGGCGCTAACGTGTGGTGCCTTTAGCTTTTTGATCATGCAGACGGCTGGCGTCGCGGCGCTTCCCGGACTTATTGCCGCGGCCATCGCGATTGGGGCGGCCGCCGGCCTGGCCCCGCAGATTGGCTCGGCCATCTCGGCCGTGGGCTTTTTGGTACTTATGGCCAACGCCACCATGCAGGCGCAGGGCATCCTGTCGATGTTGCCGGTCGCGGTCATTTTTGCCGCT
>URTL01000139.1 GCA_900550785.1 uncultured Collinsella sp. | reverse complement strand
CGCGCGGCAAGACCGTCAAGAAGATGGAGGTCGTGGGCACCTCGGATTCGACGGGTACCACCGTCAACTTCTGGCCCGACGACGAGATCTTCGAGACCTGTGTCTACGATTTCGATACGCTGCACAACCGTCTGCAGGAGACGGCGTTCCTCAATAAGAATCTAAAGATTGTGCTGACCGACGAGCGCGAGGCGACTCCCCACGTGGAGGAGTTCTGCTACGAGGGCGGCATCATCGACTTCGTTAAGTTCCTCAACGACGGCAAAGACGTCCCCGAGGCCTTTAAGGAGCCCATCTATATCGAGGGTAAATCGGATCCGGATGCGCCCGTGACCAAGATGGGCGAGGTCGAGGTGTCCCTGCAGTGGAATGCCGGCTATGGCGAGAACGTCATGTCGTTTGCCAACGACATCTACACCCCCGAGGGCGGCATGCATCTCGAGGGCTTCCGCACCGCCCTCACCCGCGTGATTAACGATTACGCCCGCAAGCAGAACCTGCTCAAGGAGAAGGACGCCAACCTGAGCGGTGACGACGTGCGCGAGGGCCTTTCGGCCGTCATCTCGGTCAAGCTGCCCGATCCGCAGTTTGAGGGTCAGACCAAGGCCAAGCTTGGCAGCTCCTACATGCGCGCGCTCACGCTCAAGATCGTGACCGATGGGCTGACCGATTATCTGGAGGAGCACCCCAAGCCCGCCCGCGAGATCGTCAAGAAGGCCCAGCAGGCATGCAAGGCCCGCAACGCCGCCCGCAAGGCGCGCGAGGCGACCCGCCGCAAGAGCCTGCTCGAGACGGCGTCGCTGCCCGGCAAGCTCGCCGACTGCTCGGTACGCGATGCCGAGCTGACCGAGCTCTTTATCGTAGAGGGCGACTCGGCAGGCGGTTCGGCCAAGGACGGCCGTCGCCGAGACATCCAGGCGATTCTGCCCCTGCGCGGCAAGATTTTGAACGTCGAGCGCGTGGGTGACCACCGCGCGTTCTCGAGCGACACCATCCAATCCCTGATCACCGCGATCGGCTGCGGCGTCACGACGAGCGCCGGCGACGGTGGCGACTTCGATATCAGCAAGGCGCGCTACCACAAGATCATCATCATGACCGATGCAGACGTTGACGGTGCGCATATCCGCATCCTGCTGCTGACGTTCTTCTACAAGTACATGCGCCCGCTGATCGATGCCGGCTATGTCTATGTTGCCTGCCCGCCCATCTTTGGCATTAAGGTACGCAACAAGATCCATTACGTGTATCCCAACGGCCGCCAGCCCGAAGACGAGATTCTGCGCGACACCATTCAGAGCCTGGGCCTGAACCCCGACGACAACGACGAGGACGGCAAGGCCAAGGACGGCAAGATCACCAAGAAGCGCAAGGGCTATACCGTTCAGCGCTACAAGGGCCTGGGCGAGATGGACCCCAAGCAGCTTGCCTCGACGACGATGGACCCCAAGACCCGTATCCTGCAGCGCGTGTCGATCGAGGACGCCGTGGTGGCGGACCGCGCCGTGCGCGAGCTCATGGGTTCCGAGGTCGGCTATCGCCGCGAGTACATCGAGAAGCATGCACATGATGCACGATTCCTTGACGCTTAAGAGGAGGTAACGTGGCAGACGATATCAACAACAACGAGGGTGTGGACGAGGCCGGCGACGCCGGCATGCCCGATGATCTGAAGCGCCTGCTCGCCCGCGCTGAGCAGGGCGAGGACGGCGATCCGAATTCCTATAACCCCGACGCCGAGGATGAAGAGGATGAGGATGACGACGCCGAGCTCGAGGAGAGCTTTGGCGCTGTCGATCGCGGCGCCTCGGCCGGCGAGGATATCAACGGCGGTCAGCTCCAGATTTCGGAGTTCGGCCGCGAGATGAAGCAGTCGTTCATCGAGTACTCGATGTCGGTCATCACGGCGCGCGCCCTGCCGGACGTGCGCGACGGCCTAAAGCCGGTGCACCGCCGCATCCTGTACGCCATGAACGAGAGCGGCATCTACCCCAACCGCCCGCATAAGAAGTCGGCCTGGACGGTCGGCGAAGTTATCGGCAAGTACCATCCGCACGGTGACAACGCGGTTTACGAGGCCATGGTTCGTCTGGCGCAGTGGTTCTCCATGCGCACACCGCTCATCGATGGCCACGGCAACTTCGGCAACATCGATGGCGACGGCGCGGCGGCCATGCGTTATACCGAGAGCCGCCTGGCAAAGCCTGCCATGGAGCTGCTGCGCGACCTGCAAAAGGATACCGTCGACTGGCAGCCCAACTACGACGAGTCGCTCGCCGAGCCCGTGGCGCTGCCCGCGCGCTTTCCCAACCTGCTGGTCAACGGTAGTCAGGGCATCGCCGTCGGCATGGCCACCAATATCGCCCCGCATAACCTCACCGAGGCGATCGAGGCCACCTGCTACCTGATCGACAATCCCGACGCCACCGTCGACGAGCTTATGCAGATCATGCCCGGTCCGGACTTCCCCACCGGCGCCATCATCATGGGCAGCGCCGGCATTAGGCAGAGCTATGAGACCGGTCGCGGCTCCATTACCGTGCGTGCCAAGGCTCACGTGGAATCCACCAAGACCGGTCGCAGCCGCCTGGTCTTTACCGAGATCCCTTACATGGTCAACAAGGGCACCCTGCAGGAGAAGATCGCCCAGCTCGTGAACGACAAGCGCATCGAGGGCATCTCGGACATGCGCGACGAGTCCAACCAAAAGGGCATCCGTCTGGTCATCGAGCTCAAGAAGGACGTCATTCCGCAGGTCGTGCTCAACAACCTGTATAAGTACACCTCGCTGCAGACGACTTTTGGCGCCAACAACTTGGCGCTCGTCAATGGCGTTCCCAAATGCCTGAGCCTGCGCGAGATGCTGCAGCACTACATCGACCACCAGGTCGACGTCGTCACCCGCCGCACTCGCTTTGACCTTAAGAAGGCCCAGGCGCGTGCCCATATCCTCGAGGGCTACTTGATGGCTCTCGACCATATCGACGAGGTCATCAGCATTATCCGTTCCTCGCAGACCGACTCCGAGGCAAGCGGCCGCCTGATCGAGCGCTTTGGCTTTACGCCCGAGCAGACCACGGCCATCCTCGAGATGAAGCTGCGCCGCCTGACTGGCCTGGAGCGCGACAAGATCCAGGAAGAGCTGGACGGTCTGCGCCGCGCCATTGCCTACTACGAGGACCTGCTGGCGCATGAGGAGAAGATCCTGGGCGTCATCAAGGAGGAGATGCGTGAGATTTCGAAAAAGTTCGGCGACAAACGCCGCACCGAGATCAGCCATGTCGAAAAGGATCTGGATGTCGAGGACCTCATCGCCGACGAGGACATGGTCGTGACCATCACCCACACCGGCTACGTGAAGCGCATCCCGGTGGCTGCCTACCGCGCCCAGAAGCGCGGCGGCAAGGGCGTGTCGGGCGTCAACCTTAAAGAGGACGACGTCATCGACGAGATGTTTATCGCATCCACGCACGAGTACGTGCTGTTCTTCTCGAGCAAGGGCAAGGTCTACCGCCTGAAGGTACACGAGCTGCCGGTGGGTACGCGCCAGGCGCGTGGCACCGCGATCGTCAACCTGCTGCCCTTTGAGGAAGGCGAGAAGATCGCGAGCGTCATCAGCTGCCGCGAGTTCCCCGCCGACGAGTACCTGATGTTTGCCACCAAGAGCGGCATGGTCAAGAAGACCGTGATGAGCGCTTACGACCGCAGCCGCCGTGATGGCCTGATCGCCATCAATCTGAGAGACGACGACGCGCTGCTCGCCGTGCGCCGTGTGCGCGAGGGCGACAAGATCATCCTGGCCACCACTGCGGGCAAGGCGATCATGTTCCCCGAGGACCAGGTTCGCGCCACGGGACGCGACACCAGCGGCGTTCGCGGTATTAGCATGAAGGACGGCGTGAGCGTTTTGGGTATGGAGGTTACCAACGGCAACGGCGACCTGTTTGTCATCACCGAGCGCGGCTACGGCAAGCGCACGCCGGTCGCGGACTATCCGGAGCAGAACCGCGGCGGTCAGGGCGTCTACACCATCCAGATGACCGAGCGTAAGGGAAACCTCGCGGCCATGAAGACGGTGGGTCCGCAGCACGAGCTGTTCATCGTGACGGAAGGCGCGACGGTCATTCGCGTCAAGACCGATGAGATTAGCCAGACCGGCCGAGCCACCCAGGGCGTCAAGATGATGACCGTCGACGACAACGACCGCATCTGCGCCGTAGCTCGCATGACAGCCGCCAAAGAGAGGCCCGAAGGCGAAGCCATAGAAAACGGCTCCGCCCCCGAAGAAACCCCTGTCGATCTAGGCGACGGCAACGACATGCCGGAAGATCTCCTCGACGAGTAAGAGGAACTAGCTGGTAGAAAATATCAGACCCCATATATCGGCGGTCGGCGCACCTGCGCGCCGACCGCTTTTTTGACAATTTTGGACCCACGTTCGCCCCGGCCG
The DNA here is from genome assembly GCA_900550785.1 of uncultured Collinsella sp. Taxonomy (GTDB): domain Bacteria; phylum Actinomycetota; class Coriobacteriia; order Coriobacteriales; family Coriobacteriaceae; genus Collinsella. Next base: position 41 of record URTL01000139.1, on the reverse strand, counting down.
CGCGGCGGCATATGAAGTCGCCTGCTCGGACAGTCCTGACT
>URTL01000138.1 GCA_900550785.1 uncultured Collinsella sp. | reverse complement strand
CGTCTGCCGAGAACGGCGGGGGCTTTGGACGAAAATGCCTCGGTCGCGATATCCTCAACGGCTATTCCGAGGTTTTTGGCAAAACCCTCGAGGAACGAGCCGCAGCCCGCAGAGCACGCCTCGTTGACGACGATATCGGTCAGCACGCCGTGGTTGAGCCAGATGGCCTTCATATCCTGTCCGCCGATGTCGAGCACGAAGGTCGCATCGGGAACGCATGCGCACGCGGCGCGGGCGTGCGCGACCGTCTCGACCGTATGGTAGTCGGCGTGGAACGCGCGCGCGAAAAGCTCCTCGCCGTATCCCGTGGTGCCCACGGCATCGATCGCAAGCGTGACTCCCGCTGTCTCCCAGCGGTTCTTCAAGCTGACAAGACCCTGTTGGGCGACGTCGAGCGGTCTGCCGTTATTAGACGCGTAGAACGAATCGACAAGCTCACCCGCCTCATCGACCAGGGCGAACTTGGTCGTCGTGCTCCCCGAATCGATACCGAGCGCCACACGCACCGTCTCTCCGGGCGCATACGCATCCGGACCCTTTGCCGGCGTCTCTTTGCCATGGCGTGCCGTAAAATCCGCCTGCTCGGCAGGTGTGGCAAAAAAGGGCTGGGCAAGACGTCCCTCCCCGCTTGCGGGCGCGACCGTCTCGAGCTTATCCAGCCGGACAAAAGCGTCGGGAAGGTCGATCGGTTGAGACGATGCGAACATGTCGGTCAGCGACAGGGCGGCACCGCGCGCGACCATGATCTGCGGATCGCGCGGGACGATAACCTGATCGTCCGATAGATTCAGTTGCTCCCGGAACACGCGGACCAGTGTGGGGTTGTAGGCGAGCGTACCGCCCTCGAAGATTACCGGCGGCTCGATGTCGATACCCTGGGCCAGACCGCCGATCGTTTGGCGGGCGACCGCGTGAAGCGCCGAAAGCGCCAGGTCGGTGGTAGGAATGCCCTCGTTGAGCAGCGGCTGGATATCGGTCTTTGCGTACACGCCGCAGCGGCCCGAGACCTCGTGGACGGTCGTTCCCCGGCTTGCGAGCTGCTCGAACTCGCCCGATTCGGTGCCGACCCCCATGAGCTTTGCCATCTCGTCGATAAATGCACCGGTACCGCCTGCGCACGAGCCGTTCATGCGCATGTCGGCAACCTCGATGTCTCCCTTATCGTTGGTGCGGAAGACAATCATCTTGGCGTCTTGGCCGCCCAGCTCGATGGCGCAGCGCGTCTGCGGATAGAACCTGCTGATCGCGAGCGCGTTGGCGACCACCTCCTGAACGTACGAGGCGCCCAGCGCGGTCGCGATATCGCGCGCACCCGAGCCGGTCACCGCAACGCGCAGTGACTCATGGGGAAAGCGCTCGGCGAGCTCGCCGAGCATGGCGCGCACGCTCGCTGTCTGACACGCCCCGTGGCGGCGATATCCCCACCACGCCTCGGTCATATCCTCGTGCATCGCGTAAACTTTGGTCGTCGTCGACCCTACGTCCAGTCCTACTAGCAACGCCATAATGCTCCGTCTCTCGCATTTTTCCCGCTAGAGATATACCACTCTACGTAATACAACAGACTGTTGTATTTAAACTCCGTATAAAAAGCGGCTGCCGAAACGCTTCAGCAGCCGCCGAATGCACCAACAGATTGTTCTGCGCGCTAGCACGTCGGGCAACGGAGCAGCACGGGCCCTCCGGTCATGCGCACCGCTCACGCCCGCGATGTCGCCGAGAGAGCTATCCACGCTTAGGGCTCCAACCAAGCAAGTCGCCCGCGCTCAGCAGATCCCTAAGCGAGCTACTCGCACTCAGGAGCCATAGCCTGCTCCAAGAGCTCGGCATGCTCCTCCTCGAAAACCGTCCCCACAGGGAAGGCGCGACGGAAGACGAAGCGGGAAATCGGACCGGCTACCAAAAGGTTCCACGGCAGCGCCATCACAAAATTATGCGGGATGTTGATCATCCAGATCGCGGGCACGGAATACAGGTTCGCAAGGATGCCGCCGGGCATGTGCGTCAGACCCTCACAGGCACCGTACAGCGACATGATGATGACCATGGGAACGACCATGCAGGAACTGACGGCGAGCGTCATGGCAAGTGGCGAGCTCTTGCCCGGCGTGACCAAGTACTTAAAGGCGAAACCCTTGGCGAGCGGGCTGGCGACGAACCAGTCGCAGCACATGGCAAAAATGTAGGCAACGGGGAAGCCGAGCCACGCAGTGGCAACGACCTCGCCGTTGATGGCCCCGTGCTGCAGGGCAACGTTGTAGATGCTCATCCAGAGCACCATGCAAAAGCACATGATAAAGGTGAACAGCAGGCTCTCTCGTTTGTTGATAGGCATAAAGGGCAGATTCCTCTCTGTGTTGTACCGCGGCGCCACGCAACAAAAACGGGCGGGCAAGATGGAGCTGTTGGAACTTCATCTCGCCCGCCCGTGGTACGCGCGTCTGCGACTACTTATGTGGTGGAACCAGCCTAGCACGAAACGCATGCGCTTCGTAAGCGTTGAGTTTATGAAGATGCAGGGCACCGATAATCCCCCGACCCCATAAGTTGCGGTGGAATACGGACTGTTTTGACCCTTTAAGCAGCAATTCAGTCCCTATTTCACCGCAACTCATTTGGTGCAAAGTAACCTGTCCCCCTTGTACCAATTAGCTGGTGTGGCGCCAGCGAGGGTCGGTGAGCGTACGCGCCACACCCAGTCCAACGGGCAGAAACGCTACGATGAGCACTGCGCGCACAAACCAGCCGAGCATATTGACCGTGTCGAAGGTGCACATGTAATACATCGAGCGATACAGATACAAGCCCGGCACCATAATGACAATCGAAGGCACCGTGAGGGCGATGCGCGGGTAGGTGAGCTTGACTTCAGCCAAGCTTGCGAGCAGCCCCGATACCAGCGCGCCGATAAACGCTGCTGCCTCGGGAGGCATTCCCGTGCTGAGGCCCAGGAAGGGAATCATCGTCGGCGCATCGACAAGGGTCAGACGCAGGGTATTGGACACGGCGCCGATCAACCCAGCTGCCGCGGCCATCTTTACCGGGCTGTTGAACATCACCGAGAAGCCGAATACGCCAACGAAGCTCATCACCACGCGCAGGAGCGTAAGGGCAAGCGGCGAAAGGCCCAGTGGGGCAAAGTCGTCCGGCGCCAGGCCAACACACTCGGCAACCATCCAACCTACGAGGGTCGCCATCACAATAATCGATACGGCATATGAAAGGCGCTCGATACCGCTTCGCATGTCGAGCTTAGCGATGTCGAGGCCTGCCGTAATGAGTGGAAAGCCGGGAATCACAAAGAGCATGGCGCCGATATAGCCTTCTTGGTGCGACATTGCCCCCGGTATGACCTGGCCAAGGCCGAGCAATGCCAGCAGATACGAAACGCAAGCGAGCGCAACGCCGGTCGTCAGCGCGCTGAACTGACCAAGGCCTTGCTTGAGAATATGGGAGCGGGCAAAGTTGCCGACACCCGCGCCCACGAACGCGCAGGCCATCTCGATAGGGCCGCCGCCGAGCAAAAAAACGAAGGCGCCACAGGCGCAGGCCGCCGCAAGGCCCTGTTGCCAAGGCGCGTAATCAGGTTTTGAACTCTCAACGGTCTTGAGCATCTCGTGATACTCGTGCACCGTGAAGCGACGACCATAGGTCTCGATTTCCTTGAGGAAACTCTCCATCATCCAAATGCGATGGGTATTGACGCCCGTTGTGGGCAAGCTGACGACCTCATTAAAGCAGTGACCATCTTCGATGCAGGTGCACTCAAACGACAGAAGACTTAAGTCAACGTGGATGGTGACACCGAGTACGGCGGCAACACGATTCATGGTATCGCGCACGCGCCAGGCACCCGTTCCGCTTGCCAGCATAAGCATGCCGGTGCGGCAGATGATGGATGATTTATCGGTGAGCGGCGCATCGACGGCAAGCTCATCGCCTGCCGTCACGATCTGGTGCCAGTCAGTTTTCATATGGAGCGCGCCGGCACGAACGCCGTGGTGCATGGGGGCTCTCGAAAGCAGCGAGTTAAGGCGCGAAGGCTGTGGGGGCTCCGTTAATTCGCCCTCGTCCTCGTCGGGCTCCTCATCGACCAGATCAAATGAGTCAAGCGATGCCGGCTCACGACGATCGATTAGCTCCTCATCCTCATCATCAAAGTAATTGAACTGATCGAGCATGTCCTCTTCGATTGCACGCTCGCTCGCGTCGTCCATATAGACGCTCCCTTCCTACCGACTAACCCCCATCCTAGGCAGCAACGGCTAAAGGAAACATAAAAGAGACGGCTGTCATGCATGGAAGGCGCAAACCCCCAATGCGTCGGTAGACCCCCTAGTCATTGGGGACGTTCTTAAACGACCAGTCAAACAAGAACGTCCATTACAGTCGAAATTGTCAGCCCGGGACCGTCTCGGGCTACGATTGAGGCGCGCCCAGAACGGGCCGCCGACCGGGCGCCCGCGCACGGCCGAACGTCCCTGCCCCCGAGAGGGCCCGTTGGGTGCTGCCGGCGCGGGGCGCGCCGCCCCCGACGGCTGATAGGAAAGTGCCGGGCTGGATTGGCAACACCTATTTGGACGATTCCGGGAGGGACAGCCCCGCCTCCCT
>URTL01000137.1 GCA_900550785.1 uncultured Collinsella sp. | reverse complement strand
GGTCTATGCCTTGCCTTTTTCATGCCAACTTGTTCGCTCTGGACGTCGCTCGCTGACGTTGATTCAACCAGCGATGCCGACTACACCCCTTGCATCAAAAAATCGCCCCGTTCTCGGTTGAGGACGGGGCGATTCGTCTTTTGGGCTCATGCAGCCAGTCTTATGCGAAACGGGCGACGAGCTCCTGCAGGACGTCGGTCATCTTGACGAGCGAGCTGACCGGGACAAACTCGTTGACGCCGTGGTAACAGTAGCCGCCTGTCGAGAGGTTGGGGCAGGGCAGGCCGCGGAACGACAGCTGTGCGCCGTCGGTGCCGCCGCGAATCGGCAGTACTTGGGGCTCAACGCCGCAGGCAAGGTAGGCTTCCTTGGCAACATCAATAAGCTCGGGATAGTCACGAACGATCTCGGCCATATTTCGATACTGCTGCTTAATCTCGACCGTTACGCGCTCCTCGCCCAGTCGCTGGTTGAGCAGTGCGGCGGCGGCATTCATCAGCTCGAGTTTTTGCTGGAACTTGGCGGCATCGTGATCACGGACGATATAGCGCGCCGTGGCATGGTCGACCGTTGCCGAGACGCCCTCAAGGTGATAGAAGCCCTCGTAGCCCTCGGTGTATTCCGGGCGTTGCTCGTAGGGGAGCAGGGCGTTGAAGTCGCAGAACAGGTTGCCCGCGTTGACCATGCGCCCCTTGGCGTCGCCGGGGTGAATGGACTGGCCCTCAAAGCGAACGGTTGCCTCGGCGGCGTTGAAGCACTCCCACTCAAGCTCGCCAACCGGACCGCCGTCGACCGTGTAAGCGTACTTGCAGTCGAAGGCCTCGATATCCAACAGCTCGGCACCGTGACCGATTTCCTCGTCCGGGCAGAAGCAAATGCCGAGCGCGGGATGGGGCAGGGAGGGATCCTGCGCGATGCGTGCGACAAGCGCCATGATTTCGGCGACACCCGCCTTGTCGTCGGCGCCCAGCAGCGTAGTTCCGTCGGTGCAGACAAGGTCCTCACCCACCAGGTTGTTGAGGGCAGGAAGTTTGGCGGTGCTCATGGACACGGGCTTGCCGTCGACGATGCCGCAAACCAGATCGCCGCCCTCGTAGTGCACGATGTGCGGCGCTACGCCGGCGCCCGGCGCGACCTCGGTGGTATCGAGGTGCGCGATCAGGCCCAGGGCGGGCTTATTCTCGGAACCGGCGCTAGCGGGAATGTGCGCGCAGACATAGGCGTTTTCGGTTACATGGGCATCGGTTGCACCCAGCTCGCGCAGTTCTTCGGTAAGCACGTTGGCAAGGTCGAACTGTACGGTGCTCGACGGCACCTGGTCGCAGTTAGCATCCTCGGACTGCGTGTTGATCTGGACATAGCGCAAAAAACGCTCGAGGACGTCGGGGTCCGTGGTGGTGTTTTCCATAAAGATCGCTCCAATCTTGGTCGTCGTGTGCAACAAGAACTCTAGCACGGTATGCCGCGGCATACCGCGACGCTTGGATGGGGTAGAATCAGCCATTGAGTGCAGAAGGGACGGATGTTCATGGATACGACAAATAGCTCGCGCGAGCTACACCTAACGGTGGCGAACGAAGACTACTTGGAGTGCATGGTTCGCATCGAAAGCGAAGATGGGGAGACCGGCGGCGTGCGGTCGGTCGATATCGCACAGCGCCTTGGCGTCTCGAAGGCATCGGTCAACAAGGCGGTTTCGGCTCTCAAGGCATCTGAACTTGTCGAACAGTCTCACTACGGCAAAGTTATCCTGACTGACCGTGGGCGCGAGGTCGGCTCGGCTATCTGGTATCGCCATCGTCTGGTCCGCACGTTTTTGGTTCAGGAGCTCGGTGTCGAATTTGAGCGAGCCGATTCCGAGGCCTGCATGATGGAGCATGCTCTATCCGAGGACACGATGAACCGCTGGCTCGCCTATCTCGAAAAGCAGGGAATCAGCGTCGAGGAATAGCGGGATATATATGGATACGAGTTATTACAACCGCTTTGGTGCCGAGGAACTTACGCGCCGCTTGTCGAGCGAGACCTTGTTGGCGCAGGGCCCCATGGGCAGTGTTCTGTTGAGTGAGTACGATGCCGCCGACATTCCACCGGCGTTTTGGAATCTGGCAGAGCCGCAGGCCGTTTCTCGTATCCATCGCTTGTATGTCGCCGCCGGCGCGCAGGTGCTCATTACCAACACCTTTCAGGCATCAAGCTATGCCCTCAAGCACGACCAGATTGCGCCGTCCGTGGCGGAGGTCAATCGCGGGGCCGTCGACGATGCTCGCCAGGCGCACCCACAGCTGCTGCTGGGCTCGATGGGCCCGATTTGTATTGAGTGGTTTGCCGAGGACTCTACCGAGTACCGTGAAATCCGAGGCATTGCGCGCGAACAAGCGCACGCCTTGCTCAATGCTGGTGTTGACGGTCTGCTGATCGAGACGGTCACGTCTATCCGTAATTTGCAGCCCATGCTTGCCGGCGCCCGAGATGCCGCCGACGGTATGCCTGTCCTGGTGAGTTTTGTCGTTGACGATAAAGGCGACCTGTTGGGCGATGGCCTCAACATCGAGGCAGCCGTTTTGTACGCCGAAAAACACGGCGCAAACTCGGTTGGTGTTAATTGCTGTTCGCTTGCGGCCGCGAACGTGGCGGTGCCCAGGATGGTTGCATCGGCGACTGCTCCCGTCACGGTGCGTCCCAACGTGGGCGATCCGGTCCAGACTCAGGATGGCCCCGTATGGCACGAGAACCCGAAGCTTTCGCGCGCGCATGCATCGAATGGAGACATGCCGGCGCCGCAATGGTGGGCAGTTGTTGTGGAACCACGGCAATCACTACGGCAGCCGCTATGGCAGATGCGCTCAATATATAGAACCCGAAAATGGGAGTATCGAATCACCGCCCCCGCTGGGGCGGTTTTTTTGTTGTCGGTGCGCACCTCGACGCTTTTGCCTAAACGGTGAACGAGCGTGCCGGCGGCTTGCCGGATGCCCGTTGCGGGTATACCTAATGCGTACCATGATCCAAACACTGCGAGGTGTCTGCGCGTGTGCGCGATAATTCACTTTGGAACTGACGGTTGGCGAGCTCGCGTCGACGGAGACTTTACTATCAACAACGTCGCTCGTGTCACTGATGCTATCGGCAGGCTATGGCAAAAGACGAATCCCGGTAAAACGGTATATGTAGGATTTGACACTCGGCCGCAAGCGCGCGAGTTCGCCGAGCTCGCGGCGGGCGTGATTGCCGCCCACGGGCTCGATGCCGTGCTCGTGTCTCGACCGGTGCCGACTCCCGCTCTTACGTGGGCGGCTGCGTATGACGGCGAGGCATGCGGCGCGCTTATGGTGACGGGCTCACATCATCCGCAGGGCTATCTATGCCTCAAGCTGCGGATGGGTGATGGCTCGACGGCCAACCAGGATGTCATCGAAGAGCTCGAGGAGACGATGGCCGCCGAGCCGCTGGGGCTTGAGGGGCAATACCGCACGGCAGATATCATTCCCGACTATATGCGAGCGGTGGCATCGTTTGTCGACGCGGATGCCATTCGCGCCGCGCATATGCGTGTGGTGGTTGACCCCATGGGCGGAGCTGCGCAGGGATATCTTGCCGACTTGCTTCGAGAGCTTGGCGTCGAAGTCCATGAGATTCACGCCGACGAGACGACCGATAGGGGAGATATCTGCCCCGACCCGGTCGAGCCGTGGGTGGATGCTTGTGAGCGCGCAGTTGTCGAAGACGGGGCGTGCGCCGGTCTGGTGACTGATGGCGACGCCGATCGTATCGGCGCGGTTGATGAGCGCGGCAGATATATACATCCACATCAGATCATGGCACTCGTTTTGGGCGATTTGGTCCAGTATCGCAATCTGAAGGGACGCGTCGTCGTCAACCTTTCATGCTCCACGCTTGTGCGTCGCATTGCCGAGACGCTCGGCTGCCGCGTGGTCATCAAGCCCGTCGGTTTTAAATATATAGCCGCCGAGATGAAGAAGGGCGGCGTTCTCGTGGGCGGTGAAGAGGCCGGCGGTATCGGTATCGCCGCGCACATGCCCGAGCGCGACGGCATCCTTGCCTGCCTGATTTTGTGCGAGCTCATGGCCAAGACCGGCGCGCCCTTGGGCGTGCTTATCGATCAGCTCGAGGCGAGCTTTGGCAAGACGAGTTACGGACGTCGAGATTTGCGTCTTGAGGCCGAGGATGCCGAGACGTTGCGCACGCTGCTTCCCGGCGTGAATCCCAAGTCGATATGCGGCAAGGCGCCGCAGAGCGTAAGCCATATGGACGGCTTACGTCTGGCATTTGAGGATGACACCTGGCTGCTGATCCGTCCCAGCGGGACCGAACCGGTGGTGCGCGTGTACGCCGAGGGCTTTTCGGTGGAGGAGCGCGATGAGCTGCTAGATGCCGGCTGCGCTTTGGCTAGGGGCGCATATCGGCTCTAGCCAAGGGGCCACTCTATATAAAGATGTGCTCGGCGAGCGGTAGCAAACGACTGGCAAACGTCAGTCAGAGGCATAGTTGTGTAGGAAATGTGTGCGCCCAGATTCCCGCCCCCGGGGCCCCTCCGGTCTGGCAATATATCTCCTTGCCGCGCGGCCCGGTGGAACCGGATGAGCCGCAAAGCGTGCACCTTGAGAACCGGATACTGCGAGGATGGACACACCAGTTGTGTCGCATCCGGGCAGACATCGAACCATTTGAAATGGTCTAACTTGGATTTGTT
>URTL01000136.1 GCA_900550785.1 uncultured Collinsella sp. | reverse complement strand
GTGGCCGCGGCGCTAGATCTTGTTTCCGGTGGGGCCGATGCCGCGCTGAACGAGTTGGTGGCGCGAGGTGCTGTGTGCGAGCTTGCCGGCTCGGGCGGTGCGCTGTATGTGAATGCCGCGGTGCTCGACGCCGCGATGGATGCCCTGGCGGCGACCCTGTCAGCCATGCATGCGGCGGCTCCCAAGGAGACGGGCTTTACGCCCGGCGCCGTTGCCCATGCTGCGTGGCCTGCCGCTGACGATACGGTTGCCGCAGCCCTGATTTCCGAGGGCTGCGCGCGTGGCGTATGCGCTGCCGAGGGCGCCGAGGTGTTCGCCCCGCACTCCGCTGCCGCCGCGGCGCGTGTGGTGCGCGAGGCCTGCGAACGTATCGTTGCCTTGCTGGATGAAGCCGGCCTCGATGCGCCGACGCTGCCTGAGGTTGGCGAGCAGTTGCAGCTCGATCGCGACACCATGACGCGTGCCCTGCGCGAGCTTTCGCTCAACCGTTCCATCGTGAAGGTCGAGCGTGACGTTGCCTTGTCCGCCACCGTGGAGTCGCATGCGCGCGAGCTTGTCGCTGCCGCTATCGAGGCTGCCGGGGGCGCTGCCACCACGAGCGTACTGCGCGAGGCCCTGGGTGTGTCGCGCAAACGTGCCATCAGCATCTTGGAGCACCTGGATGCCGTGCGCTTCACGGTGCTCGACAAGGAGGCCGGCGGCCTGCGCTCCCTGCGCTAGATCGGCCGCCCCGCCCCACCTCCTCAGTTGCGGTGAAATAGTTCCTATTTGGAGGCTTTGGCAGCAAATACAGGAACTATTCCACCGCAACTTCTTGTTCGTCTTTTTGGGATGGAGCCGTTTCGGTTTGGTAAAATACCGCCGCACTTGGGAACGGATGGGCTCCGGTGGGCTCCGCGGTCCTCAAAACCGTTGCGAGGCGTGCAAAACGTCTTGGATGTGTTCGATTCACATACGTTCCCGCCACACGCTACCAGCGCTTTTGTGCTCGCGGTCTTGCTGCGTGCCGCAAAGGCGCTGTTTTGTATTTGCACGAGTTTTTCGTAGCGCCGCTATTTCGGCGGCTGTAGTTAGCATCGTGCACCGGGTTTCGAGCATGCCGATGGAGGTGTTTTGCCGTATGACTACCGTAAGACGTACCGATCTTTCTTGTGTCGTCCAGGCGGGCGGGCTGTCCTCGCGCATGGGCTGCGATAAGGCGCGCATGGCGTTTTGCGGCGAGCCGCTCATCGAGCGCGTGCTGGGTCGGTTGGCGCCAGTTGCCGGTGAGTTGGTTGTGACGACTTCGCGTCCCAGCGAGCTTGCCTACCTTGAGGAGCGCACGTTTGGCGGCCTGGTGCCGCGTGTGGTGGCCGACCTTGAAGGGTCGGCGGGCGCCATGCGCGGCATCGCGAGCTCGCTGGCCGCGGCTCGATTGCCGCTCGTGGCGATCGTCGCCTGCGATATGCCGTTTGTCTCGCCGGAACTCATCGGCGCGCTTGCCGATCGTGTCGAGGCCGAGGCGCTCGACGTGTGCGTGCCGCGTGAGGAGCGGGGGATTGAGCCGCTTTGCGCCGTCTGGCGCCGTGGCGCGTGTGCGCCGGTTGCCCAAGAGCTGCTCGCCTGCGACCGCCAGCGCATTCGCTGCCTGATCAATCGCGTTCAGGCTGGTTATATGGATGAGCCGCAAATCGTTAAGGCCGCGGGCTCGACGCTCTGCTTCGAGAACGTCAATACGCCCGAGGAGTTTGCGGCGGCCGAGTTACTCGCCTAGACGATTGGAGTTGCCATGTCTCACGATATTTGCCCCGATACCGGGGAACCTTGCACCTGCGATGGGTCCGAGCCTTGCACCTGCGGCTGTGGCGGCTGTGGACATACGGCCGAGGAAGAGGCAGCGGCGGCTGCGTATCGCGAGTCGCACCGCGAAGGCCCGTCCGGTGAGGCCCTCGACCACGAGCACAAGATTATCGTGTCGTTCGACAGCACCTTCGATGTGATGGAATGCGAACAGCTGTGTCTTGCCGCCGGTGTGCCCGGGCGCATCATGCCGCTGCCGGGCTCCATTACCGCAGGTTGCGGTCTGTGCTGGGCCATGCCGTTCTCGGGCGATGCGCTTGCCGCCTTCCGCGCTGCCACCGAAGGCCGCATAACCCCCGCCGACTACCATCAGCTCGTCCTCTAACCGCCAGCACCACCACATTGGGGACAGGCGCCTTTGTGGTGGTTTCGTTGCTTGAATGGCCTTCTTGTGGCATTACGAGTCAAAACCACCACAAAGGTGCCTGTCCCCAATGTGGTGGTATGGACCATATGGACGAAACAGGTTTGAAACACGCGATTTGTGCGTCGGGCGCTCAAAAACGCATCTACCTGCATCGTAATCAAAACGAAACATCTGCTCGTCAGCTTATGCGAAACTTTGCTGCAACAGTGCGATATTATCCATACTCGATAAAGCTCGCGGCGCATGGGGCGCCTCGAACGACACTTTTCTTTTCCATCAATTGGAGGAAGCATGAGCTACACGCAGAAAGTTCTCGACGAGCTCAAGGCCCGCTATCCCGAGCAGCCTGAGTTCATCCAGGCCGCGACCGAGATCCTCGGCACCATCCAGCCGGCGCTCGACGCCCATCCCGAGTACGAGGAGGCCGCCCTGCTTGAGCGCCTCGTCGAGCCCGAGCGCATCGTTATGTTCCGTGTTCCCTGGGTCGACGACCAGGGTAAGGTCCAGGTCAACCGCGGCTACCGCGTCGAGTTCAACTCTGCCATTGGACCCTACAAGGGCGGCCTGCGCTTTAACCCGACGGTCACCCTGGGCATGCTCAAGTTCCTGGGCCTGGAGCAGATCCTCAAGAACAGCCTGACCACCCTTCCCATGGGCGGCGGCAAGGGCGGTTCCGACTTTGACCCCAAGGGCAAGTCCAACAACGAGATCATGCACTTCTGCCAGTCCTTCATGACCGAGCTCTATCGCCACATTGGCCCCAACACCGACGTTCCCGCCGGCGACCTGGGCGTTGGCGGCCGCGAGGTTGCTTACCTGTTCGGTCAGTACAAGCGCCTGACCAACGAGTGGACCGGCGTCCTTACCGGCAAGGGCCTCTCCTTTGGCGGCTCGCTCGCCCGTACCGAGGCCACCGGCTACGGCCTGGCCTACTTTGTGGACGAGTACCTCAAGAGCCGCGGCGACTCCTTCGAGGGCAAGAACGTCGTCGTTCACGGCTCCGGTAACGTCGCCATCTACGCGGTCCAGAAGGTCTCCCAGCTCGGCGGCAAGGTGCTGGCCTGCTCCGACACCCATGGCTGGGTCGAGGATCCCGACGGCATCGACTACACCGTGCTCGAGCACGTCTACAACAAGAAGCGCTCCGGCCACGACAAGGGCGTTACGCTCGCTATGTACGTCGACGAGAAGCCCAATGCCACGTGGCACGAGGGCGACGGCCGCGGCGTGTGGCAGCTGCCCTGCGACATCGCGCTGCCCTGCGCTCGCGAGAACACGCTGCTGCTCGAGGACGCCCAGGCGCTCGTCGCCAACGGCTGCAAGGTGGTCGGCGAGGGCGCGAACATGCCCACGACCATCGAGGCCACGACCTACTTCCAGGAGAACGGCGTCGCCTTTATGCCCGGTAAGGCTGCCAACGCCGGCGGCGTGCTCGTGTCCGGCCTGGAGATGAGCCAGAACGCCGAGCACCTGTCCTGGACCTTCGAGGAGGTCGACGGCAAGCTCGAGCAGCTCATGCGCGGCATGTTCCACAACGTGGACGACACTGCCAAGGAGTACGGCGAGGAGGGCAACTTCGTCATGGGTGCCAACATCGCCGGCTTCCTGAAGGTCGCCGATGCCATGCTCGCCCAGGGCGTCTGCTAAATCTTCGCTCGATATAGCATCGCAGAAGGCTCCCAGTCATCTTGGCTGGGAGCCTTTTTTGATTCGCATGCGACGGAGGAAAACGGTTCATTTTGTCCCGACACGAGCTGTGCCCCCTCGTTTGGTACACTTAAAGGTACTGGACAAGTGGAGAGATGGGGGAGAACGTGCTCAAGTTCGGTACCTACGTCCGTGTTGGAAACGCGGCCGAAGCCTATGAGCTCTTACAGAAGAACCGCAACAACAAGATTGTGGGCGGCGGTATCTGGATGCGCCTGGGTTCGCGTCGTGTGGCAACGGCGATTGACCTTTCGGCCTGTGGACTCGATCAGATCGAGGAGACCGAGACCGAGTTTCGCATCGGTGCCATGTGCACCCTGCGCCAGCTCGAGCGTCATGCCGGGCTCAACGCGCTTGTCAACAATGTCTTTGAGTTCGCCGTCCACGACATCGTGGGCGTGCAGCTGCGCAACACCGCCACGGTGGGCGGCAGCATTTACGGTCGCTTTGGTTTTTCGGACGTGCTCTCGGCATTTTTGGCGCTCGATTCGTATGTTGAGCTGACGGGCGCCGGCCGCGTGCCGCTCGCGGAGTTCGTGGACATGGGTTACGTGCGCGACGTGATCGAGCATGTGGTGGTCGTTAAGCACGATTACCGCGCAAGCTATGAGGCCGTGCGCAAGGCCGCGACTGACTTCCCCTCCTTAAACGTTACCGCCGCCTGGTGGGACAACAACTGGCATGTCACTGTGGGTGCCCGCCCGCTGCGTGCGACCCTGCTGCAGGGCGAGGCGTGCGGCCTGGTGAGCGAGCAGCCTTCCGAGGACGAGCTGCGCGCCCTGGCCGCGTCCGTACGCGCGTTGAGCTACGGCACCAACCTGTGGGGCTCGGCTGGCTAC
>URTL01000135.1 GCA_900550785.1 uncultured Collinsella sp. | reverse complement strand
AGCTGCTGCTGCCGCTGTGCCTGACCGGCGACAAGCCCGAACTGGCGCTGACCATCCAGCGCGAAGACGGCTTCTACGCCGCGCGCACCTGCCTCACGCTCGACATGGCCTACAACAACGCGCGACTTATCTGCCGCCCTGAGACCTCGTGGATCAAGCGGTAAAGGGTGGTTGAGCTGCGGGTTTGCTGGTTACGGCGCTTGCCATGGTGCGGCCGACGCCCAGGAATTTACAATCGAGGGCAAAAAGTTCTTGGTAAACCGCGCACGGCTATGTTAGTATCTCTTTTGCCGAAAGGCGACGGGCGATTGGCTCAGGGGTAGAGCATATCCTTCACACGGATGGGGTCACAAGTTCGAATCTTGTATCGCCCACCATCTAAAGCACAGGTCAGAGGTGTTAAGCCTCTGACCTTTTTCTTTTTGACACCAAAATCGAAGCGAAGTTACCTAAGGCGTTATATGTTACGCAGTTCACCTTAGGTGTCGTCATTGCGCGTTTTGCAAAATGCGTCTGCGTTCATTCTTTGAATTCCGTGCGTTATCTATGTGCAATTGTGGAGACAGAGACCACTGGCGCACAGCTTGTACCAGCACATTCATGGCTCGATCAACCTTTCAACACATCCCATCCAATATTTGGTCAGCATTTGGTCAGCTTCCAGTACTTACCCGCATGATGCCCCGGTAGATAATCGGCCATGCCCGCAATCCGCACGGTCTACGGTCGAAACTAGGGGAGACCACATGGATGAGATCGTCTGCGCAAACACCGCATTCCGCTACTGGCGCTGCCCACCGCAGGTGCGTGACCTCTACCCAAGACTGCCAAGCCCAGAAGACGGCTGGCGAGCTCTATCTCAATCGCCCTTTGTAGTCGACGTCCTTAAAACTCCGATTATTACCACAACAGTGCCCGGTGGCGTTAACTACCATTCGGGATTACGGACAACAATCCACTGTGATGATACTTCGGGGGTGGATAGCACGCTGGAAACCGCGATGAGCTTTAGGGTTACCAATCCACTTGCGACGCTATTTACCATGGCGCGTTTTGTATCTCCAACCGATCTTGTCCTTGCCATGTACGAATTTTGCGGATGGTTCTCAGTCTTTGAGCCCACCGCAGCAGCAGAGGCGGAACTAGACACAGCCAATGACGCCGCCGAGAATGCAACCACCGAATCCATCTTTGACCTCGATGAAAGCCAAGACGAACCACAATGGAAACGCGTTTATGCGCGCATAAAAGTCAAAGAACAGGTAAATACGAAGGGGCCCAACGGACAAAAGAAAACGAAGGAGGCCACAAGGCTAAAGGGCACTTCGCTCTGGATGAGGAAGCCGCTCATCGAATTACACGAGCTTCATGAGTATGCCAGTAAGATGAAAAGACGAAAGTGGGGTACGAAGTTTTACAACGCAGCGCAGCTGGTGACAGGTATAGCAGCTTCTCCGCTTGAAGTTGCAGGAATTTTATTGCTATCGCTTCCTCGCTCTCGCGGCGGTGCCGGCTTTCGAAACGTTTATGTTAACGACCTTACGCCGCTTACCGCGTCGGCGCAGAGCATTGCAGGGCAAAAAGTCTGCTACGGGGATATCGTGATCGTGAATCCAACCATAATGAAGGCAGGCATCGTGGAGATTCAGGGAGAGGTTATCCACGGATCAGGCGCCGTGCTCGACCACGATGCCAAACGCATGACGGCGCTGCAAAGTATGGGGTATGACGTCTTCCTAGTTACGCACGACATGCTTAACGATGCCGAGCAGCTTGATGCGATCGTGCGAAGTCTTTGCTCGCGCTTGGAATTGCGCTATAGGTGCAAAACTAAGGCGCAAAAGGCAACGGAAATGGAGTTACGAGCCAACGTACTATGCAACTGGCTGGAAATCGGTCGTTAGACGGGTGCCCTGCTCACTTCCGGGCGCCCTCGGTCGGCTGCCCGCGATGCCGGAAAGTTTTTCCAAAATTGTCCTTGCATCGCCGTCCGAGTTCCCGTATAGTACTTCTTCGCACGGGGGCGTAGCTCAGCTGGGAGAGCGCTTGACTGGCAGTCAAGAGGTCAGGGGTTCGATCCCCCTCGTCTCCACCCGAGCATTGAATGAGGCTCCAACGCAAGTTGGGGCCTTTTTTCATATAGGCACACAAGGTCAAAGGCGGCACCATGATCCTCCTGGTCGACAAGATCGAAAAAAGCTTCGGCGCGCGCGTCCTCTTTAGCGGCGCGTCCTTCCAGATCAACCCCGGCGAGCGCTTTGCGCTCGTGGGACCCAACGGCGCCGGCAAAACCACCATGCTCAAGATCATCATGGGCATCGACAGCCCGGACGCCGGCCAGGTCCAGTACGCAAAGGACTGCCAGGTGGGCTACCTCGAGCAGGAAACCAACCTGGAGCAAAAGGACACCACCATCCTCGCCGAGGTCATGGCCGCCGCCAAGGAAATCCGCCGCATGGGCGAGCGCGCCAACGAGCTGCAGGCCCAGATCACCGAGCTCTCCGAACAGGGGAAGGACGTCGACGCGCTCCTCAACGAGTACGGCCAAGTCCAGGACCGCTTTGAGCACCTGGGCGGCTACGAGCTCGAGAGCAACGCCCGCAAAATCCTATCCGGCCTGGGCTTTAAGGTCACCGACTTTGAGCGCCCGTGCTCCGAGTTTTCGGGCGGCTGGCAGATGCGCATCGCGCTCGCCAAGCTCTTCCTGCGCCACCCCGACCTGCTGCTTCTGGACGAGCCCACCAACCACCTGGACCTCGAAAGCGTCCAGTGGCTGCGCGGCTTTATCGCCAACTACGACGGCGCCGTCCTCATCGTCAGCCACGACCGCGCCTTCATGGACGCCTGCGTCGACCACGTCGCCGCACTCGAAAACCGTCGCGTAACCACTTACACCGGCAACTACAGCAGCTACCTCAAGCAGCGCGAGGACAACCTGGAGCAGATGCGCGCCAAGCGCGCTGCCCAGGAGCGTGACATCGCCCACATGCAGGTCTTCGTCGACAAGTTCCGCTACAAGCCCACCAAGGCAGCCCAGGCCCAGGAGCGCATCCGCAAAATCGAGCAGATCAAAAAGGAGCTCGTCATCCTGCCCGAGGGCCACAAACACATCGACTTTAAGTTCCCCGATCCGCCGCGCTCGGGCGACATGGTCGTGGGCCTCGAGGGTGTATCCAAGTCATACGGCGACAAGCACATCTACAGTGACATCGACCTCAAGCTCTACCGCGGCGAGCATGTGGCGCTCGTCGGCCCCAACGGCGCCGGCAAGTCTACCCTCATGAAGATCCTCGCCGGTCTGGAGCCGCCAACTACCGGCACGCGTGATCTGGGCACAAACGTGGGCGTAGCCTACTACGCCCAGCACGCACTCGAGGGCATGACCGAGTCCAATACCGTCCTACAAGAAATTGACACCGTCACGCCCAAGTGGACCGTGCCGCAGCAGCGCAGCCTGCTGGGCGCCTTCCTGTTTAGCGACAATGATTCCATCGAAAAGCAGGTGCGCGTCCTCTCCGGCGGCGAAAAGACCCGTCTCGCCCTCGCCACGCTCGTCACCTCCCGCGCCAACGTCCTCCTCCTCGACGAGCCCACCAACAACCTCGACCCCGCCTCCCGCGACGAAATCCTCAAGGCCATCGCCAAATACGAAGGCGCCATCGTCCTCGTCACCCACGACGAGGGCGCAGTCCAGGCCCTGAACCCCGAACGCGTCCTGCTGATGCCCGACGGGGACGAGGATCTGTGGAACGATTCATATCTCGACCTCGTTGCCGAGGAGTGATGGAGTGTCGGCTGCGTTGTTCCTCAGTCGCGGTACCCTCGTACCGCTTCCTTCGGTACGCCTTGCCGACACACGCATCACTTCACGGCAATCCACTGAACGAACACCACACATATCGGGCCTGTCCGCACCCTTTTGCGTGCTTAAGTGCGCGCCGGAACGACGACCGTGCGCACATAGGGACGCAAACCACAGTCCCCGAACCCGTCGCGCACCATATATAGGAAATTCTCCGCCCATCACTCGCCTACATAGCAAACAGCCCGGCGAGCCCACGCACGGCGCACTGCCATGCGTAAGTTCACCGGGCTGTCAGCCTCATCAATCCAGCGAGCGCAACGGGCGCCCCATCAATCGGTGAGTGTGAATTGGCTGTTGTAGAGGTCGGCGTAAAACCCTCCCGCCGCGAGCAGTTCCTCGTGGGTACCGCGCTCGATCACGTCGCCGTGGTTCATGACGAGAATCATGTCGGCGTCGCGGATGGTGGAGAGGCGGTGCGCGATGACGAAGCTCGTGCGCCCCACGGTCAACGCATCCATGGCCTTTTGGATGAGTTCTTCGGTGCGGGTGTCGACGGAGGAGGTGGCTTCGTCAAGGATGAGGATCGGAGCGTCCTGCACCATGGCGCGGGCGATGGTGAGCAGCTGGCGCTGTCCTTGGGAGAGCGAGGTGTTGTCGTCAAGCACGGTGTCGTAGCCCTGCGGCAGAGAGCGCACGAAGTGGTCGAGTCCGACGGCCTTGCATGCGGAGACGATCTGCTCGTCGGTGACGCCGGGCTTGGAGTAGGCGATGTTTTCGCGCACGGTGCCACGGAACACCCATGTATCCTGCAGGACCATGGAGAACTGGTCGTGTACGTTCCAGCGCGGCACGGAAGTGGTGTCGATGCCGTCGATGGAGATGGAGCCGCCGGAGATCTCGTAGAAGCGCATCAGCAGGTTGACCATGGTGGTTTTGCCGGCGCCGGTCGGACCGACGATGGCGACTT
>URTL01000134.1 GCA_900550785.1 uncultured Collinsella sp. | reverse complement strand
GATGTTGGCTGCCGCCATGGTGGGATCGCGCATAACCGCGGCCTTCTGCAGGTCCTTGATCATCTGCTCGTCTTCTTGCGAGGCGGCGATGGAGTTGACGCCAAAGCTCACGATCTCGACGCCGCGCAGGTCACGCCAGTCGGCAGAGAGGACCTCGTTGAGCGCGCGGGCGAGCTCGGTGGTGTGGCCGGGGATGGCGCTGTAGCGGATGCCCATCTCCGAGATCTTGGCAAAGGCGGGCTGCAGGGCGGTGAGCAGCTCGGACTTAAGCTGGCTGTCGATCTTGTCGCGCGTGTAACTATCGGTCACGTTGCCGCATACGTTGGTGTAGAACAGCAGCGGGTTGGTGATGCGGTACGAATACTCGCCGTTGCAGCGCACGGAGATGTCGACGTCCAGGCCAATGTTGTTATCGACCACGCGGAAGGGCACGGGCGAGGCGGTGCCGTACTTGTTGCCGATGATCTCCTTGGTGTTGATGAAGTAGACACGCTGGTCCTTGCCCGCGTCGCCGCCAAAGGTAAAGCGGCTGCCGATATTGGCGAAGGTCTCCTTGATGGAATCGCCCAGGTTGCCGCTAAAGACGCTCGGCTCGCTGCCGGTATCGAAGACGAACTCACCGGGCTCCAGCGCGACCTCGATGATCTTGCCGTTTTGCACCACGAGCATACCCTGTCCGTCGTTGACGGCGATGACCGAGCCGTTGGAGATGACGTTGTCCTCGCCGCGCGTGTTGGAGCTGCGGCCACCGGTGCGTTTACTGCCCTTGCAGGCCAAGACGTCAGCAGGCATCGATTCGCAGTAGATAAATTCCTTCCACTGGTCGGCCATGACGCCGCCGGCAGCTCCCAATCCAGCTTTCAAGAGTCCCATGGTGATCTTCCTTTCTCGTCAAAGGCCGGGTGGTATTGGTCAGAATGGCTAATCGTCCTTGTCGTCTTTCATGACAACGGTGGTCTCGGTGTGGCTGAAGGTGTCGTGCTTTTCGGTCAGGTCGAGCTCGCCACAATACTCATCGGCATGGGCTGCTTCGTTGGCCGTCTTGAGCTGGCCTACCAGTAGCACGTCTCCGATAATCACGATGATCAGCGGCGCGATGATGTTGATGAGGATGCCCTCGATATCAAAGGTGAGGTAATCCGGATCGAAGGCGTATTCCCCCATAAAGAGAATCTGGGAGAGGATAAATCCGATCACAAAGAACAGCACTGAGGCGATGGCGAGCTTGGGCTTGGAGCAGGGGAGCTCGCCGACCAAGCGGCCGGTCTGGCCGTTCATGGCAAACAGGTAGCTCTTGCCGTTCCACGAGGTGGAGAGCATCCAGACGGGGAACAGGGCGTAGTCGCTGTCTTCCCAGGTGTAGTCGAGCTGCTTGCTTTCGACCGTGGCATCGTCGTATTCGTCGACGACGGTCTCGCGCAGGGCCGAGATCGTGCTTTCTTCCATACGGCGCTCGGCGCGCGCCTTGCAGGTCTCGCAGTCCTCGTCGTAACGGTTGGCGATGTAGCCGGGCATATATGCGACCGAGAACGGACGCAGTGCGTCGTAGTCAAACGGCTCGATGGCGTCCATGTGGCCGTCGGGCATCTTGGACGATCCGTCGACGGGCACGCGCTTAAACGAGATATTGCCCTTGCGATAGGCATCGTAGTGGTCGGTGGTCGTGACGGTGCGGTCGGATTCCTCGGTCACGGTCTCGTTGGTCGCGTCAAAGTACACTTCGCCGTCAACGCGGGCGCCGTAGAGCCAAAACGGCACGTAGACACCTTGGACCTCGTCGATGTGGTTGCCGGTGACAAAGCTCTTGGGCAGCAAGATCTTGCCCTTGTAGTGTTCCTTGAGTGCGGCCGTGACGTCGTCGCGCCCGAGCTTAAACGGAATCACCAGGTCGGGCGAGAAGTCGCCCGAGAGCTGACCGGGCGCTACGGCGGAGTTGCCGCAGTACGGGCAGGTGGTGACGGCGACGGTGCCGTCGGACACGAGCTCGGCGCCGCACGACGAGCAGATGTAGCCGGCGTTTTGGGCAAGCTCCTGCACCGCGTCGTCGGCGGCGGGCTTGGGCGTTGCGGCTGCCGCATTGGCTTTGGCATCGGCCTTGTCCTGGCGCTCGCGATAGAGGGCCTCGACTTCTTCGACTTCAAAGCGCGAGTCACAGTAGTCGCAGACGAGCTTTTGCTCGGCGCTGGCAAAATGCAGGGGGCCACCGCAGGCAGGGCACTGATAGTTAACGCTCTCGAAGGCCATGATCGGTCCTTTCCGTGCCGGGGCTATGCGCCGATGGCGCCACCGCAGTATTCGCAGCGCCCACTGGCATCGGGAATGGTGGTGGCTCCGCAGAAGGGGCAGGTCACCGCGGTCTTGGGGGCCTTGGCGGCCACGACGCTGTCGCGTGTCTCCTGACGCAGCTGCACCAGCGCATCGCGGACCTCGGTTGCCTGGCGCTTGGCCTCGCGGTATTCGATGGAGCCGCGCTGATCGATGGTGGAGTCGTTCACGCGTAGGTTGATCTCGGTAAAGTACGGCGTGTTGACATGGATGGTCAGATTAAAGTCGTAATCCAGGTCGTAGCGCGGCGGGTTGTAGCTCTCACGCTCGCCGTCCTTGGTCTCGCGATAGATCTCGGTGCGTTGCTCGTCGATATCCATATCGCAGCCGAGTACCTGCGAGAACTCGATGATGTCGGGATTGGCGTCGCGCCAGCGGCTCTGCGAAGTGATGATCAGCAGGCCCGCGTCCTCATCGAGCATAATATTGGTGCGCCCGGCAGAAAGCGTGCGCGTGGGGTTGAACGAAGACAGGCGCTCGGCGTTGGCCTTGCGGTAGGCGAGTTGCTCACGGATATCGTCCGCGGTGCTGGAGCGATAGCCGTGAAAGTAGGGGGAGAGCTTGCCGGCGCACTCTTTGCACAGGTAGCCTTCATTGATTTTTGTCTTACCTAGAAGTCCCAGCTCGGTACCGCAAATCGCGCACTCTTTCTTCTCGAACATCTTGTCAAAGAAGCCCATGGCTGCCTCCCATCAACAGGTAGCGTGTGTCACTTTTGATGATGGGGGAGTGTGCGATCCTTCGCGATACCCAGACGGCTCAAGGAGTCTCCACAACTGGGACACATGGCCCATTTTTAACTAGTCATCGGGGACGTTCTTAAACGACTAGTCGCGGGGGACACTCTTCGGCCACTCATTGGGGACGCACTTAAATGAGTGGTAGTTGGAGACACTCCTGGCCGAGCTAGAGATCGCGCGCGTCCCTTCTGGTCCATGCGGCTCAAAATCGCGGCGTGATGTGGACGGCTGGGGTCGAATTGGCAACATTTCGAGCCTGGCTTCGATATTGAGACTGGTTCTTTATTAAAATAGATTTCCAGACAATTGAGCGGCCGGGGGTTAACCATGAGGGGCATGGGAGACACAACCGCATATTTGCGTCGGGGCATTCGGGAGATTATATGCCTGGCGCTGTTCTTCTTCACGTTTTTGGCGTGCGAGTATCTTTTTGATGTGCGCATGGCCGAGTTCGTGTCTCCGAACGAGGTCGTTATTTATGAGAGCCTTGTCATCGGCGCGAGCGTGATTGGCTTTTTTGTGCGTCCTATTCTGTACTATCGCCGTCCCCATGCTATCGACGCAACGAGTGACGTCACGGGCGTTTTGCTGGTGGCGGCATTGCTGCTGTTGATTATGGCGGTTCAGGTTGAGGTGGTAATTGCCGGCGGTTTGGTGGCGTGCTGCGCGCTGGGCTACTGCGGATCGACTGCTCATGCAAATTTTGCGAGGCGCTTTGCGCGAACGCCCTGCTTGGCGCGCGCCGCCGCACTTTCTTACGCCATGGGCGTTCTGGTGCAGGTTCTCAACCACATGGTGATGCCTGTCGGCATTCCTCAGCAGGCTGTTCTGGTCGTCTGTGCGATCGCGCAGGTGGCGTTGCTCCACGGTGCCCGACGCGCCAAGCTGCGCGACGAGTCCGATCCCAACTTTGAACCCAGTGCTGCCGGGCTTTCGGTAGATGCTCTGGAATATGGCGCCAAGTGGCATGACGATCCCGAGGCAAAGGCGGCATTCCGTCGCGCCGTAGTTCGCCTGACCGTGGCGACGGCGTATCTTTCCAGCGTATTCGCCGCTCTCAACGCGGGCTTCACGACCCTGCATGCTGTCGGAACCGTCGATTTGGGCGATTGGCCGCGCCTGCTGCTTGTCGTGAGCTCGTTGGTCGCTGGCGCACTATTTGACCTGCACGGCCGCTCGTATATGAATATCGGCATGACATGTGCCGCCATACTGTCCACGCTTTCGTTCTTTGTGCTCATCGTCGATGGCAATGGCGGCAACGAGCTTGCTGCCACGATCATCTTTTATCTGGGCTCGGGCTTTTTCGTGGTGTTCTTTACCACAAAATATGCCGCCGTCTCGCTCTATGCGCGCTGGTCATATTTTTGGCCGTGCATGGGTCGCGTCGTCAACAACGTGTGCTCGATGTTCGTGACGGCGCCGGCGGTGGCGATCATCTCGAGTCAAAACGTGCTGGCTGCGGTCGGTGCGGCGCTCGTGATGTTTGTGGGCATTGCGATTACGCTGCTGGGGCAGTTGGGGCAACGAGCCGATGATGCCGTGATGCAGGATGGCCTGTCGCTTGCCACCGACGATCTTGGTGGGGATCTTGCGCCCACATGCTCCGACCCCGAGCCCGTGGAGGCAGCGGAGCTCACGTCCGATGAACGCCTCGATGCTTTCGTCGCCACCTTTGGGCTTACAGAGCGCGAGCGCGATATTCTTGAGGTCTTGGTCGTTTCGGACCAGAGCGTTCAGGACATCGCCACAAC
>URTL01000133.1 GCA_900550785.1 uncultured Collinsella sp. | reverse complement strand
TCAAGGTGGCCCATGAGTTCCTTGGACGTCATGCCGAACTCTTTGGCCAGGGTGGACACACGGACTTTTGCCATATGACTTCACCTACCCTTTCTGGCACCTTGGGTGCCTAGAGACTGAACGAGCGTGGGAGATGCGCCGGGACCCGCCCGACGCGACCGCGCGCTAGATCAGGTCCTCCGCATCATCGAAGGCGTCGGTGTCGTGGACACCGCAGAAACGGGAGCCGGGGCGGGCCTGGTTGCGGCACTGGACGCCGTCCTCGGACACGTACTCGCAGCGACGGACGTCATCGTCCTCCTCGTCACCGATCAGGTCGGCGGCGGGCTCCTCGTGAACGGGGACGTTCTTGAGGATGTCGGCGGCAAGGGTCTCGGACTTGATGTCGATGTGCCAGCCGGTCAGGCGAGCGGCGAGACGGGCATTCTGGCCCTCCTTGCCGATGGCGAGCGAAAGCTGGTCGTCGGGCACGATGACGCCGGCATAGGCCTTCTCCTCGTCGATGAGGACGCGGGTGACCTTGGCGGGCGACAGGGCGTTGGCGACGTAGACGGCCGGATCGGCATCCCACAGGATGACGTCGACGCGCTCACCGCGCAGCTCGCCCACGACGGCGCGCACGCGGCTGCCCTTGGGGCCGACGCAAGCGCCCACGGGATCCAGGCGGTCGTCGAGCGAGTGGACGGCGACCTTGGAGCGCTGGCCGGGCTCGCGGGCGATCGACTTAATCTGGACGGTGCCCTCATAGATCTCGGGCACCTCCTGCTCAAACAGACGACGCATGAGCTCGGGGTGGGTACGGGAGATGACAATCGGCGGACGGCTGTGCTCGCCGCGAACCGGCTGCAGGTTGGAGTTGGGATCGCGGACGTCGATGATCACGGCCTTGATGTGCTGGTTGTGCAGATAGCGCTCGCCCATCGGACGCTCGTTGCGCTCGTTCTCGTAACGACGCTGGTCAAAATGGGGCAGCTCGGCCTCGACGCCATCGCGGATCTTGACGATCGTGAAGTCGGGCGTGGACTGCAGCACGGTACCGCTGATGAGGTCACCGATACGGCCGGAGAACTCCTCGTAGATCTGCTCGCGGGCGGAGTTGCGCACGATGGCGTTGATCTCGGCCTTGGCATGCTGGGCGGCGATGCGGCTCGTGTTCTTGGGGGTGACGTCGATCTCCTCGAACTCGGTGAAGTTGCCCTCCTCGTCCATGGAATCGTCGATCGGCTCCAGACGGTAAACGTAGATCTTGCCGGTGGTGCGGTCGATGGTCACCTTGGCGCCCCACTCAAGATGCAGGATCTCGGCATAGCTCTTGGCGAGCGACTGCTCCAGGCGGTCGATCAGGTAGAGCTGGTCGATGTGCCTCTCCTGGCAAAGCTCCATCAGGGCGGACATCATGTCGGATGCTGCCATGTTAGTTTCCTTCCTTCGCGGGCTTGAAGTCGTAGGTGGGCTTCAACTTGCACTTTTTAACATCAGAGAAATCGAGGATGACGGACTCGCCGTCCTCGAGCTCGAGGGTCACGTTCGTCTCGGTCGCGGCAGCAATCTTGCCGGAGTACTTGCGACGGCCCTCGGTTGCGGTGGAGGTGAGCTCGCAGTCCTCGCCCACAAAGCGGGCAAAGTCGCGCGGGCGGCGCAGCGGGCGCGCCATACCCGGGCTCGAAACCTCGAGCGTGTAGCTCGAAGAAATGGGGTCGAGCTCCTCGATCACGTCGCCGACCCACTTGGTATTGGCCGTGACGTCGTTGAGCGACAGGCTCTGACCCTCGGCACCCTCGATACGCACACGCACGCAGGGGGCCTTGGTGGCGCCCACGAGCTCAACGTCGACAATGTCGACATCGTGCTGGGGAGCGACGGCCTCGAGCGCGTCGATGATCGCCTGCTCGGTCTTGGTCTTGACCATTGCGGCACCTCCATCCATACAAAAAAGAAGCGGGGCCGAAACCCCACTTCTTTCAATTACAACTTCATTTGCAAGCAAACTATAACAATAGCTGCGGAAACGTGCAAGCACAGTACGAATCTGCAGGTCAGCGTGCGCACAGCTTCTCCACAAGAATAGGACAATTGGCCGAAGGCAACTAGGCAGATACATGCAAAACGAGGAACGACCCAACCGGATCGCCCCTCGTCTTTTATGCGTCAGTTATGCTCGCAGTGCTTACTTGACCACCAGGTTGACCAGCTTGCCGGGCACGCAGATGGCCTTGACGACTGTCTTGCCCTCGAGCCACTTGGCGACGGCTTCCTCGGCGGCAGCCTGCATCTCCTCATTGGAGGCATCGCGGGCCACATCGATGCGGCCGCGGACCTTGCCGAGCACCTGGACGACGATCTGCACCGTGTCCTCGATGGACTCAGCCAGGTCGAACTCGGGCCAGGCGGCGGTGTAGGCGTTGCCCTCACAGCCGAGCGCCTCATGCCACAGCTCGTCGGCCCAGAACGGGCAGATGGGCGCCAGGACGCTCACGATGTCCTTGGCCACGCCGTAGCACAGGGCCTTGTCGCGGTCAGTACCCTCGGTGGCGTTGAGGTAGGCGCTCGCCGCGTTGACGAGCTCCATGACGGCCGAGATCGCGGTGTTGAACTGGCCGCGATCGAAGTCCTCGGTGCACTTGGCGATGGTGCGGTGACGCTCGCGGTAGAGCTTCATCGCGGTCTCGTCGAGCACGGACTTGTCGAAGGCCACGTTGGCGTCACCCGACTGGACGAGCTGCCACACAATACGCCAGGCGCGCTTGATGAAGCGGTTGGCGCCCTCGACGGCCTTGGGATCCCAGTCGAAGTCCTTCTCGGGCGGGGCGATAAACAGGATCGCCAGACGCATGGTGTCGGCGCCGTAGGGCTCGATAACCGAGCTCGGGGGCACGACGTTGCCCTTGGACTTGGACATGGTGTCGCCGTTCTCGTCCTTGACCATGCCCTGGCACAGCAGGTTGGTGAAGGGCTCGTCCACGCTCAGCAGGCCCAGGTCGCGAAGCGCCTTGGTGAAGAAGCGGCTGTAGAGCAGGTGCAGAATAGCGTGTTCGATGCCACCGATGTAGTTATCGACGGGCATCCAACGGTCGGCCGCCTCGCGAGAGAAGGGAAGCTCAGTGTTGTGCGGATCGGTATAGCGCAGGTAATACCAGCTGGAGCAGGTGAAGGTGTCCATGGTATCGGTCTCGCGCTTAGCCGGGCGGCCGCAGACCGGGCAGGTGGTCTCGTAGAAGTCCTTGCACTCGGCGAGGGTCTCGCCGGCGCCCAGGTCCAGGTTCTCGGGCAGCGTCACCGGCAGCTGATCCTCGGGCACGGGCACGATGCCGCAGTGCTCGCAGTGGATGGCCGGGATGGGGTTGCCCCAATAGCGCTGACGACTGATGAGCCAGTCGCGCAGGCGGAACTCGACCTTGCGGCGACCGCAGCCCATGGCCTCGAGGTCGGCCACGATGGCAGCCTCGCCCTCGGAGTGCTTACCGCCGCGCATGCCGGTGTACTTGCCGGACTGGACGAGCGTGCCCTCGGCAGCGTGAGCACAATCCCAGTCGACGGTCTCGGCATGGAAGGTATCGATGGTCTCGCCGCCGGCCTCGACGGCAGCGCGATCGTCATCGTCCAAGATGATCGGCACGATCGGCAGGTCGTACTTGCGGGCAAACTCAAAGTCGCGCTGGTCGCCGCAGGGAACGGCCATAACGGCGCCGGTACCGTAGTCGGCAACGACATAATCGGCAACCCACACGGGGACCTTCTCACCGTTGACGGGGTTCACCACGTAGCGGCCGGTAAAGGCACCGTGCTTCTCGAGGGTGCCCTGGGCACGCTCGACTGCAGAGATATGCTTGGAGTCCTCGACGATCTTGGTGACGGCCTCCTCGTACTCCGTGCCCTCGACGAGCTCGTGCAGACGAGCGTACTCGGGAGCCAGGACAAAGAAGGAAACGCCAAAGAGGGTGTCGGCACGCGTGGTGAAGACGGTGATCTTGCCCTCGTCGCCCTCGATGGGATTGCCGTTGGCGTCACACAGGGTAAAGTCGACCTCGGCGCCCTCGGAGCGGCCGATCCAGTTGGCCTGCATCTGCTTAACGCGCTCGGGCCAGCCGGGGAGCTTCTCCAGATCGTCGAGCAGCTCCTGAGAGTACTCGGTAATCTTGAAGTACCATTGCTCGAGGTCGCGCTTCTCGGACTCGGTGCCGCAGCGCCAACACTTGCCCTCGGTCACCTGCTCGTTGGCCAAAACGGTCTTGCAGGTGGGGCACCAGTTGACCGGATTCTTCTTGCGGTAGACCAGGCCCTTTTCCCACATCTTCTCAAAGATCCACTGGCCCCAGCGGTAGTAGTCGGGGCTGCAGGTCTTGACCATGCGATCCAGATCGTAGGAGAAGCCCATGCGCTTCATCGTGGCGAGCGCCTGGTCCATGTTCTTGTACGTCCACGCGGCAGCCTGCGTGTTGTGCTTGATGGCGGCGTTCTCGGCAGGCAGGCCAAAGGCATCAAAGCCGATGGGATGTAACACGTCAAAGCCGCGCATGCGAGCCTGACGGGCCATGGCATCGCCGATGGTGTAGTTGCGTGCGTGGCCCATGTGCAGGTCGCCCGAAGGATACGGGAACATCTCGAGCACATACTTTTTGGGCTTGCTGTCATCGGTGTCGACGGCAAAGAGGTTGGAGTCCTCCCAGACCTTCATCCACTTGGACTCAATGGCCTGCGCATCGTAGGCAGGGATCTCGTCCTTATGATCTGTGCAATCGCACATATCAGCTCCTTTGTTAGCTGGGTTGGGGCGGGGCGTTCTCACCTTTACTCGCTACTGCGAACAGTCCTGCTCGCACGAAGGACACATTAAGTGGCCTTCGGCTCGTGCGGAACTTGTATCGAGCAA
>URTL01000132.1 GCA_900550785.1 uncultured Collinsella sp. | reverse complement strand
GCGACGACTTCGACCACGTGCTGATCGACTACATGGCCGAGGCGTTCAAGGCCGAGCACGGCGTCGACCTGCGTCAGGACCCGATGGCGATGCAGCGTTTGAAGGAGGCGGCCGAGAAGGCCAAGATCGAGCTGTCGTCGTCGACTTCGACCGAGATCAACCTGCCCTACATCATGCCGGTGAACGGGATTCCGCAACACTTGGTGATGACGCTCACGCGCGCCAAGTTCGAGCAGCTGTGCGACCATCTGATCCACAAGACGATCGAGCCTTGCAAGCAGGCGTTGCGCGACGCGGGGCTCGAAGCGGGCCAGATCGACGAGGTGATCCTCGTGGGCGGTTCGACGCGTATCCCCGCAATCCAGCAGATCGTCAAGGAGTTCTTCGGCAAGGAGGCTGGCTCCATGCCTGATGAGGAGCCCGAGTGGTCCGAGATGGGCAAGGCCGAGTACGGTCGCGCCGCTGCCGCCGAGGCTCCCGCTGACGCCGAGGCCGCCAAGGCCTAGTCAGCTTGATGGACTAACCGTTCCATCCATATGACTCGGAAAGATCGGGTCCGCGACTTCGCGGGCTCGGTCTTTATTTCATGCGAAAGCGGGTGACGCTCGAGTGTTCTCGCAGATGTTTTGCGTGGATAAGGGCGCGCGTTGTACCATATAGACGTATATGTGTACATATGAAAGGGGCCCCGTGGCCAAGACGGTATATTCCGATAATCAAAACAATGTCGATGCTTTGGCTGAGCGCCTGAGCAGCCAGACGTCGCTTTCTGCTGAGCGTGCCAAGCTGGTTGCCTACGACCTGCTTTGCCGCAAGGCGCTCAAGATTAAGTCGAGTGCGCTGGCGCAGATTTTCCGCTCCGTCGATAAGGAGTGCGACACCAAGGCGATGCGCGATGAGCTTATCGCGGCAAAGATCGTGACCAAGATCGAGGGTAGCGGCATTAACGGGCGCCCGGCGTTCTATACCATCAATGCCGAGATCCGCGATGTCCAGGAGCAACCTGCCGAGTCCGTCGAAGATTTTGTCGTCGAGGATTCCGCTGACGTGCCTGCTGTGGAAGAAACTGCTCCGCGTGAGCATGTCGATACCGATGAGTTGCTCGATGAGAACGTCGTGCGTGCCTTTACGGCCAAGGCAGGACGCGGCGGTTTTGGCGGGGGTGGCAAGCGCGATGCGCAGCGCCGCGCCCAGCAGGAGCGCTTCCGTCGCGCCGTTGCTCGAAAGGGTGAGACGGATGCTGAGGCTGTTGAGACCGAGGTTGCTGCCGAGTCGCAGAAGCCCGCGAGGGAGCAAAAGCCCGTGGAGGCCCAAGAGCCCAAGCGTCGTCGCGGTGCTCACTTTAAGACTGCACAGCAGGATGCCGCGCGTGAGGTTGAAGAGTCTTCTGAGGTTGCAGACGATGTTGAGGAGTCTGCCAAGAAGGCTCCGGGTTCGTGTCGTCCCGGCCGCGGTTTTGCGGGACGCGCGTATCCCGTAAAGCATCAGGAGAAGGGCGAGTCGGTTTCGACCGCCCAGGACGAGAAGGCCGTTGAGCCGGAGGCTCGTGAGCAGAAGCCTGTTGAGCCGCAGCTTGAGGTTGATGCCGAGGCCAAGGGCCAGCAGCCTACTGATGAGCGGACGGAGCAGGGCGCGTCGAGCAAGCCTCGCCGCCGTCGCCATCGTGGGGGCCGCAGTTCCCATGCCGAGACTGCAACCGAGAAGACCACGCCGCAGAACGAGGATGCGAAGGCCGAGGTTTCTTCGGGGCAGCCTAAGCGCCAGCCGGCGAAGGAGAGCAAGTTCGATCGTCCGCAGAAGCAGGCGTCTATGCCGAAGCACGAGCGCAATTCCCAGGGCGATTCTAAGCGCAAGTCTCAGAAGAAGCCGGAGTCTGCCGCAGCAGATACTGCTGCCCAGCAGCCCAAGTCGTCCGTCCACGGCGAGGTCTCGGCGTTTGCCCTTGCCCGCGTTTTAGGCAGGCAGCTGCTCAAGGTTGTCCCCACGCCTATGGCGCTCTCCAAGATCAAGGAGCAGCAGACACAGATCGTAAAGGTCGAGGGCAAGGACGGCAAAAAGGCTCCGCAGCGCACTCAGCACAACGAGATGTCCAACCGCAAGATTGCCGAGGAAATCGCAATCATCCAGGCTTGGATCGAGCAGAACCGAGGTGCCGATACGCCGGTTGCCTCGCGCCGCCAGCGTGCCTACCAGATCTTTAACGACGAGAAGGCTTTTGACGGCAAGCACGGTGAGCGCCTGATCAGGCGTATGACCGAAAAGGGCATCAGCATGCAGGCGATCAAGGTCGCCCCCAATCGCCCCGTGCACTTTACGGGCTTTTTTACGCTGGGAGCCGACAAGCCGTTCATTATGGTCGAGAACCTGGACACCTACGACGAGATCGTCAAGCTGCTGCGTGGCCGCAAACATGCCAAGCTCTTTGGTACCAAGGTGGGCGGCGTGATTTTTGGCGGCGGATGCAAGGCGAGCGTCTCGCATGCCCTGGACGATTATCTGGCTGAGATTGGCTATCGCTTTAACTACGTCTACTACGTAGGCGATATCGATCGCGAGGGCGCGCGCATTGTCGAGCAGGCTCGCAATGCCAATGTGGTTGAGATTCGCCTGCATGCCGGCATGTACCGTGCCATGCTCGCCGAGCATAAGCGTCGCATGAAGGCCGGCGGCGAGTGCGAGCCCGCGGCTGCCAACCAGGGCGTGCCGCAGAACTTGGCAGCGACGATTAAGGATCTGCCCATGGTTACGCGCGTGCAGTTCCGCAACGTGCTGCGCGAGGGCGGGCGTATTCCGCAGGAGATCCTGATGACCGCAGACTATCGGGATGGCGACTCGGGAAGCTTCGACCGCATGCTGAACAATTAGCTCCGCCGTTCTACCGAACGGCGGTCTTCTTGACGCTGCGAGGGGCCCTGGCACGGCAATCTGACGTTCAACTTCGGCGGCGCGACCAGAAGGTCAGCGCCGCCTTGTTTCACGTCACCTTGCCATACCAGGACCCCTCTCGCTGTCACGTCCAAAACATCGAGGTCACGTGGCCTCCTGTTCGTGCGGAACTCGCGATAAACCTAAGCCGGTGTCCCCGCTCTCCCGGGGCCTGTGGTTACCTGGTTGTTGCATGCGGCTCGCTTTTCGGAACAGGGCTGATAATTCTAGATGCAAGGCGCTCTTGGTCGTTATGGGCCTGGGGCGTCTGTCTTATATAGGTAGATTCCTTGCGGGTTCGAATCCCTCCGCTTGCTCACAAGAAAAGCCTCCCGATCGGCTATGCGTTCGAGAGGCTTGTTTCTTTGGCTGGGACGGAGGGATTCGAACCCCCAACAGCCGGCACCAAAAACCGGAGTTCTACCGTTGAACTACGTCCCAATGTGTGGTGTTGCCCAAAAGCAACTCGTTTAGTTTACCTAATCTGCGAGGGCATCGCAAACGCCGTCGAGCAGGCGTACGGCGAGTGTCTGCGCGTCGCTGGCCGTGAAGGTGCCGTTGTAGCGCGTCATGCCCGTGAGCTCAATGCGAATGCGTGCCGGCTTCTGCTGCGCGGCGACATTGGCAGTGCGGATGCGCTGGGCCAGGTTGTGGCACTCGGCGAGGGCAATCGTGGCGCGCGGTGCGGCGTCGGCGGACAGCTCGTCGCTTGCGATCTCGAGCACCAGGTCAACGTCGGTTGGGACCTCGGAGTCGCAGAGCATCATGCCGCTGTTGTCGGTCGTTGCCGTGGCGATATTCCACATGCGCGACGCAACACTGCGTGCGATGGGGTCCTCGCCGATAACGGCAATCTGGAAGCGCTCGAGCACGTTGGCGGCGCGAGCAAAACCGATGCGGGACTCGGCTTCGGTGACCGAGGGCTTGCCCTCCCACACATGGTGCAGGCGGTTGATGTAGGCGTAGGTGTCCTGGAAGGCCATGCCGTCGGCAAACAGGCCGACATTTTCCTGGAACTGCTGCAGGGCGGCCTCGGTATGCGGACCAAAGTAGCCGTCGTCTTCGCCACAGGCAAAGCCCAAAACGTTGAGAGCGCGCTGCAGGGCCTGCACATCGGCGCCATGGAAATTGGGCATGCGCAGATAGAGGGTGCGGTCGCCCAGCTTATACGAAGCGTCTACAAGGGCGCTCCAACAGGGGATATCGACGGCATGACCGGCAGCAAGGCCGCTGTCGAGCCTGAAGGTGCTGACGGCCTGCTCAGTGGTGGCTCCAAAGTACTTGTCGGTGACTTCGGCGGCATCAATCGTGTAGCCGAGCTGCAGGAGACGAGACTGCACGTCCTCGACGGCTGCTCCTTGCATACCCGTTGTAATAGGTTCCATGAACGAACCCCTTTCGGCGTACCATTCGTACTATTTGAGCGTCTGTCGGATAGACAACGCAAAGGGATGCATAAACATGCACTCAACAGTGTAGCAAGTTGTGCCTAAATACGCTGCTGACAGGTTTTATAACCCCCGTTAGTTAAGACGCTCCACAAAGAAATCTGCCATGGAGAGGAACAGCTCGCGTGCGTGCGGATCAAGCTCAACGTTCTCGATGGCCGCTTTGGCCTTAGCGGTCAGGTCGAGCGCGTAAGTGTGGGCGTAATCGATGGAGCCGGTCTCCTGGAAGATCTCCACGGCGCGTGCGAGCTGCGCGGGATCATCGGTGCCCGAGGAAAGAATCGCCTCGACCTCGTCGTGGTGGCGCTCATCAGAGAGGGCGTGTACGGCGACAAGCGTGCGCTTGCCCTCGGTGATGTCGGTGCGGAAGTCCTTGTTGGCGGCTTCCTTAGTGCCGACAAGGTTGAGCAGGTCGTCCTGAATCTGAAAGGCAAGGCCTGTGTGCAGGCCAAAGGCGCGCAGCGCTTCGATTTGCTTATCGCTGCCGCCGCCGATAATGGCTCC
>URTL01000131.1 GCA_900550785.1 uncultured Collinsella sp. | reverse complement strand
GGCACCTACGCGAATGCCGCCGGCGTCGAGCTCCGCCTCCATGCGTGCGTCCGGCGCGCTCCATATCCACTCATCGGCCGTGAGGGCAGCGGCGGTCAGGTCCTCTGCCTCGCCCAGATGCACGGTGTTGTTGGCGGCGTCGACGCCCGTCACATACACGGGATGCGCCATCGCGACGCCCAGACCCTTGCGCTGGCCGATGGTGTAGCGCAGCGCGCCGTTGTGGCGCCCGACCACGCTGCCGTCGCGCCACACAATGTCGCCCGGTGCAGCGGGATGTCCGCAGCGGCGCTCGATATAGCCCGCGTAGTCACCGTCTGGAATAAAGCAGATGTCCTCGCTTTCGGCCTTCTGGGCGTTGGTAAAGCCCTGCTCGGCGGCTATTCGGCGCACGTCGCGCTCTTTGTCTAGGCCTGCCAGCGGAAAGATCGTGTGCGCCAGGCGCTCCTGCGTAAGCGAATACAAAAAGTAGCTTTGGTCCTTTTTGGGGTCCTCGCCGCGATGGAGCTGCCAGGTGCCATCTGCCGCCTGGCTTGTTTTGGCGTAATGTCCCGTTGCGATGTAGTCGCAGCCCATGTCCAGCGCCGCATCGAGCAGCGCGCCAAACTTAATGTGGCGGTTGCAGATAATGCACGGATTGGGCGTCAGCCCCTCCTGGTAGGCGTTCACAAAGCGCTCGATAACGCTGTGGTCGAAGGTTTGCTGCAGGTCGAGCACATGATGGGGGATCCCCAGGCGCTCGGCGACGGCCTTCGCGTCGGCGATGTCGCGGTCGACCTTACTCATGCCCGTGGCGGGGTCGGGTGCGGGGCAGGTGAGGCGCATGGTGGCGCCGACGCATTCGTAGCCCTGGCTTTTGAGCAGGTACGCGGTCACGCTGGAATCGACGCCGCCGCTCATGGCGACGAGCACGCGCTTGTTGTGCATGGGGAGGTTCTCCTTGGTGGCATGTGGCCAAAAAAGAAAAGCGGCGCGGGAGGCTGGTTCCGCGCCGCAGACATTGTAGCAAGTTCGGACGTCTCGTGGGACACCCTAACGAGATGGGCTCAGGCAGCCAGAAGAGAGGGTAGACCGGCGTGCCTTGGGCCTATCGACAAGTGACGGGCCCTTAGTCCTGGAACAGTGCCGTGGACAGGTAGCGCTCGCCGGTGTCGGCAAGCAGCGCCACGATGGTCTTGCCCTCGTTCTCGGGGCGCTTAGCCAGCTGCAGCGCGGCCCACACGGCGGCACCGGACGAAATGCCCACGAGCACGCCCTCCTTGTGGCCCACGGCGCGGCCGGTCGCAAAGGCGTCGTCGTTCTCGACGGGGATGATCTCGTCGTAGACCTGGGTGTCGAGGACGTCGGGCACAAAGCCGGCGCCGATGCCCTGGATTTTGTGCGGGCCGGCCTGGCCCTTGGAGAGCACCGGGGAGGTGGCGGGCTCGACGGCGACGACCTTAATCTCGGGGTTCTGCTCCTTGAGGAACTCGCCCACGCCGGTCACGGTACCACCGGTGCCAACGCCGGCGACGAAGATGTCGACCTTGCCGTCGGTGTCGTCCCAGATCTCGGGGCCGGTCGTGGCCTTGTGGATGGCGGGGTTGGCGGGGTTCACAAACTGGCCGGCGATGATACTGTTGGGAGTCTCCTTCTGCAGCTCCTCAGCCTTGGCGATAGCGCCCTTCATGCCCTTGGAACCGTCGGTGAGCACGAGCTGCGCACCGTATGCCTGCATCAGCTTGCGGCGCTCGACGGACATGGTCTCGGGCATAGTGATAATCACCTTGTAGCCGCGGGCGGCCGCCACGGAGGCGATACCGACGCCGGTGTTGCCGCTCGTGGGCTCGATGATGGTGTAGTCGCCGCCGCGCACGAGCTTGCCTGCCTTCTCGGCCTCGTCAATCATGTTCTTGGCGACGCGGTCTTTAACGGATCCGGCGGGGTTGAAGTATTCCAGTTTGACGAGCACGCGAGCCTTGAGGTCCTCGTCGGCCTCAAAGTGGGTGAGCTCCAGAAGCGGGGTGTGGCCGATAAGCTGATCGATAGACGTGTAAACATTGCTCATGGTGAACCTCCAAAGTGTTCAAGTTGCTGGTTGCCGTGTGGTTTCACGGTGTGTATAGCAGCTAAACCCATAAACCTTATAGGTTGTTCGTTTAGCTGTTGGCAAGCATAGTAGACACTAAAGCCTAGTAATGCAATAGGAAATAGAAGATTATTGCGAGTCGATTAACCATCTTGACCGGAACGGGTATTTTCAAACCCATTTTTTCGGCTAGAATTTCAACGGACTAAAAGACCGAAAGGCAGCACTATATATGTTGGTTTCTACTAAGGGCAGGTACGCCCTGCGCGTTATGGTCGATCTGGCCGAGCACCAGGCGGCCGGTCGCATCCCGCTCAAAGAGATCGCGGCGCGACAGGGGATTTCCGAGAAATATCTCGAGAACATCTTGGCTACGCTCGTGCGCGCCAACATGCTTTCGGGCATGCGTGGCAAGGGCGGCGGCTATGTGCTCACGCGCCCGCCCGAGCAATACACGGTGGGCGAGATCTTGCGCCTGACCGAGGGCAGTCTGGCACCGGTCGCCTGCCTGGATGGCGACTGCAAGGGTTGCTCGCGATCTGATGAGTGCCCCACGCTCGACGTGTGGAAGAACCTGGACAAGCTCATCAACGATTACCTCGACGGCGTGACGCTCGATCAACTTGTCGCTCCCAACCATGGCTACGACTATGTCATCTAACCCACACCTGCCATGTGGGGACGGGGTGGAAATGGTAGATTTTCTTGCCCTCTGAGACTTGGCAAATAAGAAGGCCGCCCATTTTTGCGATGGGCGGCCTTTGATTTGGCCCGATGCGTTTGTGTGTCGGGGCGTTCTACTCTTCGGCAATACTATCGAGGATGCTGCGCATGATGGACACTAGGATGCTGCCCATAAAGGCCGAGCCAAAGCCGGCGATGGAGATGCCGACGCCCAACAGGTTGACCGACAGGTAGCTGGCGAGCTCCAGCATAAAGCTGTTGAGCACGAGCTGGAAAATGCCGAGCGTAATGATCGTGAGCGGCAGCGAGATGACCGTGAGGAACGGTTTGACGAACGAATCGACGATGTTGAGGAACAGCCCCACAAAGGCAAAGCAGACCCAGGCCTCGGCAAAGCCGAAAGGTTGGATGCCGGGGACGAGGAACGTGGCGATCGCGATGGCGATCGAGGTGAAGAGCCAGTTAAGCATAAAGCGCATGGCGTGAATCCTTTCTTGCGCCGGGGTTGCTGGCGTTGCGTGAAGCGGCTTGCGACGGCGACTTGGATGGTTGCGCGGGCGCGCCGCGGTGTTTGGGCGCCCATTGTCTCAAATATTCGTGGAGCTTACGTGCGCATTCGGTTTCCAAACGGCGTTCGTCCTGAAAAACGTGCCGCTGGCAGAGAGTCTTGTCGCTTTAGTTTGGTGGTGTGCTACACTGCTACGGGCAAAAGGCCCATGCATAGTTTTATTGCATATTACGGGCGAACGATGCCCGATGTCAGTATCAACTTCGATGCCTTATGGCGGGTTTGGCGGTGATCGATGAATATCGAGAACATGTTTGACAAGCCTGATGTCAAGCAGCTGGTCCACGCATTTAGTCTTTTGGACGACGAGAACGATATCCAGGCGTTTTTAACCGATATCTGCACACCGCGCGAGATCTGCGATCTTTCGCAACGCTTGCAGGTCGCGCGTTATCTGGATGAGGGTGAGCCCTATGTTGAGGTTCAGGCCCGCACCGGCGCTTCGTCCACCACGGTGAGCCGCGTGTCCAAGGCGCTTAATGGCGAGTACGGTGGCTATCGCAAGATCCTCATCAAACTGGAGGATGGCGAGTAGGCCAGCGGCAAAAACGAATTGCACAGAACCGTCCCTTCGGGGGCGGTTTTTTAATCCCTTGGGGACGGAGGAAAACAGGTCACCGGGTTAGACTAACCCCCTCCGTGATCCGTTTTCCTCCGTCCCCAAGGGATCAAATCTGTTGGCGTGGGGCAAATCTGTCCGCGTGGGCGGGTAGGATGGATGCATTGATTATTGCGAACGGTTTGAGTGGAGGACCATGCCTGTTCGAATCTATACCACCAATACCGGGACGGACTTGAGCGATGCTGAGGCGGCGTTGCTCGCCGACCTGGTTGCCCGCCACGGGCGTGCCGTTTTGCTGGCGCCCTCGTTTGCCGAGCTCGACGTGTGCCGTCACGATGCTGCGGTTGCTGGCGCCTCGCTGGGTATCGACTACAAGACGCCCGCGTCGTGGCTTCGTTCGCTGTGGGAGCTTATGGGCGATGGCCGCAGCTTCGTCGACAACATGCAGCGCCAGATGCTGTTCTCGGACATGATCGCCCGTCGTGACGATGCCGACCTGCAGCCGCTTTCGCGCAGTCAGGGCACGGTGCGCATGCTCGCGCGCATGGCCCGCGATGTGCTGCCGGGCGTAGCGGGAACGGGTGCCGAGCGCTGCCGCGGCGACGTTTGCCAGCCCGATCCCAAGAGCGACGCCGAGGCTCGCGTGTTCGAGCTGTTGAGTGCCTATGCGAGCGGCTTGGACCGTCGAGACATGGTCGAGCCCTGCGAGGCGGCTGACCTTATGGCCGAGGTGCTGGCCGACAACCTTCCGGCGTGCGCCCGCGCGGTATGTGTGCGCGGCATCACATCGTTTACGCACGGCCTGCTCGAGCTGCTGTCGGCCGTGGCGAACAATGGGGGAGAGGTCGTTGTGCTGCTTGCCTGCGAGCAGGCGGCGATGCGCGAGGAGCTTGCCGCGGCATTTGATGCCCGCGGCGTGCTGTTTGAGGCCGCGCCGCTGGGGGAGGGTGCCGCCGCGCCCCAGACTGCCTCCAAGTCCGCCGCCCAGCCTACCTTTGTAGAGGTTGCCGGCCCTCACGCCCGCGCCCACGCCTATGTGGATGCAATCGATGAGCTGGTAAAAACGTGTGAGGACGCCGCGGTCGACA
>URTL01000130.1 GCA_900550785.1 uncultured Collinsella sp. | reverse complement strand
TCATCGATTCACGCCAGATCTGCCGCAGCCTGGACGCCGACGTGCGCTCGCTCCCCCGCGAGTCCGCGCCCGCCGCGCTCGAGAACTGGGCGCGCCGCCGTGGCACCCTCGCCGCCGACGCCAACGAGCAGCACCTGGGCCTCGACGACACCGACCTCATGCTCCGCACCGTCCAAGCCGAGTTCAACCTCAAGAACCTGTTTGCCAAGTAGAAACGCCTGCGACAAACCCCGGCGTAGATCACGAGCGGTCTCGCAGCGGGAAACCCCGCAGCGGGGCCGCCCTACGTTCCACAGATAGATTTGCCATCACAAATTCTGAACACTCATTGCGAACGATTTCGGCCAATTCCCGACACGTAATTCGTTGTCGGATGGTGATGCATCACTATCAAATGTGCGGCAATTGAGTATTTATATGCTATAGCTAAGCTGCGAAAACTTTTATTTAGGGCATACCAACTCATAATTGCGTCAAGCTTTTGGACAGCATTTGGTTAGACCTCTAAAACGGCTTTTCCACTCAGCGCCGTCAACACGGCATTAGCTGACACGATATATATCATGAGTATCGTATTGTCACATACCACTGCAAAAGCGGTCTACCAGGCCGCGCATTCGGTGTCTGCGAAAGGCATCGAGTCCTGTAACCCTGCCGCGATTTACGGATCATGTCCCACCGGAACGCTCCTTGACGCAGCCGTAGAATGGCTCACCAAACATGATGTTTCCCTCGACGCGAATGATTCCCTCGAGGTGATGGTGTTTGATCGCAGGAATGCGCGCCATGCAATGAACTGTCAATGCCACGTTTCTTCAAAACGATTCTCGAACTCACGCTTTATAGAGCTTAAAGATGGCATCTTCATTGTTGGCGTTGAGCTTTGCGCACTTCAGGCCGCCACCTATCTTCCTTTTCGCGAACTGGTGGAGTACTACTTTGAACTATGCGGCGCTTATTCCCTTGGAACCGACTCTTCCACCTCCTATACCGAGCGTTTCGCGCTCACCTCGACCGAGAGGTTAAAGCAGTTCTTTAATTCCATTACCAGATGCGACGGTCTGGCCCTTGCCCGAAAGGCGATCCAATGTGTGCGCGACGGATGCCGGTCTCCCATGGAAACGGCATTTGTCATGATGCTAACGCTGCCCAAAAGCGAAGGAGGGCTTGGTATTAAGGGAATTGAGACCGATTACGAGGTACAGGTCACCGCTGCCGCAAAGAATCTCACGAGACGCAAAAAGTTCTTTATGGATGCGTATCTAAAGAAATCTCGCACAGACATTGAATACAACGGTTTTTATCATGACGCGGAAGAAGACCGCGCCATCGATGAGGAGCGCAAGAATGCACTTGCGTCCATGGGGTACGGAATCATCACCGTCAGTCGTTATTCCTTTATGCATGCCAGCTCTTTCGTTAGGGTCATGGAAGCAATCCAGCGGAAAGAGGGCGTACGCCCCTCGCGTCTGCCAAAAGACTTTCAAATCATGCAAGAGGACCTGAGACAGTTTGTGCTCAGAAGGTTTATAGAAGAGAAAAAGCGAATTCAGAAGCAGCTTCGCCAGGATTCCGAAGAGCGTCAACGAATCGACCTCGAAAAAGCAACGCTCGAAGGCATCACGCTGGATGACCCGACAATTAATGAAGTTCCGGCAATCGATGACATGCAGACTGTCGAATCCGACAGCCCATCATTTGCCCAAACAAGCAGCCTCGCGCCCGAGGGCAGGGTCTTCGGGGCCGGAGACTAGGCCGGCTAACAAGGTGGGTACCCTAGCGACGTGCAAAATTGCGAGTATTCAGCAGGGTCGGGTGTCTATCACCCTCGAGTGGATCCAAATGTGAAGCGAAATCACTCTTGCGTGAGAGCGTTAGGCAACATTTGAGGAAGAACTCATCGGATTAACACCCTAAGATAACTCTTGAACTGCATTATATGACCTGCAATAAATTAGCGGACCCCCTATAGTTGCAGAATACTCCATTTTTTTGCACGGCACGAGGGTACCCACCTTGGCATCGACTATCAAAAACCGCTCAATCCGGAATCTCGTCCACTATTCCCCATCATTTTGTGCGATGAATTACTTAAACGTTATTGACATATGAACATACGCTCATATAATCGGAAGTAAGTTATTTGAGCGTATGTTCATATGAAAGGATATTGCAATGAGCATCCGCGTTGATGAAACGAAACCCGACACCGAGGCCACCGAGCCAGTGATCCCCACCACCTGCTCGCCCGAGGACCTTCCCGACGAGGAGCTTCTCTACGACCTCGCCGACCTGTTCAAGGTCTTCAGCGACACCACACGTATCAAGATCCTTTACGCCCTCATGGGCCGCGAGCTCTGCGTGGCAGACATCGCCGAAGCGACCGAAACCTCGCAGTCCGCGGTGTCGCACCAGCTGCGCACACTCAAGCAGTCGCACCTGGTTAAATTCCGGCGCGACGGGCGCAATATCCTCTACTCGCTCGCCGACGACCACGTCTACACCATGCTCAACCAGGGCATGAGCCACATCTGCGAATAGCGACCAACCACGGTACCAGCGCGGCCTGCACCCAAGCCGCAAATACAGAGAAAGGAACCCACCATGAAAAAGCAGTTTAAACTCGACGAGATCGACTGCGCCAACTGTGCGCGCGAGCTTCAGGACGAGCTGGCCAAGCTCGAGGGCGTCAAATCCGTGTCCGTCAACTTTATGACCCAGAAGTTGACGCTCGAGCCCGATGACGCCGAGTTCGACGAGGTGCTCAACCGCGTTGTAGAGTTTACGGCCGACGCCGAGCCGGACTGCGAGATAATTCTCTAGCCCAGGTTTACGCCAACCCGCAAGGCCGCGCTTGCCGCGGCCTTTGCTCGCGAAATTATATGAGCGAGTGTTCATACAT
The DNA here is from genome assembly GCA_900550785.1 of uncultured Collinsella sp. Classification (GTDB taxonomy): domain Bacteria; phylum Actinomycetota; class Coriobacteriia; order Coriobacteriales; family Coriobacteriaceae; genus Collinsella. The sequence goes on along the minus strand of URTL01000130.1, from coordinate 2,073 downwards.
TCAAATGGGAGGATACGAGTCATGGCCACCGCCGACCCCAAGAAGAAAAAGAAGAAGCGCAAGAAAAAAGAGTCACTCGAGCATAAGCGCAACCGCATCCTGGTAGCGCTGGGCATTTTTGCCGTGGTGTACGCCCTCGATGAGCTCGGCACCCTCACTGCCGCATTCGGCACCCCGGGCGACATCCACGCCAGCTTCGCACTGTTCCTCGTGCCGTTTTTGATTGCCGGCTACGACGTGCTCCAAAAGGCATACAACAACATCCGCCGCGGCAAGGCGTTCGACGAGAGCTTCCTCATGGCCGTCGCGACCATCGGCGCGTTTGCCATGGTGCTCTTCCCCGACACCGATCCGCACATGGCCGAAGGCGCCGCCGTCATGCTGTTCTACCAGGTCGGCGAGCTGTTCCAGGCATACGCCGTGGGCAAGAGCCGTAAATCGATCAGCGCCATGATGGACATCGCACCTGACTACGCCAACGTCGAGCAACCCGACGGCTCACTCGAACAGGTCTTCCCCGATGACATCGCGGTCGGCACCGTGATCGTGGTCAAGCCGGGCGAGCGCGTGCCTATCGACGGCGTCATCGTCGAGGGCGAAACCCAGCTCGACACCGCCGCGCTCACGGGCGAATCAGTCCCCCGCCCCGCCAAGTCCGGCGACGACATCATCAGCGGCTGCATCAACATGACGGGCCTCATCCACGTACGCACCACCAAGCCCTTTGGCGAGTCCACCGTCGCACGCGTCCTGGAGCTCGTGGAAAATGCCAGCGAAAAGAAGGCGCGCACTGAGAACTTCATCACGCGCTTTGCTCGCGTCTACACCCCCGCTGTCACCGGCGCGGCCGCGGTGCTCGCGCTCGGCGGCGGCCTGGTCACCGGCGCCTGGTCTGACTGGATTCTGCGAGGCCTGACCTTCCTGGTCGTCAGCTGCCCGTGCGCGTTGGTGATCAGCGTCCCGCTCAGCTTCTTTGGCGGCATCGGCGGCGCCTCCAAGCTGGGCGTTCTCATCAAGGGTTCTAACTACCTCGAGACGCTCGCCGACGTGGACACCGTCGTCTTCGACAAGACCGGCACGCTCACCAACGGCACGTTCTCGGTCGTGGCAGTACACCCCGAAGCCGGCTATACCGAGCAATCGCTGCTTGAGGTCGCAGCCCTCGCTGAGTCATTCTCCGATCACCCCATCGCGCAGTCCGTGCGCGTCGCCTACCATGGCGAGGTCGACCCCAAGCGCGTAAGCGACTCCACCAACGACGCGGGCCATGGCGTGACGGCAACCATCGACGGCAAGCACGTCGTCGTTGGCAACGCAAAAATGCTCGCCGCGACCGGAGTCGAAGCGCCCGATTGCGAGGTCGTCGGTACGATTCTTCACGTGCTGGTCGATGGCATCTATGCCGGCCACATTGTAATTGCCGACACCGTCAAGGCCGATGCCGAGCAGACGATCAGCGACCTGCACGCCGCCGGCGTCAAGCGCACCGTCATGCTCACGGGCGACCGCGAGGAGGTTGCGGCGTCTGTGGCCAAGCAACTCAGTCTCGACGAGTTCCACGCGCAGCTGCTGCCGGGCGATAAGGTCGAGCGTGTTGAGGCGTTGCTCGCGGCCGAAAGCGGCAAGGGCAAGCTCGCCTTTGTCGGCGACGGTATCAACGACGCACCCGTGCTTACCCGTGCAGACGTTGGCGTCGCCATGGGCGCTATGGGTTCCGACGCCGCGATTGAGGCCGCCGACGTGGTGCTCATGGACGACAAACCGTCCAACATCTCCCGCGCGATCCGCGTGGCGCGCAAGACCATGTCGATTGTTTGGCAGAACATCATCTTTGCGCTGGGCATTAAGTTGCTGATTCTGGTGCTTGCGGCACTGGGCATCGCCAACATGTGGCTTGCCGTGTTCGGCGATGTGGGTGTGGCGATCATCGCCATCCTGAACGCCATGCGTGCGATGGGTGTCAAGAACCTGTAGCGTTTGTGGTCTGTCCGGTCGGGGCCGGGCTTGGTTTTGAAAACGTCCTCGCGCATGAGGCCCGTCTTTCCTGCTCCTGCGGAGCAACGGAAAGACGGG
>URTL01000129.1 GCA_900550785.1 uncultured Collinsella sp. | reverse complement strand
TCGTCGCCGCGGCGCTGTCTCCGGCCGTCGCCACCGGTGTGCAGGTGATCAGCGAGAAGAACAAGACGGCCATCGCCTTCATCCACGATGACCAGCTGTCCCTGGCCATCGGCAAGGAAGGCCAGAACGCACGTCTTGCGGCCAAGCTGACCGGCTGGAAGATCGGCATCGAATCCGCTGAGGCGCATGCCAAGAAGATGGCCGAATCGGCGGACCATTCCGATGGGGAAACCGAGGAATAAACAACACTTCCGGTAGACAACAAGCCCGTGGACGTACAATCCACGGGCTTGAGTATGCTGGACTCGACAATCCAAAGCGTGACGGCCATGCCGTCATGCCCAGGGAAAAGACGAGGTATCACGAACATGGTTGCACGATGAGAAGGAACAAGCTCGCCGTGAATCAGTAGCGGTCGCGCCCGTATGCGCGCGGCCCAAGATAGGAGAATTGAGTGCCGAAAGCACGCGTATATGAACTTGCCAAGGAACTTGGCGTTGACAGCAAAACCGTTTTAAGCAAACTTGAGGCGATGGGCGAATTCGTGAAGTCCGCATCGTCTACCGTTGAACCTCCCGTTGCACGCAAGCTGAGGAACGCATTCGCGTCCAGCGGACAGGGCAACGCATCTGATTCCAAGAAGCCGGGCCATACGGCCAAGAAGCCTGTCGAACCGGCATCTCATTCCATGCCAAAGCCGGCCGCTCCGTCAGCACCGAAGCCGGCTGCCCCCGCAGCGCCGAAGCCGCATCATGCCGCTTCCAAGTCCGATGCCCCGAAGCCGGGCCATCGCGCGCCGCGTCCAGGCGAATCCCGCCAGCATGGCAATCGTCCTAACGGCAACGCCCCGCGTCCGCAGGGTGGAGACCGCCGCCAGTCCGGTCGCCCGACGGCCGTTCCGGGAGCTCGCCCCCAGCATGGCAACGCTCCGCAGGGCGGCAACAACGCCAATGGCGCGAAGCCGCACACCCCGGGACCGCGCCCGGGCAACAATCCGTTCAGCCGCAAGCAGGGCATGCACACCCCGACTCCGGGTGATATTCCGCGTCCGCATCCGATGAACCGTCCGAGCGTCAACAATGGCGAAGGACGTCGTGGCGGCCGTCCGGGTCAGGGCGGTGGCCAGCGTCCCGCCGGCGGCGGCAATCGTTTCGGTGGCAATGGCGGCGGTTTCCAGGGCGGCAACAGCGCTCCGAGCAATGGTCCGGCACGTGGTGGCCGCGGCCGCGGCGGCGCTGCAGGCGCGTTCGGACGTCAGGGAGGCAAGTCCTCGAAGGCGCGTAAGAACCGTCTGGCGAAGCGTCAGGAATTCCAGGAGATGAAGGCTCCGGTCATCGGCGGCGTGCGCATTCCGACCGGCAACGGACAGGAAGTCCGTCTGCGTCAGGGTGCGTCCCTCGCCGATCTGGCCGAGAAGATCAACGTCAATCCGGCGGCGCTGGTCACCGTACTGTTCCACCTTGGTGAAATGGCCACGGCCACCCAGTCCCTGGATGAGGCCACGTTCCAGATCCTCGGCGAGGAAATCGGCTGGAACATCAAGATCGTGTCCGCCGAAGAGGAAGACAAGGAGCTGCTGCAGCAGTTCGACATCAACCTGGACGAAGAGGAACTGCAGGAGGACGAGGATTTGAAGCCGCGTCCGCCGGTCGTCACCGTCATGGGCCATGTCGACCACGGTAAGACCCGACTGCTCGACACCATCCGCCGCACCAACGTCATCGAAGGCGAAGCCGGCGGCATCACCCAGCGCATCGGCGCATACCAGGTGACCGTCAACCTTGAGGGCGAGCCGCGCAAGATCACGTTCCTCGACACCCCGGGCCACGAAGCCTTCACCGCAATGCGTGCCCGTGGCGCCGAACTCACCGACGTCGCGATCCTCGTGGTCGCCGCCGACGACGGCGTCATGCCGCAGACCGTGGAAGCCATCAACCACGCCCAGGCCGCGCATGTGCCGATCGTGGTGGCCGTCAACAAGATCGATAAGCCGGGCGCCAACCCCGACCGCGTGCGCCAGGAGCTCACCGAGTACGGCATCATCCCCGAGGAGTGGGGCGGACAGAACATGTTCGTCAACATCTCGGCCAAGCAGAAGATCGGTATCGACGACCTGCTCGAGACCGTGCTGCTCCAGGCCGACGTGCTCGAGCTCAAGGCCAACCCCGACACCTTTGCCTCCGGTAACGTCCTCGAGGCTAAGCTCGACAAGGGCCGCGGTTCGGTTGCCACGGTTCTCGTGACACGCGGTACCCTGCACGTGGGCGATACGTTGGTCGCCGGCCTTACCTACGGCCGCGTTCGTGCCATGCTCGATCCAAAGGGCAACGCCGTCACCGAGGCCGGCCCCTCCGACGCCGTCGAGATCCTGGGTCTGCAGTCCGTGCCCAACGCCGGCGACGAGTTCCGCGTGTTCGAGGACGAGCGCGAGGCTCGTGCGCTGGCTGACGAGCGTTCGCTCAAGGCCCGTATCGAGGAGCAGAGTCGCGTCAAGCACGTCACGCTCGAGAACCTCTTCGAGACCATCGCCGACGCCGAGGTCAAGGAGCTCAACCTGATCATCAAGGCCGACGTCCAGGGTTCCATCGAGGCCCTTCAGGACTCCCTCGACAAGATGGATCAGTCCGAGGTGCGCATCAACACGATCCACTCCGCCGTTGGTGCCATCAACGAGACCGACGTGGTCCTGGCCGACGCCTCCAACGCCATCATCATCGGCTTTGGCGTGCGTCCCGACGGCAAGGCCCGCTCCGCCGCCGAGCGCGAGGGCGTCGAGATCCGTTGCTACGACGTCATCTACAAGTGCCTCGAGGACCTCGACGCTGCCCGTATCGGCATGCTCAAGCCCACCGAGGTTGAGGTCTCCACGGGTACCGCGACCGTCCTGGACACCTTCAAGGTGCCCAAAGTCGGCATCGCCGCCGGTGTCCGCGTCGAAGAGGGTGAAATCGCCGCGACCGATTCCGTACGCCTGGTGCGCGACGGCATCGTGGTCTTCAACGGTAAAATCGCTTCGATGCGTCACTACAAGGACGAGGCCAAGAGTCTCAAGAGCGGCTCCGAGGGCGGTATTGGCCTGGAGAACTTCCAGGACATCAAGCCTGGCGACACCATTGAGGGCTACCGCATCGACCAGGTTGCCCGTACCGAGTAGGGGGTAGCGCTATGAAGCAAACGCAGGCAACCCGCCGTCTGGGCGAGCAGCTTCGCGAGAAGCTCGGTTATATCCTGCTCTTTGAGGTTTCCGATCCGCGTCTCGACCTGGTCACCTTGACCGCGGTCGAGGTCGCGGTGGACCGTTCGTTCGCGCGCGTGTACGTGTCGTGCGACGCGAGCCGCTACGACGAGGTCATGGAGGCGCTCGCCAGCGCCAAGGGTCGCATCCGTAGCCTGTTGGCCCGCTCGCTCGATTGGCGCGTCACGCCCGAGCTCGATTTTCGCATCGATCGCTCGACCGATGAGGCCGAGCGCATCACGCGCGCGCTGGAAAACGTTCCCGCCACGCTTGCGATCGAAAAGGACGAGGACGGCTATCTCATAGCGGATGCCGCCCAGGAGGCAGCTTTAGATGAGTAATTCCGCCGACCTCGCATCGTGCGAGTCTGCAGATATTCAGCGACGCATCCTCGAGCTCATCGAGGATGCGTCCTCCATTGCGATTTCGGGACATACGTCTCCCGATGGCGACGCCCTGGGCTCCGTGCTGGGTCTGGGCTTATCGCTTATGAAGTTTTTCCCCAACAAGGACATTGCCCTGCTGCTGGCAGACGATGACCCGGTTCCGCGCATCTACCGCTTTATGGAGGGTGCCGACCGTCTGGTGCCGGCATCTGCGTATACCGACAATCCGGACCTGTTCATCTCGGTGGACGTGCCGGTCGTCGAGCGTCTGAACAACTCAGCCGAGGTGCTCCGCCGCTCGTCGCATGTGGTGTGCTTCGATCACCATCCGGCGCGCGAGGAATTTGCCGAGCTGAGCCTGAGGTGCGTCGGCGCCGCAGCCTGCGCCATGATCATCGACCGCTTTTTGGACAATTGCGGCATTGTCGCACGTGATGGCGTTGCGACCTGCCTGCTGTGTGGCTTGGTTACCGATACCGGCCGTTTTCAGTATCAAAACGCCGATGCTGCTGCGTTCCATGCCGCCTCGCGCCTGGTCGCGCACGGTGCCGATCCGGCGCGTGTTGCGCTCGAGGTCTACCAGAGCATGCGCGTGGAGTTCTTGCATCTCAAGTCCATCGTTATGGGCCGCATCAAAACAGTGGCGCACGGTCGCGTGGCATATAGTTATGCGTACCAGAGCGACCTCGAGGCCTGCGGCGTCACTTCGGATGAGTGCGACGGCCTGGTCGATGTGGTGCGTTCGGTTATGGGCGTGGAGGTCTGCCTGTTTCTGAAGGGCATTGAGGGCGATACCAAGGTACGCGGCAACCTGCGCTCCAAGGGTGACCTCGATGTGTCCGAGATCGCTGCCAACTTTGGCGGTGGCGGGCATCATGCCGCCGCCGGCTTTTCCAACAACGGAACGATTCGCGAGACGCTCGCCGTGGCACTTCCCATGCTGGCCGAGCTGGTAGGGGAGGATCCCGCTTCGGTGACCGTCGAGCTCTAACATTTTGGATGGTACATGGCTCGTCGTACGCCTTCTCAACTGAATATGCTGCTCGCCGTCGATAAGCCGGTGGGCTGCACGTCCCACGATGTGGTCTCGCAATGCCGACGCGCCCTCCATGAGCGGCGCGTCGGCCATGCCGGCACGCTCGACCCCATGGCATCCGGCGTCATGGTGGTGGGCGTGGGCCAGGCTACTCGTCTGCTGGGCATGCTAACCCTCGATACCAAAAGCTATGTCGCCGACATCTCGTTTGGTGCCGAGACCAATACCGATGATGCGGAAGGCGAGGCCGTCCGCACAGTGCCCATTGCCGCCGACCTGCGCGATCCGGCCTATGCCCGCGAGCGCCTGTCCGCCCTGCTGGGCCCGCAG
>URTL01000128.1 GCA_900550785.1 uncultured Collinsella sp. | reverse complement strand
GGCCGAGGCCTCGCCGATGCAGAACATGCGGCTCGAGTCGCTAAAGTAGCCGTCTAAGATCGTGGAGCAGTCCACGTTGATGATATCGCCCTCGTGCAGTACGTCCGTATCGCAGGGGATACCGTGGCAGACCACGTCGTTGATCGAGGTGCACACGCTCTTGGGGTAGCCCTCGTAGTTGAGGTCGGCCGGCGTGCCACCGTGCTCGACGGTGTAGTCGTAGATCATCTGGTCGATCTGGTTGGTGGTCATGCCCGCGGCGATGTGCTCGCCTACGTAATCGAGCACGCCCACGTTGATGGCGGCGGAGCGCTTGATGCCCTCGATATCGGCGGGCGTCTTGTAGAGCGTACGGGGCAGAACCTCCCAGCCCTCTTCCCACAAGCGCTCGAGGCGCTCGTCGAAGGCGCTATGGCATTTCTTGTATTTCTTACCGCTGCCGCACCAGCAGGCGTCGTTGCGGCCGGGTACGGGTCCGTTGTCAAACATGGCTAACTTCCTTTCATCCGCAGCTAGTATAGCCCACCCACGCGTCCATAAAAGTTGCGGTGATATAGTTCCGATTTAAGCGGTTTAACAGCATAAATAGGAACTATATCACCGCAACTGATGGGGCGGGATGGCGGCACTAGCTGCTGCGTGGTTTTGCTAGTAGCTCACCTGGCAGGGGATGCCGAGGGCGCGCACGCGTGCGGCGATCGTGTCGAGCACCTCGGGTGCTGCCTTGGCAAGGCCGGCGACCGGTGTCTCGCGCGCTACCGTGTAGATGGTTGCTTCTTGTGGGCGAATGTGCTCAAGCGCCGCGAGCCAGGGGGCAACGTACTCCTCGCCGGTGTTGTCGATGGGCTTGCCCTGATACTCACCGGTCAAGAAGATCGTCTGGATAATAACGTGACCGTCAAAGCTTGCGAACGTCTCGATCTGGTGCTCGACGTTGTAGGGGCCAACAGGCTGGTCGAGCAGCTGGATAAATGCCGGATCGACCGTATCGAGCTTAAGAATGTTGTCGTCGACCATCATGAGCGCATCGTGCACCTCGGGGCGGTCGGCGCGCGTGCCGTTGGAGAGCACGGCAATCTTGGAGTTTGGGGCAAGCTCGTCGCGCAGCGCGACGGCGCCGGCGATGGCCTGCGGAAACTCCGGTGCGGCGGTGGGCTCGCCGTTGCCTGCGAAGGTGATCACATCGGGGAGCTCGCCCTCGGCTGTCATCTCGCGCAGCTTTGCCTCGAGCGCGTCGAGTACCACGGCAGCTGTGTTGTGCGGCTCATGGCAGGGGCGCTCGGCATTGAGGCCGTTTTCGCAGTAAATGCAGTCGAACGTGCAGATTTTGCCGCTGGCCGGCATCATGTTGACGCCGAGCGAGAGGCCAAGGCGACGGCTGCGAACGGGCCCAAAGATGGGGCTGGCATTCAAAAACGTAGACATAGGCATATGCTCCTCAAGACAATTGTGCCTAAGCATAGCATCGGCTCCAAAGCAGGGTGCGGGCTCTTGCTTTACTAGTTTCGTTTTTTCACGTCGCTCATTATGCCGTGTCATGAAAAGCCTCGGGTCGGGTAAAGTTAATCTGTTAACAAGGTGTAAGGCAATGCGGGTCCATCCAACCGCACTGACGTGCAACTGGATGAGCATTGATGATGGGGGCACAACATGGATTTTACGGTCGAGAATGCGGGCACCACGATTGCCTGTCGCGAATATGCCGGCCCGGATGTGTCGCCTGATACTCCTGCCTTGGTGTGCGTGCACGGCGCTTGTGTCGACGGCACATTTTTTGACGGTATCGCTTGTGAGTTCAGTCGCAACTACCGCGTAATTGCCTACGACCGCCGCGGCTGCGGTGACAGCAGCGATGCGGCAGACGACAGCTATGATCTTGCCGCTCAGGCCGCCGACCTGCAAGCCGTGATCGAACACGTTGGCGCTCCGGCAAATGTGCTTGCGCATAGCGCCGGTACGTTGGTGGCGCTGGAGCTTCTTCGTACCGAACCCCATCTCGTCGCCCGTGCGATTCTGCATGAGCCGGCTGTGTCGGCCGAAGGCGTCGGCATGGGCGCAGCTCCGGTTTTGCTCGATATGATTGCGGCTGGAAAGGTTTCAAGGGCGCTCCGGCTTTTCTTGGGAGCCCTCGGCGACTTGGACCCCGAAGCTCCCGGGACGACCGAAGCGGAAGCCAAACATGCCCTGCGCAATGGTCGTTGCTTTATGGCTAATGAATACGGAACAAATATGACATATGCTCCCGACTGGGAGCGCGTCCGCGCGTCAAAGGCGGTGTCGGCCGTGTTTTTGGGCGAGCTTTCGGTCGATACACCCCGCGAGGCTGGCACGCGAGCGGCTGCCGAATATCTCGATTGCCCCCTTGTGACGATCCCGGGCGCGCATAACGGTCTGCGCGATCGCCCCGTTACGGCGGCAAACGCCGTTCGCGATGTCTTGGAGCGTTAGCACGCTCGATGACCTGCGGGGAGAGGGGCTGTTAGCGTTTCGTCATTGTTAACGAATGCGCCCATAACCGCGCGCCCGCGGCTCCATTACCGCCGTTTGCCAGGTCATAAAAATGTAACGATAATCGCGCGTTTGCCTTCAGCTGTTAGATGCTACCCTTGTACCAATTGATATGCACCGTTGCCGTGCGTAACGATAGGAAGGGCCCCATATGCTCAATAATCACGAGGTCAATCTAACCGACGAGGAGGCTGCCGCCGAGGTCGCCCGCGTCGCGAAGACCTACCCCGTGGTGCGTTTGTTGTCGGCCGATCAGATTAAGAGCGAGCCTAACTGCTTGCTCGCCGGCGATCGCTGCCCTTGTCTGCGTCAGTCGAGTCTTGAGGCCTTGGCAGGTTCCGATGATGTATCGGAGCAGCTGCTCAATGATGGTACCGAGTACCGCGCTCGCCTGCGCCCTCTGAAGGTCGAGGGCGAGCCTCACGTCCTGCTGATGGTGCGTCCGATCGATGAGCAAGAGGCTGCAGAAGAGGACCTCGTCTACACCGACGTGCTGACGAGTGTGCGCAATCGCCGATATTACGAGGAAAAGCTCCGTAGCGCCCGCATGAATGCCGGCGTTGCGGTGATCGACCTTGATGATTTTAGGGTCTTCAACGATACGTGTGGCCGTCATGCCGGCGACCTTGCGCTCGGTGCTGTGGCGACAGCCATACGCAGCGGAATTCGTTCGACTGACGAGCTTGTACGCTATGGCTGCGACAAGTTTGTGGTCGTCATGCCCAATATTCCCTCCGATGACTTCACCCGTCGCCTGCATCAGGTGTCCGATGCCGTTCATGCCACGATTGTTCCGGGCCATGAGTACGTGAGCTTGACGGCATGTGTTGGCGGTGTTCGCATTCATGGCGAGACGGTCGATGAAGGAGTTGGCCGCGCTGTCCAGTTATTGAGCCGCGCTAAGGCAAAAGCCGGTACGGTCGTGACCGATGCCGATTCCATCGAAGCCTTCCAAAGCGAAAAGCCTTTGGTGCTTATTGTCGATGACTCCGAGATGAACCGAGCCATTCTCAACGAGATGCTCAAGGACGAGTATTGCATCCTCGAGGCCGACAACGGTCGTACGGCGCTCGACATGGTCGACCGCTATGGCGATGAGTTGTCGCTCGTGCTGCTGGATATTGTCATGCCGGGTATAAGCGGCTTTGAGGTGCTGGCCGATCTGTCGCGCCGATCGGGTATCGACAATCTGCCTTTCATCATGATTTCGAGCGAAGATTCCGATGATATGGTTCTGCGCGCGTACGAGCTGGGCGCCTCGGACTATATCAACCGCCCGTTTGACTCCCGTGTCGTGCGCCGCCGTGTAAGCAACACCATCCGCCTATACGCCAAACAGCGCCGCCTGACGAGCCTGCTGTCCCAGCAGTACAACGAGCGCGTCAAGAACAGTCGCATGCTCATTGACATCATGGCCGGCGTCATGGAGCTTCGCAACGGCGAGAGCGGCAGGCACGTTACGAATATCGAAAAGCTGACCGAGCTGCTGCTTGGCTGTCTGGTCCAGCGTAGCGACACCATCTCCCTCGACAACGAGGAACGCTCCACGATTGCCCTGGCTTCGGCGCTGCACGATATTGGCAAGATGGCGATTGACGATGCGATCCTCAACAAACCCGGATGCCTTACGTCCGAGGAGTTCGAGATTATGAAGACGCATACCACGATCGGCGCCGACATGTTGCTTGAGCTGGGTCGCCATCACGTCGGCAATGCGCTTATGGAATATGCGTACCAGATTGCGCGTTGGCATCACGAGCGCTGGGACGGCAAGGGTTATCCCGATGGCCTTAAGGGCAACCAGATTCCCATTGCCGCGCAGGTGGTCTCGGTGGCCGACGTGTATGATGCGCTGACGAGCGTGCGCGTGTACAAGGACGCTATCCCGCACAAGGAGGCGATCCAGATGATCCTGGACGGTAAGTGCGGCACCTTTAACCCGCTGTTGCTCGACTGCCTGCTCGAGGTGCAAGACCGTATTGCCGAGACGTTGGCACGCCCCGCCGACGTTGTCGCGTTTCCCACGATTTAGTTTGACCAAAGGAGTTTTAATCCATGATTTCCATGCGTGAGGCGTATGAGAAGATCGGCGCTAATTATGATGACGCGTGCGCTCGGCTGATGGGCGAGAAATGCTTGCCCGCTTTGCCCTCAAGTTTTTGGATGACGAGAGCATGGACAAGCTGGAGGCCGCCATGGCGGCAGGAGACGCCGAAGGTGCGTTTATGGCAGCGCACACGCTCAAGGGCGTGAGCCAGAACCTGGGATTCGATAATCTGTACGAGCCGGCGGTCGTGGTGACCGAGGCGCTGCGCGGCGCCGATACCGTTGATGGCGCTCGCGAGGGAATGCATGCGTTGCAGCAGCAATATGCGGCCACGTTGTCGGCCCTGCGCGAGGCGGCCGAGTAAGAGGCTGTGAGCCTTGATGACTATGAGAGTGGATAATCTCCCATTTTAGGCCCGGTGGCGGCCTAAAAGTGGG
>URTL01000127.1 GCA_900550785.1 uncultured Collinsella sp. | reverse complement strand
GCCGTCTTGCACGACCACGGTGTGCTGATCCATGGCGACGAGGCCGCCTGCGCCGCCTGCGCCGGTGCCGGTCTTGCCGAGGGCGATGACTTTGTTGCCGCAACTGAGGAGGACTGGGGCCGCGAGTATCTGGCGCTCGAGATGAGCGTGAAGGTCGTGGCGAACGAGGACGAGGCCATCGCACACATCAACCGCTACGGCACCATGCATTCCGAGGCCATCATTGCCGAGGACGTGGACGCCTGCGAGCGCTTCCTGGATGCGGTCGATGCCTCGGCCGTGTACGCCAACGCCAGTACGCGCTTCACTGACGGCGGCGAGTTTGGCCTGGGCGCCGAGATCGGCATCTCGACCCAAAAGCTCCACGCCCGCGGACCCTTCGCCGCCGAGGCCCTCACCACCTACAAATACAAGCTCCGCGGCACCGGCCAGGTCCGCCCCTAACGCCCGCGCAAGAAAAACCACCACAAAGGTGCCTTTCTCCTTTGTGGTGGTTTTAGGTGGCGTGGGCGGTTAGGCCTGGAAGGTATCGCGGTCGGGGGCGAAGGACTGCATGGCCGCGATGGTGCGGTCAAAGAGTTCGGGTAGCTCCCAACCCAGCATCTCGGCGCCCTGCGTAATCACGTCGCGCGAACAGCCAGCGGCAAAGCGCTTGTCCTTGAACTTCTTCTTGAGCGACTTGGTCGTAAAGTCCATAACGCTCTTGCTCGGACGCATGATGACTGCAGCGCCGATCAGGCCGGTGAGCTCATCGCAGGCAAACAGGATCTTTTCCATCTGCAGCTCGGGTTTGGGCAGCGAGGTGTTGAAGTCGGACGTGTGCGTTTGGATGGCGCGAATGAGCTCGGGAGACGCACCTTCGCCCTCAAGAATCTCGGCAGCATAGATGGTGTGGTTCATGGGGTCGTCCTCATGCTCCTCCCAATCCAGGTCGTGCAGCAGACCGACGGTGCCCCAAAACTCCTCGTTCTCGGGGTCGAACTCGCGCGCAAAGTAGCGCATAGTGCCCTCGACCGTCTCGCCATGGGTGATGTGGAACGGGTCCTTGTTGTGCTCGTTGAGCAGTTCGAACGCGCGGTCGCGGGTGATTCCGGCGGTAAGCGGCTCTGACATAACAGACTCCTTGTGCTCGTGGGTATCGATAAGAATGAATACTACTAGAACAAGAAAACCACCACAAAGGTGCCTGTCCCCTTTGTGGTGGTTTTTGGCGCGGATGGGTTAGTTGAGGGCGGCTTGGGCTAGGCGGGCTTCGGCGTCCTCCTCGGTGACGCCCAAGGCCACGGCGAACTCCTCGATGGAGCGGCGTTTGGCCTCCTTGAGTACGCGCATGTAGTAGGAGCTGGGTTTTTTATCAGCTTCCTCGGCCTGGCGAATGCGGTGCATCATGGTCTTTGCCACGCGGACCGTCTCGGGCGCGCCCAGCTTGAGCTGCTGCTTAAAGTGTGTCTCCTCAAGCGAGCTGTTGCGCTCGGTAAAGGTGTCGCACTCCAGCTCGTCATAGTGGCTCAGCAGGTGCTCGGCATCTTGCTGCGAGATGGCGGCGTGCAAACGGTCGGCCTGCGCCACGGGGTACATGAGGATCGTCTGCGCATGTCCCTGCTTGGTCTCGAGCAGCAGCATGGGCTGCGGTGTGTCGTCCCTAAAACCGACGACGGTGCAGACTCCCTGGCCCGGATGAATGACGTGTTGACCGATTGAGAACATGCTACCTCCAACTTATACGAATTTACGTATGTCTAGAATAACACGTTGACGTGCGCAAACCCTTACTTTATGCAGGAAAAGCACACAACTCTGATAGGTAAGAGTATTCGATAACAGACGCAGCTCATTCACACCTTTATGCATTTTCAACGCCTGCATAATCTGCAGGCAGACTGGCATCTTTGAGGGACTCCATACAAGCTGTAGTCATTTTTGTGCATATGCAATATCTATTAGCTTTACCCTGCGACAGTGCCTGTCGCTTGTGATAGAGTGCTACAAACTCTGGCTTTTGCCCTACGAGTGACCAAGAGCTCGGGGGCTTTAACACAAGGAGGATCTATGCCCGAGAAGATTGAAGAGCTGGTACGCGCTGCGCTTGCTGCGGCCCAGGAGGCCGGCGACCTTTCCGCATTTGAACTTGACGATTGCGCTATCGAGCGACCGGCTGACACTTCTCATGGCGAGTGGACCTCTACCATGGCCCTGAAGTCCGCCAAGCTGGCCCACTGCGCCCCGCGCAAGATCGCCGAGGCCATCGTTGCCCATATGCCCGAGGATCCCGCGATCGAGAAGGTCGAGATCGCAGGCCCCGGCTTCATCAACTTCTACCTCTCCGTCGCCGTCAAGAACGCCATCTTTGGCGAGGCTCGCGAGAAGGGCATGGACTTCGCTAAGTCCAACGTCGGTGGTGGCCTGAAGACCCAGGTTGAGTTCGTTTCCGCCAACCCCGTCGGCCCCATGCACATCGGCCACGGCCGCTGGGCCGCGCTGGGCGACTCGCTCTGCCGCGTTATGGACCACGCCGGTTACGACATCCAGCGTGAGTTCTACATCAACGACCACGGCTCTCAGATGAACACCTTCGGCAACTCCATCAGCACGCGCTATATGCAGCTTGCCGACATCATCGCCAAGCAGGGCGTGGATATCGATGAGGCCCACAAACTGCTGATCGCCGACCGCGACGCCTTCGTTGCCGATGAGAACGACGAGCACCCCGAGACCCATCCGTACCAGGACAACTTTGCCGAGACTCTGGGCAAGGACTCCTACGGCGGCGACTACATCATCGACGAGGCCGCCGAGTTCTGGCGCACCGACGGCGATAAGTGGGTCAACGCCGATCCGCAGAAGCGCATGGAGAGCTTCCGCGAGCGCGGCTATGTAAAGATGGTCGACAACATGCGCGACCTCTGCCACGCCGTCAATTGCGACTTCGATCGTTGGTTCTCCGAGCGCTCGCTGTATGTGAAGGACACCGAGGGCGAGACCGCCGGCACCTCCGCCGTCGACCGCGCTTTTGAGAAGCTCGACAAGATGGGCTACCTCTACACCAAGGACGGCGCCCTGTGGTTCCGCTCTACCGACCTGGGCGATGACAAGGACCGCGTTCTGATCAAGTCCGACGGCGAGTACACCTACTTCGCCTCCGACGTCGCCTATCACTGGGATAAGTTCCAGCGCGTCGACCACGTCATCGACATCTGGGGCGCCGACCACCACGGCTACATCGAGCGCGTCCGCTGCGTCTGCGACGCTCTTGGCTATCCCGGCAAGTTTGAGGTTCTGCTGGGCCAGCTCGTCAACCTGCTGCGTAACGGCAAGCCCGTCCGTATGTCTAAGCGCAAGGGCACCATGGTGACCCTGCAGGAGCTCGTCGACGAGGTCGGCTCCGATGCCGCTCGCTACACGCTCATCTCCAAGAGCTCCAACCAGATGGTCGACTTCGATATTGAGGCTGTTAAGAAGCGCGATAACTCCAACCCGGTGTACTACGTGCAGTACGCTCACGCCCGCGTGTGCTCCATCCTGCGCCGTGCCGCTGACGTTACGCCCGAGCAGGCTGACGAGATGGGCATGAAGGCCGTCGCCGCCAAGGCCATCGGTGAGAACGTCGATTACTCGCTGCTGACCGACCCGACCGAGCTCGCCCTTTCGCGCAAGCTCAACGAGCTCACCGACCTCATCGCCAGCTGCGCTCGCGACCGCGCCCCGTTCCGTCTGACGCACTTTGCCGAGGAACTCGCCGGCGACTTCCACAGCTTCTACGCTGCCTGTCAGGTGCTGCCGAGCGAGGGCCGTCCCGTCGACCCCGAGCTTTCGCGCGCCCGTCTGGCCGCTTGCGATGCCGTCCGCGTGACGCTCGCCCTGGTGCTCACCCTCGTTGGCGTTTCCGCTCCCGAGCAGATGTAAGCTACGGATCATTTGACCGTGTAGGTTCGGCTTTGCTGAGCCCTATAAGCCCGATCTCCATGCGGAGGTCGGGCTTTTTGCGTTTGGTGAGACTATTTGGTTTGCTGGGAAATGCTACCAAATCGCAACTATACCGGTTTACGGGGCTGAATCGCCAACTGGCGACCATGGTGCCAATAGTGAAATTAAACCCGCAGGTAGATGGCTTATTGTTTCTTGATAATGCAGGGTATGGTTGGCTTGCAGCATCCTGGCCCCGTAATCCGGCGTAGTTTTGAAAATTGTCCCTTGGGGACGGAGGAAAACGGATCATTTTTGTCTCGAAGAGGGGTGGCGGGATACCGTCCGTCACGAATTGGGCTCATCTCCTACGTTTGGACGCATATCCCGAACCATGCCGAAAAGTACGATATTAAAACCGCAGGTAGCAGACTCGTTGTTTTTGAAAAAACAAGGGTATGGTCAGGGGCTCGGGGCAAACGTAGCAGATGGGCGCGATTCGTGGCGCGGCTATTCCAGGTGCCACGGCTTCACTCCTCTGGCGCGACATTTCAAGGCGCTTTTGAGGAGGAGTGTCCCTGATGACTGGGCGTTTAA
Organism: uncultured Collinsella sp.; assembly: GCA_900550785.1. Lineage (GTDB taxonomy): Bacteria > Actinomycetota > Coriobacteriia > Coriobacteriales > Coriobacteriaceae > Collinsella. The sequence goes on along the minus strand of URTL01000127.1, from coordinate 667 downwards.
GAACGTCCAATGACTAAGTTGCAGGTGGCGGCGGTTGTGTTACACTAACGCTGCGTATATGACGCAAATATCTCGATACAGATCAATGATGTCCGTCGGTATTTGACGGAGCTAGACTGTTTAGCCGCCCTGAAGGTTTATGCAGGGAGCATGTGATCACAGGGCTTGAAAAGAAAGTTGAGCAAACACTGTGTCTGATCAACAGCAAGAAAACGAAATAACGACGACGCAAGCCGCTCCCGCTGCACCGGTTGCGTCGGACCAGGTCGCGGTGCCCGCGCAAGCCTCGGCTCCTGAGACGCCTAAGGCTGCTTCGACGCCTACGCCTTCAGCGGCTGAGAAGGCCGTGCCTGCAACTGGTGAGGAGGTTGCTCCGGCAAAGCCCAAGCGTACGCGCCGCACGGCCAAGCCTGCTGCTGACGGCGAGGAGGTCACCAAGCCCAAGCGCCGTACTACTCGCACGACGCGCGCCAAGCGCACCGTTGCAGCTGACTCCTCGGCGCCGATTTCCGATGAGGTCGCGCAGGCACGTGCGTTGGCGCAGATTAGCGAGGCTCAGGTGGTGCGCGCCCGCCGTCGTGCTGCCGAGCGCGAGGCCGCGGCTCTGACCGAGCTTGCAGCTCCGTCTGTGCCCGCGTCGCCTGCCGCCACCGAGGAGCCTTGCGCC
>URTL01000126.1 GCA_900550785.1 uncultured Collinsella sp. | reverse complement strand
CCCCCGGCCGGTCCGCCGTTCGGTAGAACGGCGGAACAAAACGCTTTAGTGGGCTGGATTGCGTGGGTTGCTTGGTTGTTGCTACAGTAGCGGGGCGTGCCGGGGGTCCGGTGCGCCTCGTTTTTATTTGACCATGAGGCGGCACGCAGCCATACGCGTGCGGACACCACGCCCAGTTTGAGTGTGAGGATGTTCCATGGCCCAATACGCTGCCAACGAAATCGAAAACATGCCTGATACCCCTGTAGCCCGTGAGGATTTGGGCGCGGGCGGTATTCCTCGGGGCGCCGGCGCACGCTCTCCACTGTTCTGGAAGGTTCTGCTACTTTCGGTGGCAGTCGTCTGGGGCTACTCCTTTACGACCATGAAGGACGCGCTCGACACCATTCCGGTGTTTGAACTGCTCTACGTGCGCTTTCTGCCTGCGGCGTTGGTCATGTTTGTCATCTTCCACAAGCGCATCATCGCGCACCTCAATGCCCGCAACCTTATCGTCGGACTTGGAATGGGCACGCTAATGTGGGCTGCCTACGTCCTGCAGACAGTCGGCCTGGCGCACACCACGGCGGGCAAGAATGCTTTTTTGACGGGCACGTATTGCATCCTCGTGCCGTTCGCGAGCTATTTTCTGAGCGGCGAAAAACTCACCCGCTATAACCTGGGCGCGGCACTGCTGTGCTTGGCGGGCATTGGCTTGGTGGCCCTCGATAGCGTTGAATTCAACATCGGTGACGTCGTTACGCTGGCGGGCGCGGTCTTCTTCGCCGTCCAGATGGCGGTGACCGCCAAGTACGGTCGCAAAATGGACATCAACGTCATCACGTTTTGGATGTTTGTGGGCAACGGCATGCTGAGCCTGATTTCGTCGCTGCTATTCGAGACCCAAGCGCCTCTGTCCGTTTGGACGCCGAGCTTTATCAGTGTGATGGCGTTTCTCTCGGTGGGCTGTACGTGCGTGGCCCTGCTCATCCAAAACGTCGGCCTGGCGCATGTCCCGGCCTCGACGGGCTCGCTGCTTCTTTCGATGGAGTCGCCTTCGGGCGTGTTGTTTTCGGTGCTGCTGATGGGGGAGGCGCTCACCTCGCGCCTGCTCGCCGGTTTCGTGCTTATCTTCCTGTCGATTATCTTGAGCGAGACTCACTTCGATTTTTTGCGCAAAAAGCCGCGCCAGCAATTGTAAACAACTTGTTGCGCCGCCCTCCCAGGGCGGCATTTTTTATGTCATGCCCTTACAGTTGTGCCTTGCACTTTACGCTATCAAAGTGCGTGCTGCAAAAACGTTACTGGAGGGCATCTATGGCACCAGCTCTGTCCGATTTTCAACCGCAACCAGCGCCTCAGGCTACCGCAGCGGCGCAGACCGCTATCGGTGACGGTCTTGTCGCAGAAGCTCAGGCTTTTGCAGACGAGCTCGCTGCGTGGCGACACGATCTACACCAGATGCCCGAGCTCGGTAACAATCTTCCGCAGACGTCTGCCTATATCCAGACACGTCTGGACGAGATGGACATCCCCCATACCACGCTCGTCGATGGTTCCTGCGTTGTGGGCCTTGTCGGCGCCGGTGCCGCCGCGGCCCAGGGCAATGGCGTCTGCGCGGACGAACAGGCCGGTACGGTCGTTATGCTGCGCGGCGACATGGATGCGCTGCCCGTTGCCGAGGAATCGGGCGAGCCTTTCGCTTCCACCAACGGTTGCATGCATGCCTGCGGCCACGATATGCACGCGACGGCCCTGCTCGGTGCGGCCCGTTTGCTCAAGGCCCGCGAGGCCGAGCTTGTGGAGGCCAACGCCACGGTGAAGTTGCTGTTCCAGCCGGGCGAGGAGACCTTTGAGGGTGCCCGCGCCGCCATCGCCGACGGTCTGCTGCAGAACCCGCGTCCTCAGGCGGCTTTTGCCATGCATGTTAACAGCCAATCGCCGCTCGGCCTGGTGCTCTATGGGAGCCCGGCGCTCTCGGGCGTGTACGGTTTCCGCATCACGCTGCAGGGCAAGGGCGGCCATGGCTCGAGCCCCGAGATCTGCATCGACCCCATCACGGCCGGCGTGCATGTGCATCTGGCACTTCAGGAGCTCATCTCCCGCGAGGTGCCGGCGGCCAAGGAAGTCGCACTTACCGTTGGTAAGTTTGCCGGCGGCTTGGCGGCCAACGTCATCCCCGACACCTGCGTGCTTGAGGGAACGCTGCGCGGCTTTGATGTTGAGCTCATGGAGCACCTAAAGACCCGCATCGCGGAGGTCGTTAACGGCGTTGCCGCAACATATCGTACGCCGGCGACCATCGAGACGCTTTCGGATGTTCCGCCGCTTGTACTCGACAGCGATATGACTCAGGCGTCGCTTGGCTACGTGGGCGCAGGGCTGCCCAAGGCGGCTTTCTTGCCGCTGTTCCATGCCATGGCGAGCGAGGACTTTGCGCTTATCTCGAGCGAGATACCGAGTGCGTACTTTACGATCGGCGCAGCTGTGTCCGATACGGACGAGCACTTTGCCCAACACCATCCCAAGGCACGCTTTAGCGATGCCGAGCTGCCGCTTGGCGCCGCGGCTTACACGGCGGTCGCTTTGGGCTATATCGCCGACCACCGGTAGCACCCAACCTTGTCTTTCAAGCCTGCGGGCATGGCCATAAGGCCTATGCCCTTGTCTTTCAAGGCAATCTTGGGCACTACCGGCGCCCGGCGCAGGCTATTCGTTTGTTTAAAAGGAGCAGTATGTCCCGGCAGCATAAATTCTTCCCCGGTTGGCTCGTCGTGGCCTCCGGCTTTGTCATCATGGCCACGTGCTACACGATTTTCGTTAACTGCATGAGCCTGTTCCAGCCGCTCATCGTCAGCGACTTGGGCATTTCTCTTGCGCAGTACAACATCTCCAACGCCATCTCCACCGTGGTGAGCGTTATCGGCTCACTTGTGATCGGTCATGCGGCCGATAAAGTGAGCGGTCGCGTTTTGGGTTCCCTCACTGTTGTCGCCACCTCTGCCGTTCTCGCCGGCATGAGCTTTGTCGGTGAGCTGTGGCAGGTCTACGTGCTCTTTGCCGTCTCGGGCTGCTTTGCCGTTGCCTCGACCCGCCTGCTCATTAGTCTCGTCACTGCTAACTGGTTTACGGCCAAGCGAGGCCTTGCCATTTCCATCGCACTTTCGGGCTCGGGCTTTGGCGGCGCTATTCTGTCTCCCATCGTGAGCTCGCTTATCGTGAGCGTTGGCTGGCGTTCTGCCTTCTTGGTGCTTGCTGCCGTCTGCATTGTGGCGGCGCTGCCCATTACGGCGTATTCCTTCCGCACCAAGCCTTCCGAGATCGGCCTTAAGCCGCTCGGCGAGAACCCGGGCGATCCGTCCGTCTCGACGGCCGGCGACAAGGACGAGCACACGGCGCCCGAGGTTAACGTTGGCTGGTCTCGCATCAAGAAGAGCCCGGCGTTTTGGCTGCTTGTCGTCGCCTTCCTCTTTATGGGGCTCGTTAACGGCGCTGTCTTGCCCAACCAGGTCACCAACATGACGAGCGTTACCGTCAACGGCGCCAAGATCGTCACGGGCGGCCACGACCCCATGTGGGCAGGTACCGTGCTTTCGGCCTACATGGTTACCGTCGTTATCGCTAAGATCTCCCTTGGCGCCATCTATGATCGATTTGGCCTGCGTTTTGGCAATGTGTTGGGGTCCGTTGCGTGCATCGTCGCCTGCGTCGCCTTGTGCTTCCCCGCAACCGACCTCGGCCCCATCGTGGCTGCCGTGAGCTTTGGTATCGGAACGTGCATGGGCACCATTACGCCCACGATCGCTGCGTCTAAGCAGTTTGGCATGGCCGACCTGGGTAAGGTCACGGGCACTATTACCTCGCTCGAGATGGTCGGCGGTACCATGGGCGCCATCGTCTCGGGTGTGCTGTTCGACGCTACGGGCTCCTTTGCGAGCACCTGGATCGTGTGCCTGATGTGCTCCGTGGTTATGCTTGTGTTCCTGTTGGCGTCCGAGCCCATCGCTGCCAAGCTGCGCGCGAGCGTGGCGGGGGAGTAGACGTCCGTCGCTCTTTTCTGTTCGCCCCGTTCTGTCCGTGGTCGCCCTGGAAGCCGAATGGATGCTCGTACCATCATTCGGTTTCCAAGGCGGCCACGGGCCTACGAATGATCCGTTTTCCTCCGTCCCTAACAGATCATGTGACCCGAAGGGGTCGGAGGAAAGCGGATCGGCTGTCGCGGCGGCGCGTCTGGCCGAACGAGCCCCCATACCCTCGTTCGGTCAGACGCGCTGCCGCGTTTTGTTTTTGTGCCGTATAATGACCACTACCTATGACGCGATACAAAAGAAAGGTGTTTGCCCATGCAGGCACAGAAGGCGGAGGGAACCCGCGACCTTATCGGCGCCGAGATGCGCGCTTGGCAAAAGATGCAGCAGATTGCGGCCGGCGTATTCGAGCCGTTTGGCTTTAAGCCCATCGAGACGCCCGCGATCGAGCAAGTGGACGTGTTTGTCCACGGTATCGGCCAGTCGACCGACGTCGTTCGCAAGGAGATGTTCCGCGTGTTTAGCGGCGCCAACCTTGAGCGCGTCTTTACCGAGGGTACCGATACCAAGCTCAAGCCCAAGCAGCGCCTGGCGCTTCGCCCCGAGGGCACGGCCGGTGTGGTGCGCGCCGTTGTGGAGAACAACCTGGTGCCCCAGGGCTCCACGCCGTTTAAGGCTTACTACGCCGAGGCTATGTTCCGCGGCGAGCGTCCCCAGAAGGGCCGCCTGCGCCAGTTCCACCAGGTGGGCATCGAGTGGCTCGGCGCTCCCGATCCGGCGGCAGACGCCGAGTGCATCATCATGCTCATGGAGTTCTACAAGCGCCTTGGTTTCGATCTTTCCAAGCTTCGTCTGCTCATCAACTCGATGGGCGATGCCCAGTGCCGTCCGGCCTATCGCGAGCAGGTTAAGCAGTTCATTCTCGACCACGCCGATGAGATGTGCGATGAGTGCCGCGAGCGCGCCGAGCTTAACCCGCTGCGCGCCTTCGACTGCAAGAACGACCATTGCCGCGAGATCATGGCCGAGGCCCCGCTGATGGGTGACAACCTGTGCGACGAGTGCCGCGAGCACTACGAGCAGGTCAAGCGCTATCTGGATGCCGCCGGTATCGAGTATGTCGAGGATCCCACCTTGGTGCGCGGCCTGGACTACTACACCCGCACCGTCTTTGAGGTCGAGGCTCCCCG
>URTL01000125.1 GCA_900550785.1 uncultured Collinsella sp. | reverse complement strand
GACCCGATTCACCAACGGCGGCCACATCGTGCAGATGTCCATACGTGCCCACACCCTGGCCCTCGGGAATCTTCCACGCCCACGCGGCATCGCCCGTCTGCACCAGCTCCACGCAGCCCTCGTCCACCTCGGGTTTAAGGTCCATAGCCGCAAACAGGCGCTCGGCACCGGCCAACGCGTTGAGCAAGAAGTTGCCGAGCTGCGTAAACTGGTTGATGGGCATGGCGGCCTGGCGCACAAAGACCAGGTAGCTTGCAAGTGCGCCCACATCGGCGAGCCCCTTGATGCAGAGCATGCCGCCCGCCACGGCGACGATGGCATAGTTGACGTAGCCAATCACGACGGTCATGGGCACCATGGAGTTGGCATAGCTCACGGCGGCGGTGCCGGTGCGGCGAAGCTCGTCGTTGCGGCAGGTGAAGCCGGCAACATTCGCCGCCTCGCGGTTAAAGACCTTGATGACCTTTTGGCCCGAGACCATCTCTTCGATATATCCGTCCAGGTCGCCAAGCGATGCCTGCTGGGCGGCAAAGAAGCGCTTAGAGCGCGCGCCCGAGTAGCGCGCATACAGCACAATGGCCGCATCGCACACGAGTGTGATAATCGTGAGCTGCCAGTTAAGGATGATGAGCATAGCCGTGGTGCCCACAACCTGAATGGCGGCCTGAATCACGTTGGCAAAGCTGTTGTTAAGCGCCTCGGAGACGGTGTCGACGTCGTTGGTGAAAAAGCTCATGATGTCGCCCGAGCGCGTGCTGTCAAAATAACTGAGCGGCAGCGTCTGGATGTGCGCGAACAGGTCGCGGCGAATATCGGACACCACGCGTTGGGCCGCGCGCACCATGATCTGCGAGTAGCCCAGGGCCGAGAGCACGCCCGCGGCGTAGACGATCGCCGTCAGGATGACCTGCTTGGCGAGCAGTTCCTCCCCGCCCGTAGCCAAACCGTTAACGATGGGGCGCACCATGTAGGTGCCGGCGAGGCTCGCGATGGCGGCAACGGAGGCGAGCACGCCCACCGCGAGCAACGAGAACTTGGCATGCCCCATGTAGGAGAGCAGGCGGCGCACAGTGCGTTTGAGGTCGGCCGGGCGTGCTTGGGCTGCGGTCTTAGGCATGGCGCTCACCCCCTTCCAAGGGTGATCCGCATGCGACGGAGGAAAACGGATCATTCGCGCAGCCACCGTCGTTGCCATCGCCGGCGTCCGCGTTCCCCGCAAACTCCATCTGCGAGGCGTAAATCTCCTGGTATATGTTGTCGCCCGCCAGCAGTTCCTCGTGCGTGCCCACGCCGTGGACACGACCGTCGTCCAACACCACAATGCGATCGACATCCATGACGCTCGCGATGCGCTGGGCGATGATGAGCACGGTCGTATCGGGAATCCGAGCGATGTGCTCGCGAATCTTAGCGTCGGTCGCCATATCGACCGCGCTGGTGGAGTCATCAAAAATGAGCACGCTCGGATGCTTGAGCAGCGTGCGCGCAATGCACAGGCGTTGCTTCTGGCCACCCGAAACACCGGCGCCGCCTTGGCCCAACTCGCCGTCGAGCCCGCCGATGCGGCCCAGGAACTCGTCCACGCACGCCGCGCGGCAAGCCGCGAGGAGCTCATCGTCCGACGCCTGCGGATTGCCCCACTGCAGGTTCTCACGCACGGTGCCCGTGAACAGCACATTCTTCTGCAGCACAATGCCCACCGCGTCGCGCAAGGTAGCCAGGTCGTAGTCACGCACGTCATGTCCGCCCACAAGCACGGCGCCCTCGGTGGCGTCGTACAGGCGCGCAATCAGCTGCACAAGCGAACTCTTGCCCGAACCCGTGCCGCCGAGGATGCCCACCGTCGAGCCGCTCTCGATGCGAAGGTCGATATGCTCGAGCACATCCTCGACTGCATCCGCGCGGTATTTAAACGACACGTCGCGAAACTCGATACCGCCGTCCGCTGGTGCCGCAGTCGCGAGGTCTCCCACAGGGTTGGCGATAAAGGGTTCCTCATCGAGCACCTCTGCGATACGGCCCACACTCGTAAGAGCGCGCGTGAGCAGCAAAAACACGTTGGAAATCATCATGAGCGAGTTCATGATCAGCAGCACGTAGCTCATAAAGCCCGTGAGCGAGCCCACGCCCAAGCGACCTTCGATAATCATGCGGCCGCCAATCCACAGAATCGAGAGCGCAGCCACGTACATCGAGAGTTGGAACACCGGCAGATTGAGCACGGCGGTGCCGAAGGTCTTGGTCGCCGTGCCAGCGAGCTCGGTATTGACGGTGTCGAACTTGTCGCACTCGTGCTCGGCGCGCACGTAAGCCTTCACGGCGCGCACGGCGGTAAGGTCCTCTTGCACCACGCCGTTGAGGTGGTCCATCGAGGTCTGGAGTTGGCGGTAGAGCGGGCTCACGCGCACGGTAATGATACCGAGCACGATGGCGAGCATCGGCAGAATGACGGCAAAGACCGCCGCGAGCTCGCGCGAGAGCGCAAAAGCGTAGACGAGGCCCATGACCAGATTAACCGGCCCGCGCACCATGGGGCGGAAGCCGTTACCTACGGCGTTTTGAATCACGGTGATGTCGGTGGTCATGCGAGTGACGAGCGAGCTGGCGTCGTAGTTGTCCAGATTGCCAAAAGCGAGCGTCTGGATCTTGCGATACTCGGCCTCGCGCAGGTTAGCGCCCAGCCCCGAGGCGGCGCGAGCAGACGTGCGTGCATAGCCCAAGCCAAGTGCCAGTGAACATGCGGCGCATACCAACATATACGTGCCCTGCAACAGCATGTAGTTGATGTCGCCCGCGGGCACGCCCACATCGATGATATTTGCCATGATGACCGGGATAAACAGCTCGAGCGCCGTCTCGGCAGTCACAAAGAACACGCCGAGCATGGCATCGCGGCGGTATGCCCCCAGATAGGAAAACAAAATCTTGAGATTGCGCACGCAGGTTCATCCCCCATCAAACGTTGTTCGCAAACCCACGTATTATGGCGCGCCGTGCGGCGGTGTCAAGTGTTCCGAAATCGATTTCTGCAAGGCTAGTGCAGGCGCCATGCTCACAGGGCGCACGTCCGTATTCAATTAGAAATGAACGCGAGCGTGACTTTTTTCACCCCACTGCCAACTCAAACCTTGACTCTACAATCGTTGTAGGGTTTTCACTACACTGGTAGCTAAACGAACCGAGCCAGAAAGTGCCCCGCCCATGGAACACGACCTCACACACGGCAATGTCCTCAAGACCATCGCGGTCTTTGCCCTGCCCTATATGCTCTCGTACTTTTTGCAGATGCTCTACGGCATGGCCGATCTGTACATGATGGGGCAGTTTAGCGGCGCTGCCGGCATCACCGCCGTGGGCAATGGCGCTCAGACGCTCTATATCATTACCGTGACGCTCGTGGGTCTGGCCATGGGAACGACGGTCATCGTCGGCCACGCCGTGGGCTCGCGCCGCTTCGACCGCGCCGAGACCGCCATCGGCAACACTATCACGCTCTTTATGGGTGTCTCGGTGGTTCTGGCCGCTGTCCTGCTTACGCTGTGCCCGCAGATCGTGGCACTCATTGGCACGCCGGCCGAGGCAGTCGAAGGAACCGCCGCCTACCTGCGCATCTGCTTTGTCGGCATTCCGTTTATCGCCGCATACAACATCCTCTCGGCCATCTTTCGCGGCCTGGGCGATTCGCGCTCGCCTATGTACGTGATCGGCGTGGCGTGCATCATCAACATCGCGCTCGACTTTCTGTTCATCGGCCACATGGGGCTCGGCCCCGTGGGCGCGGCGCTCGGCACGGTAACCGCGCAGACGGCCAGCGTTGCGCTCGCGCTCGTGTGGCTTAAGAGCCGCCGTACGAACATCCACGTTAAGCGCAGCGACCTGCGCCCCCAGCCCGAGGTGCTCGGCAGCATTCTTAAGATCGGCGTGCCCGTGGCCGTGCAGGACGGCTGCATCCAGGTGGCGTTTATGTTCATCACCGTCATCGCCAACCACCGCGGCCTGGTCGACGCTGCCGCCGTGGGCCTGGTCGAAAAGATGATCAGCTTTTTGTTCATTGTGCCGAGTTCCATGGGCGCCACCGTCAGCGCACTCACGGCGCAAAACGCCGGCGCGGGCAAGGGCGACCGCGCACGTCAGGTGCTCAAGGATGCCATGACCATCTCGGTGGTGTACGGCTGCCTGATCACGGTGCTGATGTGGCTAGTGGCGCCGGCGTTTATCGGCTTTTTTGCCAAGGACCCCGCAGTGGTCGCCGCCGGCACCGGCTATATGCACAGTTATATTTTCGACGCGATTTTTGCCGGCATCCACATTTGCTTTAGCGGCTTTTTCGCCGCGTATGGCAAGAGCTACATCGGCTTTGCGCACAACGTGCTGGCCGTGGCGCTCATTCGCGTGCCGGGCGCGTGGCTGCTGTCGAACGCCTATTCCGAAACGTTGTTTCCCATGGGCATCGCCTCGCCGTGCGGGTCCATTCTGTCGGCAGTCATCTGTGTTGTCGCGTTTACCGTGCTTAACCGGCGCGGAGCTTTTGACAAGTTGGTAGCGTAGCGGATCGTTTGTGTCATACGACGGCCGCGCCGCACGACCTCGGCGCCCCTTCCCCGCCCATTGAAAGGAGCAGTCCCATGACCGACTCGCCAACCGAACATACTGAGGGCCTGCTCCGCATTGGCGAGGTGGCGCGCCTGTTTAACCTGAGTGTGGGCACGCTACGCCATTACGAACAGATGGGCTTGCTGGACCCGGCGCACATCGATCCGGCGAGTGGATACCGCTACTACGGATCGCGGCAGCTCTCCACCCTCAATACCATCAGCCACCTGCGCGTTCTCGATTTGCCACTCGCGCAAATCCGTGATTTTGTGACCACGCGCGATGTGGACCTTATGCAGCGGCAGCTGGCTCAGCAGCAGGAGCTCATCGAGCGCAAGCGCCGCGAGTTGGAGCGTGTGTCGCGCAAGATCGATAACCGGCTTGCTCTGCTGCACAATGCCTTAAACACCGAGCTCGACACCATTTGCACAATCGATGCGCCCGAACTTCGCTGCGCCGTGTTGCGCGAACGCGTCAACCCTACCGACGCCTATGCGTTGGAGTGGCAAATTCGTCAACTGCAGAAGGGCCAGCATGAGACCTTTGTCTTCCTGGGCAACTTGGGCATTGGGATTAGCGCCGAGCGCCTTGACGCCGGTGACTTTGACGGCTACGACGAGGTCTTCCTGCTGCTCGATGACACCGATGAGTACTT
>URTL01000124.1 GCA_900550785.1 uncultured Collinsella sp. | reverse complement strand
CGTGTGGGCATTGGCGGCGGCAGCGGCAGCCTGCTCTTGCTGATATCCGTTCCAGGCAGCATAGCCTGCGCCGCCGGCGACGAGCGCGACGGCCACAACGCTGGCAACCATCAGGTTGCGGCGCTTGGGCGACATCTTACGATGGCGAACCTCGGCTTCGCGTGCCGAGGGAACGGACGGTAGGGGAATATCGCCCATGGCGATGGTCTCGTCCACGGCAGGCGCGGAGCCCAGGCCGGGAAGCTCGCGGGTCAGCGAATCTTCGGCCGGCAGGCTGTTGAGCAAGATGGTTTCCTCGCTCGTGTCGGATTCGGGCTGGTCGTCGTCCTCGCTTTCGTCCTCTTTGGCTTCGTCAGGAGCGTCTTTGGCGTCGCTGCCTTCGTCCTCAGTGTCTTCGTGCACCTCGTCCTGCGCGTCGACGGCCGAATCGCTAAACGAGAGCTCGTCTAGCGCGATCCGGTCAAGGCTCTCCAGGGCTTCGGCACATGCTTCCGCATCCTGGGCCGCATCCTCGCGGCCATACGTCTCATCGCTCATATATCCCCCAATGCAATATCGGCTCAACACTGTACCCAAAAATGGAGCCATATAAAGCGCATACGAAATATAAGATCCGATTTAACCTGAGCGCATCGTTCGGCCGCATCCTCGCAACAGCAAAAAGCCCCCGGAAAGCGGACGAATCGCTTTCCGGGGGCATGCGATACGTTGCATTGCGCGGAGTCGGCCAGGCGGCTTCACATTCAAGCGCCGTTTGTGCCAGGCACGTTACTCAGCGTGCGCGTAATCAACCTTGGCGCGGCGAGCGGTAGCCTTCTCCCAATCGCTGGTGCCCTCAAAGACGTCCTGCTTGTAGGGATTGCGGCCGAGCTTCTTGGCGCGGTAGGCGATGTAGATGATCGCGGCGACGTTGGCGACCAGTGCGGCGATCGAGACCGCGGTAGCGGCGCCGGGGTCGAGCGTGGAGTGGGTCACAAAGATGGACTCCTCCTGGAAGTACGGGAACACCTGGGCAAACATGCACCAAATGGCCAGCGTGAAGGCGCGGTTCTGGATCCAGCCGCCCTTGTTCCAGATAAAGGCGGCGACGGTGGGCGCCAACAGCAGCGCAAAGCCGCAGAACCAGGAGTGGGTGGGCAGGCAGTTGTAGGTGTAGCAGAAGTTCCAGATATCGTAGGCGATGATGTAGACCCAGGTCATGTCGGGCCACAGCATATCGGTCTGATCCTCGGAGGCGTAGACGCTCCACCAACCGGTCATGCAGAAGATGTTGATAATACCGGCGATGCCGTTGAACACGTTGTTCCAGCCGGCCAGCTGCGTAGCACCTTCGGAGGTGACCCAGGTGGACTCGCCCAGGACAAAGAAGTGATAGGCGCTCTCGAAGTCGGACACGACGGCGATCATGATGTTGATGGCGACGATCACAAACGGCCACGCGCGGAACCAATGCGCCTTGCCGATCTTGCCCCACTGGTACTTAATGGCAATGAAGCCCCAGCAACCGGCCAGCGCCGCGTACACCTTGGCGTAGTGGAACCAGCTGTTCTGGTATACATGGGTGGGGTTGGTGAGCGCCCACTCGGCACCCTGCGAAACGCCGACGGCGATGGCGACGCAGTAGATGGTCATGGCCAGCGGAGCCACGCCAAAGATGATTGCCGCGCCCAGCTTGGTGCGGCGGCCGACCTCGTTGAGCACGATCAGGCCAATAAAAACCATGGCCCAGCCGGCCCAGTGGATAAGGGTATCGCTACCCCAAACATCGAACAGCATGCTGCTCTCCTTTCACACGCCCGCGGCCCCTCTTCTGATCGCGGGCAGTTTGGCCAAATGTCGTCAGTTCCGGGGCTTGCGCTCCGGATACTTGGCGGTATAGCCCTCGATGTGGAGTGTCGAGGCGATGATTTCCTTGACCGTCTCGTCGGGCACATCGGGGTGCGTGCGGATATACATCAACAACCCCATGATGAGGGTGTAGAACGTCTCGTAGACATGGTCGATGCGTAGCTCATGATGGGCGACAAAATCCACCACGGTGGTGTCGCAGATATACTGCGCCACGCGCTGGACCACGTTGTGCAAAAAGCCGCCGTAGAGCGCGCCGCTGCTTGAGGTGAGCGTACTCGGCAGCTCGTGGCCGCTGGCGACCAGGCGCTTAAAGAGCGGGGCGACGGTGTCGAGTGCGCCCTCGATATCGCCGACGGTGCGGTCGGCGTTCCACTGCTCGAGCTCGGAGATAAAACCGTCAATTGCCTCGTCCATAACAGCGGTGACGGCGGCGTCCATGTCGGCAAAGTAGTGGTAGAACAATGAACGCGTGCAGCCGGCTCGCTTGGTCACGGCCGATACCGATAGGTGGGACACGCCCAGCTCGGAGCTTACGGTGCGCACGGCATCGAGGATCTCGCGACGGCGTTCGTCGCCCGTCAGGCGCTTTGCCGCGCTATCGGATGCGGGAACGGCATCGACCACAGAGGTATCTGCTGTGTTGTTGCTCATGTTTTGCCGCCTTTCATCCTCTTTTGCCTGACCGTTCGCCTAACAGTCTTGATTATTGTTGACGGTTCGTCAATACTATTTTTGACACAATGTCAACTAATGGCGGGTGAACGGCATGGGGGCATGCCCGGCCTGCAAAAAAGAGGGGTGCCGCGGTCTCGCCGGGCTGTGGCAAGAGAAGGGACAACCATGATTCTCAACGGACCGGGGATTAGCTACACCGAGCCCGACATCGGTTCGGAGTTCGTGCCGCCGCTGCCGGAGCATCCGCGCGAGGCCATCGTCAAGCTGTGCGAGCACTGCACCAACCGTCTGCTGCATCGCGATGAGCTGCTGGGCTACGAGTACTGGTCGTTTGCCGAGGCCGCGACTGACGAGCAGGCCGAAGTGCTCTGCAAGATGAAGATGCGCCGTCCCTATACGCTGCCCGAGATGGTCAAGCTCACCGGCATGCCCGAAGCCGATATCGAGAAGATGCTCGACGATATGAGCTACACGGGCCTGCTCGAGTACAACTGGGAGAATCCCGAGCGCGCCAAGCAGTGGGTGCTGCCCATGCTGGTGCCGGGTTCCGCCGAGTTCCTCAACATGCGCGTGAGCCAGCTCGACGAGCACCCGGTCTATGCCAAGTTCTTTGAGCAGGCGTCCAAGGGGCCGCTGTCCAAGGCTACGCCGATGGTGCCGCCCGGTGGCGCCGGCATCGGCATGCACGTCATCCCGGTCGAGAAGGCTATCGACGCCACGAGCGCCTCGGTGCCTATTGAGCATATCGAGCACTGGCTCGACAAATACGAGGGCAAGTATGCCGCCAGCACCTGCAGCTGCCGCGCGAGCCGTCGCGTGATGGGCGAGGGCTGCGCCGATGACCCCGCCGACTGGTGCATTGCCGTGGGCGATATGGCCGACTATGTGGTTGAGACCGACCGCGGTCATTATGTGACGCGCGAGGAGGTCTACGACATCTTGCGCCAGGCCGAGGACAACGGCTTTGTGCACCAGATCACCAACATCGACGGCGAGAACAAGATCTTCGCCATCTGCAACTGCAACGTCAACGTGTGCTACGCCCTGCGCACCTCGCAGCTGTTCAACACGCCCAACCTGTCGCGCTCGGCCTATGTCGCCAAGGTCGAGAAGGACAAGTGCGTGGCCTGCGGTCGCTGCGTTGAGGTGTGTCCGGCCGGCGCCGCCAAACTGGGCCAGAAGCTCTGCAGCAAAAAGGCCGGCGGACAGGTGCCCGAGTATCCGCGCCAGGAGCTGCCCGATGCCACCAAGTGGGACCACACCAAGTGGTCGCCCAACTACCGCAACGACAACCGCATCGAGACGCATGAGTCCGGCACCGCTCCCTGCAAGACGGCCTGCCCCGCGCACGTTGCCGTTCAGGGCTATTTGAAGCTCGCGGCTCAGGGTCGCTATGACGAGGCCCTGGCACTCATTAAGCGCGAGAACCCGCTGCCCGCTATCTGCGGCCGTGTGTGCAACCGCCGCTGTGAGGATGCCTGCACCCGCGGCCGTGTGGACGCCGCCGTGGCTATCGACGAGGTCAAGAAGTTCATCGCCCAGCGCGATCTGGACGCCGCGACCCGCTACGTCCCGCCCGTGGTGACGCCGACGCGCGCCGGCGGCTTCGACCAGAAGATCGCCATTATCGGTGCCGGTCCGGCCGGCCTGTCCTGCGCTTTCTACCTGGCCGAGAAGGGCTACAAGCCTGTCGTGTTCGAGAAGAACGAGCGCCCGGGCGGCATGCTCACCTACGGCATTCCCAGCTTTAAGCTGCAGAAGGACGTCATCGAGGCCGAGGTCGAGATCATTCGCCTGATGGGTGCCGAGCTCCGCTATGGCGTGGAAGTCGGTCGCGACGTGACGCTCGACGAGCTGCGCGAGCAGGGCTTTAAGGCCTTCTACGTTGCTATTGGCTGCCAGGGCGGCCGCCTTGCCGGCATTCCGGGCGAGGATGCCGAGGACGTGACCGTGGCCGTCGACTTTTTGCGCGAGGTCAACAGTGGCAAGATCGACGCGCTGCCCGGCCGCACCATCGTGGTGGGCGGTGGCAACGTGGCTATCGATGTCGCGCGCAACGCCTGCCGTCTGGGCTCCGAGCACGTTGAGATGTTCTGCCTGGAGAGCGAGGCCCAGATGCCCGCCAGCGAGGAGGAGCGTCGCGAGGCCGTTGAGGACGGCGCTCACATCAGCTGCGGCTGGGGCCCCAAGGAGATTCACCTGGACGAGGCCGGTCGTGTCTGCGGCATCACCTTCAAGCGCTGCACGCGTGTCTTTGACGACGAGGGCCGTTTTGCGCCCGAGTACGACGAGAACGATCTGCGCCGTGTCGATGCCGACCGCGTGGTCATGTCGATTGGCCAGTCCATTGTGTGGGGCGACCTGCTGGCTGGCTCCAAGGTGGAACTCGGCCGCGGCCAGGGCGCCCTTGCCGATCCCCAGACTTACCAGACCGCCGAACCCGACATCTTTGTGGGTGGTGACGTCTACACTGGCCCCAGCTTTGCCATCGACGCTATCGCCGCCGGCCACGAGGCCGCGGTGTCCATCCATCGCTTTGTGCAGCCGGGCTCCACGCTCACCATCGGCCGCAACCAGCGCCGCTACACCGCGCTCGACCGCGACGACGTTGTGCTCGAGAGCTACGACAACGCGAGCCGCGAGGTTGCGCATGTGGATCGCGAACGCGAGAAGGCTGCGCCGTTTAGCGAGTATGTTGAGACCTTTACCGAGGAACAGGTGCGCGCCGAGACCGCCCGCTGCCTGGGCTGCGGCGCCTCGATCGTCGACCCCAACAAGTGCATCGGCTGCGGCCTGTGCACCACC
>URTL01000123.1 GCA_900550785.1 uncultured Collinsella sp. | reverse complement strand
GAGAGGTTCGCGGCGGCCTCGATAGCACCCTGCGTATAGCGCACATGGTGGTGCTCCTCGTAGCGCGGCTTGAGCGCGGTCAGGATCTTGACCGTGTCCTCGACGCTCGGCTCCTCGACATCGATGGTCTGGAAGCGACGCTCGAAGGCCGGGTCCTTGGTGAGGTACTTGCGGAACTCCTCGGCCGTGGTGGCACCGATGATCTGGAAAGCACCGCGTGCGAGAACGGGCTTGAGCATGGAGCTCGCGTCGATGGAGCCCTCGGCAGAGCCGGCACCGATGATGGTGTGCATCTCGTCGATAAACAAGATAACGTCGTCGGCTTCGGTCGCCTCCTGGATCACGTTCTTGAGGCGCTCCTCAAACTCACCGCGATACTTGGCGCCCGCGACAAGACCCGGCAGGTCGAGCGTCCAGATATTCTGGTTCATAAGATTCTCGGGCACATTGCCAGCAGCAATCTGCTGCGCCAGGCCCTCGACGATAGCCGTCTTGCCCACGCCGGGATCGCCCAGGATAAGCGGATTGTTCTTGGTGCGGCGCGAAAGGATCTCCATCATGCGCTGGACTTCCTTTTCGCGGCCAATCACGGGGTCGAGCTCGCCGTCGCGCGCCTTTTGCGTGAGGTTAGTCGCAAACTGCTTGAGCGTGTCGGTGCCGCTCCCCTTTTGCTGAGAGGCATCCGAGCCGCTAAAGAACGGCAGGCCCGCACCGGGACGACCAGCACCGGCACCGGCGAGCGGACGCTTCTTGTCCTGGTCCTTGGCGGTGAGTTTCTCGATAGCCTTTTTGATGGAGGCGGACGACACACCCAGGCGCATGAGGATGTCCATGGCCATGCCGTTACCCTCTTCGACGATGCCGATGAGCAGGTGCTCGGTCGACACATAGGTCTGGTTGTTCTCGCGCGCCACGCGGAATGAACGCTCCATCACGCTAATGACGAGCGGCGTAAAGGCGAGCTTGGCCGCCTCGGTCTCCTCACTGGGCTCGGGAACCGTGGTCTGGACCTCTTTGAGGGTATCCATGATGTCATCGTAGGAGATGTCGAGCGAACGCAGCGCCTCGGCGGCAATGCCCTCGTCCTCCTTGGCAAGCGCGAGCAGCAGGTGCTCGGTGCCCACCTTATTTGAATGAAGATCGAGCGCCTCTTGCTTGGCCATGGACATGACCTTACGCGCGCGATCGGTAAATCTATCTAACATGCTCGTTTCCTTACATGAGTTCATCGAAATCAAAACGCCCGCCCGTCGGCGGCGCTTTTGTCTCTTTACCCACAGGTCGTCTATGTTAACAGCTGGAGGAATATCTATAAACCCGGCTCACATGAATGCAGGTTATGACCGCATCGCGGGACTCACCGCGCGATGCGCGACAGGCGCCCCGCAAGAGAAACCCTAGGCGTCTTTCACCACGTCGGGACTCGTCGCACGCGATGCGCGATAGGCATCGGCCTCCTTGAAGACGCGTTCGAGCAGCTCGGATGTATCGACGCCCTCGACTTGCGCGACCGTTTCCACCGTCTGCATGGCGACCGCCCTCAGGTACGCGCACGCGCTGTCCCCCGGCTGCTCGAGGTCTATCTCCTCGCCGCCCTCCCGGGCAAAGCCGACCGCCATCACAAAGCCCATGATGCCCGAGACCAGAAAGCCCACCGCAAAGCTCGAATCTGCCTTGAGCTCTTCTCCGTCGGGGTGGACGATCTCTCTCACGCGGTCGATGATGATCGTATGGATGCCCTGCACGACCTGCTCGGCGGCACCCGCCCTCATGGTGATGACGATGCGCCGCAGCAGGCAGCGGACGTCGCGCCGGTCGAACGCCGAAAGGTCGCCCTCGCTCGAAAAATGCCAGAGGACATCGGTGATGAGCTCGTTATCCTGCAGCAGCTGGGCTATGGCGATGGCGACGAGTTCATCGAAATCGTGAAAATAGTAGTAAAACGTTCCGCGATTGCACTGGGCGGCGCGGGTCACCTCGCCAACCGACAACTCGAAGATGCTGTTGTTCTCGATGAGCTCCCAAAACGCCTCGATGATACGGGTGCGTGCATCGGGCGCATCGGCGTCCTTACGCGGTCTCGCCATGCGCCTCACCGCACCCCTGCGCCTTGGCGTTCATGATGAGCATCTGAAGACGGTTCTCCACGTTGGCGAAGCTCACGTCGGGATCGTAGTCGAGCGGCAGGAACTGCGCCGTGGGATACTGCTCCTTGAGCGCATGGATGAGCCCGCGCCCCACGACATGGTTGGGCAGACACCCGAACGGCTGCAGGATCACGAAGTTGCGGCAGCCGCGCTTGGCGTGCTCGAGGATCTCCGCCGGAATCAGCACGCCCTCGCCCGCATCGAACGTATGGTGCAGGATCTTATCGCTCGCGCGCACGAGCTCGGGCATGCGCGTCGGCGGCTCGTAGAGCGGGCTCGCCGCGCCCAGGCGGTCGCAACGGTCGTGCGCGAGCTCGAACAGGTTGTCCGCCGTGGCGTACCAGGCCTTTTCGGGCAGCGACAGGTCGACGTGGAACTCGCGCGACTGCGCATGCTTGTAGAAATAGGTCTTGCGGATCACGTCGGTCATGCGCGCCTCGATGACCTCGAGCCCGTTGTCCTCGAGGTAGCGCTCGATCTCGTGGTTGGCGCCGAGATGGAAATTGAGCAGGTACTCGCCCACGATGAGAACGGTCGGATGCGGGTTCGAGCGGTCGTACGGAACGGCGTCCATGATCGCAAGCGCGCGTTTGAAGCCCGTCGCCTGGCCTCTCAGCCCGGAGCGCTCCATGCCCTCGATAACCTCATCGAGCGCGCGGTCGAACGCAGCGTCCGCCGCGCCCTTCTCGAGCTCGTAGGGACGGATGCGCCTAAGCATGGCCTCGAGGGCATCGATCATGGGAAGACCGTAGGCGATCTGGATGCTCGGGCCAAGGCCGAGCTTGAAGCCCGGATGCGCATTGTGGGCATCGACGTCGTCGTTGGTGAGCACCGGGACATAGTCGTATCCCGCGTCGTCGAGCGCGCGGCGCAGCAGGGGCATGTAGTGCGTCAGGCGGCAGTCGCCGATATACTTGCCAGTCACCACGGCGACGTCGTGCGGGTCGTACTTACCGCTCTCGAGTGCCGCGAGCGCCTCGCCGATCACGATTTGCGCGGGGAAGCAGATGTCGTTGTGCACATAGCGTTTGCCCAGGCGGATGGCATCCTCGCGCCCGATATCAAGGGCCTCGGCGCGCACGCCCTGATTGCGCATCGCCGCGGTCATGAGCCTGCAGAACGCATGGGAGGTGTTGGGGACCAGCGCGATCTTGTCGTGCCGGTCGCGCTTGGTGTACTTGACCTTATACGGGTCGTCGAGCGGATGGACCGCGTGCACCCGGGCGCCCTCGGCACGCTCCTCCGCGCGACGACGGTTGACCGACTCGATAAACGAACGCACGCGAATGCCCATGGGACCGGCGACGTCGCTCTCATCGAGCTTGATCATCATCGGAACCTTGGAGCCCATCTCGCCCATCATGCGCGCGATCTCGTCGGTGAGATACGCATCGTGGCCGCAGCCGAAGCTGCCCATCTGCACGAGCTCGAGCTCGGGCGTCGATGCGACGATGACCGCGCACGACAGCATGCGCGCATGGTAGTTGTTCACGATGTCGATGCGGCTGTTGGAAAGATCGACGTTGCAGACCCCCGGCACCGCATCGGGCGTCAGCACGGGGATGCCGCGCTCAGAGAAGAGCTTGGGCAGCCCGTGGTTGACCAGCGGGTCGTTGTGGTACGGGCGCGAAGCGATCACCACCGCGTAGCCGCCGTCCTCGTGCACGTTCTCGAGCACCTGCCTGCCGCGCAGCTGCAGCTGGTTCTCAAACGTCTCCTGCGCGCGGTCCGCCTGCTCGGTCGCCTTGGCAACCAGGTCGGCATCGATATCGAAGGTCTCCTTGCACCACGCCTTGAGCTGGCGGTTTCGGTCGCCCTCGTCGTACCAGTGGAACAGCGGCGTATCGAACGGAACGCCGAAACGCTCCTCCGGGTTATCGGAATTGCGCATCACGTAGGGGTATCCCTTTACGACGGCGCACATCCACTCGCTGGTAGAGGCGGTGTTTTCGGTGGGCACCGTCGTGATGATGGGCATGAAGATGCGGTCGACGCCGGCGTCGACGAGATTGCGGATGTGCCCGTGGACGAGCTTGGCCGGGAAGCACACGGTGTCGGATGTGACGTGCGCCAGACCGCGCTCGTACATCGCCTTGGTGCTGCGTCCCGAGACGCGCACCTTAAAGCCGAGCGTGCTGAAGAACGTCGACCAGAACGGCATGGTGTCCCAGAACTCGAGCACACGGGGAATGCCGATCGTGACATCGCGCCCCCCGCTGACGGGAACCGTGGGGCACGACTCGAACAGCAGCTTCTCGCGGTCGACAAAGAGATTGGGGGCAGCCGCGGTCCGGTCGCGCCCCGTGCCGGGTGCCTGTGCCTCGCAAGCACCCTGCGGACGCAGCTCCTCCGCCGCGGGAACCTCGCGCACGAGCTCATCCCATGAGATGGCGCCGCCGCGCGGGCAGCGATTGCCCGTGACGTAAAGCGAGCCGTCGCCAAATGCCACGACCGCGCGCTGGCAGCGGTTGTTGCACCGACGGCAGGGAACGCCGCCGAACTCGCGATGCTCGAAGCGCTCCACGGCATCGAGCCCGATAAACGACGTGCCGGCGTCGCCCTTGCGGCATTCCTCGCGCGCGAGCAGGGCGATACCGATAGCGCCCATCAGCCCCGGGTGGGGCGCACGCGTGACGGGTTTGCCCAGATACTGCTCGAATGCGCGCAGCACCGCGTCGTTTCGGAACGTGCCGCCCTGGACGACGACTTTGTCGCCCAGACGGTTGAGATTTGAAACGCGAATGACCTTGGTGAACACGTTCTCGATAATCGAACGGCAGAGACCGGCCATGATGTCGCCCGGACCCTTACCGCGCCGCTGCTCGGAAACGACGCTGCTGTTCATGAACACCGTGCAGCGCGAGCCGAGGTCGACCGGATGGTCGGAGTTGAGGGCCGCTTGGGTGAACTCTTGGATGGTCAGACCCATCGACTGCGCGAAGGTCTGCAGGAACGAGCCGCAACCGGACGAGCACGCCTCGTTGACGGCGATCGAGTCGATGACGCCGTCGGTGATGGCCAGGTATTTCATGTCCTGGCCACCGATGTCGATGACAGCGGTGACGCCGGGGCTGACCATTTCGGCGCCACGATAGTGGGCCATGGTCTCCACCACGCCCTCGTCCAGGTGCAGGCCGGTGGTGATGAGGCCTTCGCCGTAGCCGGTGGCGCAGGATCGGGCGATCCACGCGCCTTCCGGCAGCTGGCTTTGGATCTGCTTGACGATGTTGACGGCGGCCGTCAGCGGGCTGCCTTCGTTGGTGGCGTACGACGACCATACGATTTCGCGGTCGTCGTTGACGAGCGT
>URTL01000122.1 GCA_900550785.1 uncultured Collinsella sp. | reverse complement strand
CTCAAATCGTTGCGGCTGGTGGCATCGACGAGTTTGGCCTCGCCGCCGATTAGCCCACCGAGCGAGCGCTGCGGATTGGCGAGGGGGGCCGTGGTCTCCTCGCGCATGACGTCGAGCACGCGGCGCATGGCGGCGACGGCGTGGGCCTCGCCGGTCAGACGCGCCTCGCGCACGGCCATGACGGCGCCGATGCTGAGCCCCAGTTCCTCGCACGCATCGAGCAGCTGCTCGCCGTCGTCGAAGATTTCCTTGGCCGAGACGCCGGGGGAGAGCGACGAGGCAGAACCGGGGAGCTCGATAAACGTTGCGTAATCGACATTGTCGAGCTTGCGCAGCATGGGGACGACGGTGTCGTCGGGCGTGCCGTCGGTCTCAAATACGGAGTAGGCCTGGCCGCCCACTTCGGTGCGGTAGGTGCGGCAGAAGGCGATGTTCACGTGGGCGTAGGCGAGCAGGTTGGTGAGCGCGGCGAGCACGCCGGGAACGTCCTTGTGCGCCACGAAGAGCGTGGAATACATACCCGAGATGTCGACGCCGACGCCGTTAATGCGGCTGATGCGCATTTTGCCACCGCCCAGGCTCTCGCCGCGAACCTGTGCCGTGGCGCCCGTGTCGTCGACCATGTCGATGTCGACGGTGTTGGGGTGGATGGAGGCGTCGTCGCCCTTGATGTCAAAGTGATATTCGAGGCCCTGCTCGCGTGCGAGGTCGAAGGCCTGCTTGATGTTCTCGTCGTCGGTGTCGAGGCCCAGGATGCCTGCGACGAGCGCGCGGTCGGTGCCGTGGCCGCGGTAGGTGTGGGCGAAGGAGTTCCACAGGCCAAAGGTGACTTTGGTGATGCGGCCTTCCAGCAGGCTGGCAGCAACTTGGGCGCAGCGCAGGGCGCCGGCGGTATGCGATGAGCTGGGGCCGACCATGACGGGGCCCAAGATCTCGAATGCCGAGGTCGTAGCTAGTGTTTGCGGCTTGCCTGCCATGGGTGCTCCTTCTTTGTCCCGTCGTTCCGAGGGCTTTGGTATTTGGTCGCCTGCTCGGGCAGTCCTGCTCGCACGGAGAGCACATTAAGTGCTCTCCGGCTCGTGCGGAACTCGCGACCGACCAAATACCAAAGCCCTCGGAACTAAGGATACATGGTAGAGGCGCATGTGCTGCAAAATTCATTAGCTGGTGACGCAGCGTGGGCTCATATCGAAGCATCTTCACCACCGTTTAAATAAAAAGAAGTACCGGTTGGGAGCGGTACTTCTTTTTTAAGCGCTTATGTCGTTGAAACCTTGGCGGTTCTTAATTACAGGCCGCAGGCTGCTTTGAGTTCTTCGACTCGATCGGTCTTCTCCCAGGTGAAGTCGGCGTCTTCTCGGCCAAAGTGACCGTAGGCTGCCGTCTTTTCGTAGATGGGGCGACGCAGGTCTAGGTCGCGGATGATTGCACCAGGGCGCAGGTCGAAGGTCTTCTCTACGGCCTCAACGATCTTGTCCTCGGCAACATGTGCGGTACCGAAGGTGTCGACCATGATTGAAAGGGGCTTGGAAACGCCGATGGCGTAGGCAAGCTCGACTTCGCAGCGGTCGGCCAGGCCGGCGGCGACCACGTTCTTGGCGACCCAGCGCGCGGCATACGCGGCGGAGCGGTCGACCTTGGTGCAGTCCTTGCCGCTAAAGGCACCGCCGCCGTGACGGCCGTAGCCGCCGTAGGTGTCGACGATGATCTTGCGGCCGGTGAGGCCCGTGTCGCCCATGGGGCCGCCCACGACAAAGCGACCGGTGGGGTTCACGTAGATGTCGGCGTTGTCCCACGGCATGTTCTCGGCGGCCATGACCGGGGTGATGACGTGCTCGATGAGGTCGGCCTTGATCTTGCCCATGTCCTCGATCTCGGCGGCGTGCTGCGTGGAGATGACGATGGTCGTGACCTCGACGGGCTTGCCGTCTTCGTAGCGCACGGTGACCTGGGTTTTGCCGTCGGGACGCAGATAGGCGAGGGTGCCGTCGTGACGCACGGCAGCCAGGCGCTCGGCCAGGCGGCTTGCCAGGTAGTGCGGCATGGGCATGAGGGTCTTGGTCTCGTTGGAGGCATAGCCGAACATCATGCCCTGGTCGCCGGCACCGATCAGGTCGATCGGGTCGGTGGTAGCGCCGGTCTGGGTCTCGAAGGACTCGTCAACGCCCTGGGCGATATCAGGCGACTGTTCGTGGATGAGGCTCATAACGCCGCAGGTGTCGCAGTCAAAACCGAACTTGGCACGGTTGTAGCCAATGCGGCGGATAACGCCGCGGGCGATTTCCTGTACGTCGACGTAGGCCTGGGTGCGGATCTCGCCGGCGACGATGACGGTGCCGGTGGTCACGAGGGTCTCGCAGGCGCAGCGGACGTTCTCCACGTTGGCAGGCACGCCGTTGGGGGCGATGTAGCCCTGCTCCTGGAGCTCTATTTCTTTGGCGAGGATTGCGTCGAGGACGGCGTCGCTGATCTGGTCTGCGATCTTATCGGGATGACCTTCGGTCACCGACTCCGACGTAAAAACAAAGGACCCGTGTTGGGGCGGGATGGAACGAAGTTCTTCTGACATGATTGTCCTTTCAAAAACGTGTCCCGGCGACCGTTACCATTCCGCCGGGCTCTCTATGCAAGGGCACATCATAGCGCGTAAATCAAACATTCACACCCTTTCCGCACCTACTCATTGGGGACAGACTTAAATGATCAGCCTTACCTAAGTGCCGACAGGTTGCCCAAAGAATGGTCATTTAAGTCTGTCCCCAATGAGTAGGTAGGTGCCCTTTGTGCGGAGGTTGCTTTGATGCTTTATACTGATGCGGTTAGACATCCATCCTGCAATCGAGGAGATTTCCATGGCATCAGACGTTCGCGTCCGCTTTGCACCCTCACCGACGGGCAAGCTGCACATCGGCGGCGCCCGCACCGCTATCTATAACTGGGCTTTCGCCCGTGCTAACGGCGGCACGTTCATCCTGCGCATCGACGACACCGACCCCACCCGCTCCACCGACGAGAACACGCAGATCATCCTGCGCGCCATGCGTTGGCTGGGCCTGGACTGGGACGAGGGTCCCGAGGTGGGCGGCGATTTTGGCCCCTACGCCCAGACCGAGCGCCTGGACCTGTACAAGCAGGCCGCCCAGAAGCTTTGGGACGAGGGCAAGGCCTATCCCTGCTTCTGCACCAAGGAGCAGCTCGACGCCGACCGCAAGGCCGCGCAGGAGCGCAAGGACCCCTTCCAGGGCTATCAGCGCCGTTGCCGCGATCTTGATCCCGAGGAGGCCCGCCGCCGCATCGAGGCCGGCGAGTCCTACGTCCTGCGCATCAAGGTGCCCGAGGACCGCGGAGACGTCGTCATCCACGACGCCGTCCACGGCGAGGTGACCTTCGACGCCAAGGAGCTCGACGACTTTGTCATCTTCCGCTCCGATGGCACGCCCACGTACAACTTCGCGACCGTCGTCGACGACGCCATGATGAAGATTACCCATGTCATCCGCGGCGACGACCACCTGTCCAACACCCCGCGTCAGGTCATGGTTTACGAGGCCCTCGGCGCGCCCGTGCCTACGTTCGCCCACATCTCCATGATCTTGGGTGCCGACGGCAAGAAGCTCTCCAAGCGCCACGGCGCCACCTCGGTGGAGGAGTACCGTGACGCCGGTTACCTGTCCGACGCCTTCGTCAACTACCTGGCGCTGCTCGGCTGGTCGCTCGACGGCGAGACCACGATCATCCCGCGCGATGTCCTGGCCAGCAAGTTCTCGCTCGACCGCATCTCCAAGAACCCGGCGACCTTCGACCCCAAGAAGCTCGACTGGGTCAATGCCGAGTACATCAACGGCATGTCCGATGCTCAGTTTGCCGACGAGATCATGGTCCCCGAGCTGCATGAGGCGGGTCTCATCGAGGGCAATGTCGAGTACGGCGAGGATTGGATCGACGCGCTCGCTGCCATCGTTAAGCCGCGCACCAAGATGCCTGCCGACGCCGTGACCGTCGCCGCTCCCATCTTCGCTACGGCCGAGACGCTCGAGTATGACGAGAAATCCGTCAACAAGGGCCTGGCCAAGGAGGGCATGGGTGCCATTCTTGATGCCGCCAAGGCCGCGCTCGAGGGTGTGAACGAGTGGACGGCTGCCAACATCGACGCCGCGCTTGAGCCGCTGCCTGAGCAGATGGACCTCAAGAAGCGCGTGGTGTTCCAGGCCGTGCGCGTCGCCGTCTGCGGCAACATGGTGAGCCCCCCGCTGGGCGAGACCATGGCGCTCGTCGGTCGCGACGACTGCCTGGCGCGTATCGACCGCGCCCGCACGATGGCGCTGTAATCGCTGCGCAAACGTATGTATCCGAGCCCCGTTCACTCAGAGCGGGGCTCTTGTTTCTGTAGACGTATGGGATAGGAGGTGCTGGGGCCATGGCCGAGCAACTTTCGCTGTTTGGTTCGCCTGAACCCGAGCGGGCTCCGGTGAAGCCTGTGCCTGCCGCTGCCTCGGCTCAGCCTAAGCCTGCACCCGAACCCGTCACCGCCTATGCGAGCGTGGTCCTCGACATCCCGACGCGTGCGCTGTCCGAGCCGTTTGCTTACGGCATTCCGCAGTCGCTCGCCAACGATGTCCAGATCGGCTCCACCGTCCTAGTTCATTTTGGCAACCGTACGGCCGCGGGCTACATCGTCGATATCGCGCCCGAGCTGGCCGACCTGCAAGGTGACGACGCTCTCGATCCTGCGCGCATCAAGCTTATCGAGGCTATCCTCAGCAAGCCGCTCTTTACCGCCGAGGCTGCCCGTATCGCACGCTGGATGAGCCGCGAGTACGTTGCAACGCTTTCCGAGTGTCTACGCCTGTTCTTGCCACCGGGCGGCAGCCCGCGCGTTGTGAAGGGCGATGACGGCATGTGGACGGTTGAGCGCCCCGCCGTCAAGCCTATCCAAAACCGTTGGGTGATGCTCACGCCCGAAGGCTTTGACTATACGCCGCCCAAGACCGCCGTTCGCCAGCGTCAGCTCATCGAGGCGCTCCAGTGCGGCCCGGTCACGACGCGCGACCTCAACCTGCTCTACAACAGCATGTCGGCGACCATCAAGGCGCTCGAAAAACGCGGAGTTGTGCTGGTGGAGGAGCGCCGAGCCTGGCGTGGCTGCAGCGAGCAGACCACGCTGTCCTCGGCAAGCGGCAAGGCGCCGGTCTCGCTCACGAACGGCCAGCAGCAGGCGCTTGCGCAAATTGAGCGCGCCCGCCTTGACGCCCACGGCGACGTGGTTCTTGTCGACGGCGTCACCGGCTCCGGCAAAACCGAGGTCTACCTCTCCGCCATTGAGCGCGTACTCGCAGCCGGCCGCTCAGCCTGCGTGCTTGTGCCCGAGATCTCGCTGACGGCTCAAACCGTCGGCCGGTTCCGTTCGCGCTTTGGCGAGACGGTCGCGGTCTTCCATTCGCGTCTTTCGGCCGGTGAGCGCCTAGACCAGTGGGATATGGTTGCCAGCGGTGCCGCCCGTGT
>URTL01000121.1 GCA_900550785.1 uncultured Collinsella sp. | reverse complement strand
ATAAGGTTTATCGCGAGTTCCGCACGAGCCGAAAGCCGCTTAATGTGGCCTTCGTGCGAGCAGGACTGCCCGAGCAGGAAACCTTATGCCCCGCCCCTCCGGAGCCACACGGGAGCCACCGCTAAGTTATCCCCCGGCATTCAGAAAATCTAAGTGCCAAAAAATAAGATTTTTTGACTCCGTGTTGTATAACCCGCCATTCGTGGGTACCATTCAACGCGTACGCAAACAAAAAGGGTTAATTCGCGTGGTATAACCGCGCGGCCCAAAAAGGAGGAGACAAGCATGTCGTCTTTGAAGCCGCTTGCAGATCGTGTTCTGGTCAAGCCCGACGAGGCCGAGCAGAAGACCGCTTCTGGTCTGTATATCGCCAGCAACGCTCAGGAGAAGCCGCAGCGCGGCACCATCGTTGCCGTGGGCGCCGGCAAGGTCAACGACAAGGGTGAGCGCATCCCCATGGACGTCAAGGTCGGTGACGTTGTCATCTACGGTAAGTTCGGTGGCAACGAGGTCAAGGTCGACGGCGAGAAGTATCTGCTGATGCGCGCCGACGACATCTACGCTGTCGTCGAGGCCTAGTCTCGTCAGAATCTCTGATTCGTCTTTGAACGCGTCCGCCGCATAGGACTCGGAAGCGGCGACGCGAGTCACATTTCTTTTGGAGGATTACCTACCATGGCAAAGAACATTACGTTCAACACCGATGCCCGCGCTAAGCTCGCCAAGGGCGTCAACACTCTGGCCGACGCCGTTACCGTCACCATGGGCCCCAAGGGTCGCTACGTTGCGCTGCAGCGCACGTTCGGTGCCCCGACCATCACCAACGACGGCGTTTCCGTCGCCAAGGAGATCGAGCTCGAGGACAACATCGAGAACATGGGCGCTCAGCTGGTGAAGGAGGTCGCCACCAAGACCAACGACACCGTGGGTGACGGCACCACCACCGCAACTCTGCTCGCTCAGGCCATCGTCAACGACGGTCTGCGCAACGTCGCCGCTGGCGCCAACCCGCTGGCCATCCGTCGCGGCATCGACAAGGCCGTCAACGCCGCCGTCGCCGAGATGAAGAAGCAGGCTAAGCCGGTCGAGACCAAGGAGCAGATTGCTTCCGTCGGCACCATCTCTGCCGGTGACCCCGAGGTCGGCGAGAAGATCGCCGAGGCCATGGAGGTCGTGGGCAAGGACGGCGTCATCACCGTCGAGGATTCCCAGACGTTCGACATCACCATCGACACCGTCGAGGGCATGCAGTTCGACAAGGGCTATGTCTCCGCTTACTTCGTCACGGACAACGACCGCATGGAGGCCGTGATGAAGGATCCGTACATCCTCATCACCGACCAGAAGATCTCCAGCGTTCAGGACATCATGCCCGTTCTCGAGGCTGTCCAGCGCGCTGGCCGTGGCCTGCTCATCATCGCTGAGGACATCGACGGCGAAGCTCTGCCTACCCTGGTCCTCAACAAGATCCGTGGCGCCCTCAACGTCTGCGCCGTCAAGGCCCCGGGCTACGGCGATCGCCGCAAGCGCATTCTCGAGGACATCGCCGTCCTCACCGGTGGCCAGGCTGCCCTGGACGAGTTGGGCGTGAAGGTCGCTGACATCACCGCCGATATGCTCGGTACCGCTAAGTCCGTCACCATCTCTAAGGACAACACCGTCGTCGTCGGCGGCGCTGGCTCCAAGGAGGCCATCGACGCCCGTATCGCTCAGATTAAGGGCGAGATGGAGAACACCACCTCTGACTTCGACCGTGAGAAGCTCCAGGAGCGCTTGGCCAAGCTCTCCGGTGGCGTTGCCGTCATCAAGGTCGGCGCTGCTACCGAGTCCGAGCTCAAGGAGATCAAACATCGCGTCGAGGACGCCCTGCAGGCCACCCGCGCTGCTGTCGAGGAGGGCATTGTCGCTGGCGGCGGCGTCGCCTTCATGGACGCTGCTCCTGCGCTCGATGCCGTCGAGATCGATGACCCCGAGGAGAAGATCGGCGTCGACATCGTCAAGAAGGCTCTGACCGCTCCGGTCGCCACCATCGCCAAGAACGCTGGCTTTGAGGGCGCTGTCGTGGTCGACAAGGTCGCCGAGCTGCCCGCCGGCCAGGGTCTCAACTCTGCCAACGGCGAGTGGGGCGACATGATCGAGATGGGCGTCCTCGACCCCGTCAAGGTCAGCCGCGTCACCCTGCAGAACGCTGCTTCTGTCGCCAGCCTGATCCTCATCACCGAGGCCACCGTCTCCGATGTGCCCAAGAACACTCAGCTTGAGGACGCTATCGCTGCTGCCACCGCTGGTCAGCAGGGCGGCGGTATGTACTAAGGCCGACAAGGTCTAGAACTCCCACCGGGAATCCGGGGGCGGGACGGGGACTTCTCTCCGGAACGTCCTCGGACATGCAAAGAGGCTCGCTGCGCACTTCGTGCGGCGAGCCTCTTTGCGTCCTGACGGAATGTTTTGGGAGATAGCCCAAACAGCCCCGGCGGGGTCCTGTGTAGTCACCCTTTAGGCGGAACTCTCCTGATGGGCTGGACGCATGGGATACTTTCTTGGCAACTACCGCTTACCGCATATAGCGACCGTTTGCGGAATAAGTAACCCTCCTTAATAAACCGTGTGGAATCCTAGATAAGCACGGAGTTTTCCAGGGAGACGCTGTCCTTTGTTGTGTGCAAGGGGCGGCGTCTCTTTGGCGCTTGGACGCCGTTGTGCAACAGTGCGGCGGCGCGTGCTATGTATTGAAAAGCCAATGTCGAGATGGGTCGTGATAATAATGGGCAAGTACGTAATCGTGGTTGAGTCTGGGTCGGATGTGACGCCGGAGCTTTGCGAACGCTACGGCATCGTGCGCGTGCCCATGCATGTCACGATTGGTGACGAGACCGTCGAGGACGGTTCGATCGATCCGCTCGAGATTTACTCACGCTGCAACGAGTTTGGCGTGATGCCCAAGACCAGTGGCTGCGCGCCTGCGGATTTTGCTCACGTGTACGACCGCATTCACGCTGAGCAGCCCAATGCGACTATTCTGCATCTCGCGTATTCCGAGGCCACGACCTGCTCGCATCAATCATCGAAGATTGCAGCTAAGGGGCGCGACTACGTGTTCTCCATGGACACGCGTTTTGTTTCGGTTGGCCAGTCGCTCGTTGTCGTCGAGACCGCCAAATACATCGAGGCTCACCCCGATGCCACCGTCGACGAGATCTTTGCTTTTACGAATTCCGTCATGGACCGTGTGCTGCTGGGCTTTGTTCCTACCGACCTTGCCTTCCTTAAGGCAGGCGGTCGTTTGTCCAACGTCGCGTTCCTAGGCGCCCATCTGCTCAAGATTAAGCCCTGCATTGAGGTGACGGGCGGCAAGTTCGTGGCAACCAAGAAGTTCCGCGGCTCTATGCTCAAATGCGCCCGTGCCTTTATTGACCACATGGTTGCGAAGGGCGAGATTGACTACTCGCACATTGGCCTGGCGTATTCGGTGGGCCTTTCCCAGGAGCTGCGCGATGACATGGAAGTCTATGCGCATGACCTGGGCTTTAGGGACGTTACCTGGACTCAGGTCGGCGGCGTCATCTCGAGCCATTGCGGCCCGACTGCCTTCGGCGCGGTGCTTACGCTTAAGGCGTAAGGCCTGGCGTCTATCGATATCTATTGCCTCGGCGGCGGGTGGGTTGTGACAACCTTCCCGTCGCTTTTGTGTGGGGCCAAATAGAACAACCCAATTGACCACTAAACCGTTTCACCATCATGCGTATGGGCTAGAATGGCTCTGGCATTTATGTAACTAAAACCAATGAGAGGCAAGGTAGCGGGAATGGCTGAGATGACGCTCGAGGGTGTGGACGCTCGTCCCGAGGACTCCGCGTTTGCCCTGGGCCGCGTACATTCGATTGAAACGATGGGAACGGTCGACGGACCCGGCATCCGCTTTGTGGTGTTTGTTCAGGGCTGTCCAATGCGCTGCGCGTATTGCCACAATCCCGATACCTGGTCGGTCAACGGCGGCACCATGGTGACCGTCGAACACCTGATGGATGAGTTCCAGAGTAACCACGAGTTCTATCGCAGCGGTGGCATTACGGTGTCCGGCGGCGAGCCGCTCCTGCAGCCCGAGTTTTTGGCCGATCTGTTTCGTGCTATGCGTAACAACCCCGATGGCCGTGTACATACCTGCCTAGATAGCTGTGGCTATGCATTTGACCCCAACCACCCCGAGAAGTTCGATGCCGTGCTCAACGAGACCGACATGGTACTGCTCGATATTAAGCATGCCGACCCGGTCGAGCATAAAAAGCTGACCGGTTGCGATCCCGCACGCATCTTGGCGTTCGGCGATGAACTTGCACGTCGCAAGATCAAGGTCGTTATCCGCCACGTGGTGGTGCCGGGCATTACCGACACGGTGGAGGAGTGCGAGAAGCTCGGTCGCCTCATCGCTCCATGGCACAACGTGGTGGGCCTGGAAATGCTGCCGTATCACACGATGGGTGTCGTCAAGTACGAGCAACTGGGCATTCCCTATAAGCTTGAGGGCGTACCTCAGATGGATACCGTGCGCATGCCCGAGCTGCGCAATGCCGTTATGGCCGGTATGAAAAAGCGCCGTGCGGAGCTCAGGTCGGCCATCGGCTAACAAGCCATTTTTGCCCCTTTATGATACCCGAGCTGTACTGGCCTAACGGCTTGGTGCTGACACGGTTGAGCCAAAATGCTGGTACCATACCGTGGATAAGCAATTTGCACGGATTTGGGGGATGGCATGGCAACCATCGCGATCATAGGCGCACTCGAAAAAGAGGTTGCGCAGATTAAGGAAGAGCTGAGTGGCGCGCATGAAGCGCAGGAGGCGGGCTTGACCGTTGTGGGCGGCGAGCTTGACGGTCTGACGGTGGTCGCCACGACGGCAGGCATGGGGACCGTGAACGCCGCTGCCGCAACGCAGCATCTCATCAGCAAATACGGCCCGCAGGCCGTTGTGTTTTCGGGTATCGCGGGAGGCCTAAACCCTAAGCTCCATATCAACGACGTGGTTATAGGCAAGTGCCTGCGCTATCTGGATACCGATACGGCGCTCATTGCGGAGTCCGCGCCGGGGCTCGAGGAGTTTGTCTCGACGCCGGCGTTGGCTGATGTTGCCGCCGCCGTGCTTGCCGAGCATGGATTTGTGGATGCCTCGACGGAGGAGACTTCTGCGGAGAAGGACCCCAAACAGTTCTTGGTTGGTACTATCGCTACAGGCGACCGTTTTGTAACGGGCGACGCCATGCGCGCCGCCGCCATCGAGGCGACGCATGCCGATTGCGTCGAGATGGAAGGTGCTGCGATTGCACACATTGCGGCCAAGAATGGTGTCGATTGCTTGGTACTGCGCGCTATCAGCGATAATTGTGACGAGGCATATGACGCGTTTTGCGAGCGCGAGTTCGATTTGGACGAGTACGCCCGCACCGCGAGCGGCATCACGCTTGACATCGTTCGTCGTATCGCCGCCGCGTAATAGCACGCCCGTTTTGTAAAAACCTACGACCAAGGAGTGTCCATGGCCGATTCCATTAACTACCAGCTTGCCAA
>URTL01000120.1 GCA_900550785.1 uncultured Collinsella sp. | reverse complement strand
ACCTGGCCGGGCGAGGCGGGTAAGTTTTTCGTAGATTCCGCACGAGCCGGAAAGCACTTAATGTGCTTTCCGAGCGAGCCCAGGACCTGACCGAACGAAAAACTAATCCGCGCCGCCCGGCCAGGCCCGACGAGCCACGTTACCGAGCCGCCAGGATGGCGTCGATGAGCGTCAGTACGCCCCCGTCGTTGTTGCTCGGAATGCGCCACTTGGCGTGCGCGTTCATATGCTCTTCGGCATTGTCCACGATAAAGCTGTGCCCGACGCGCTCCAGCATGGGGATGTCGTTGTAGGTGTCGCCCACGGCGGCAGCATCGGCAATATCGATGCCCAGGTGCTCGCACAGGTGAGCGACGCCGGCGCCCTTGTCGACGCCCAGGTTCATAAAGTCGATCCACTCGCGCCCGGCGTTGGTGACGTAGAGCTTGTCCGAGAACTCGGGGCTATAGGTCTCGCGGAAAGCGGGCTCGGCGTCGTAGCCGGGGAAGAAGACCGAAATCTTGTTGGACTCGAAATCAATGCCCTCAAAGCTGTCGACGTAGTTGATTGTGTTGTAGTAGACGCTGATCTCGTCGTGGTATTGATGGTCGCGGGCAAGCACGTAGAACTCGTCGAAGCAGCACAGGACGGGGACAGCGCGAGGATCCTCCGAGGCACGGCTCAAGACCTGCTGATACAGCTCCACGTCAATATTGCTCTTATAGATATAGCTGCCGCGATAGATCACGCACGCTCCGTTGTCGGGACAAAAGGCGAGGCGGTTCTTGATGCCCTCGAACATCTCTTCGAGCTTGGGGGCGGGACGTCCGCTGGCGGGGCAGAATACGATGCCGGCGTCGGCGAGCTTGTCCAGGCGCTCATCAAGACCCTGGGGCAGCACACGCTCGTCGGTCAGCAGTGTCTTGTCCATGTCGACGGCGATGAGCTTAATGTTTCCGATATTGGCGTCCGATTCGTAAGTTTGCATAAAAGCGAGCCTTTCGTTTCGAGATTGTTTCAGACGTTATAACCATCAACTCGTAGTCGAGCGTATTTTCGCAGGAATGGTGCGTATTTGCACTGCAATTCACAAACTAATGAAAAAACTATTCAGAAATTTGAATTTGTCGCTTGCGCAGCGTGCACTTTATCGTAATATAGCGAACATCGAAAACGGAGACGGCAAAAGAGCCGTTTACCGAGGAAAAGGTACCGTTTGCGATATTTGAATTGCGCCCGGCGATACGTGAAAGGAGAGGCAGATGCAGTTCGTACAGATCATCACCACTGCAGACAATGCCATCCGACGCCAGCGCGCAATTTCCCGACGACGATAACAATCGTCTCTGTCCGCATGGGGCGCAATGCCTCAACAGAGTCATTTTGAGGTCGTTGGGTTTAAGCACGACATAGCTGCATGTTTCTAGGGCATGCCTGTGATGCATTCTGCTGAATAACCTGATATTGCACGGTTTTTGATCTCAAGGTGACTTGCAACTGACCGATGTTCTAACTAGCTACCAAGGGCGAAAGGAAACAGCCATGAGCAAGGAAAAAGTCGTTCTCGCATATTCCGGTGGTCTTGATACATCCGTATGTGTCAAGTGGCTCCAGGACGAGAAGAATCTCGATGTCGTTTGCGTCTGCGGCAACGTGGGCCAGGAAGAGACTGGACTGGATGCCAAGAAGCAGAAGGCACTCGACCTGGGCGTTCTCGATTGCCAGGTGCTCGACCTGCGCGACGAGTTCTCTGATGAGTTCCTGACTAAGGCCATCGCCGCAAACTCCATGTACGAGAACAAGTACCCGCTGCTCTCCGCCCTGTCTCGCCCGCTGCTTGCCAAGAAGCTTGTTGAGGTCGCCCACGAGTTTGGCGCGACCTACGTCGCCCACGGCTGCACCGGCAAGGGTAACGACCAGGTCCGTTTTGAGGCCGCCGTCAAGGCCCTCGACCCCGAGCTCAAGGTTATCGCCCCGGTTCGCGAGTGGGATCTGAAGTGCCGTCCCGACGAGGTCGCCTATGCCCACGCCCACAACGTGCCGGTTCCCGAGGGTGCCAACGATAACCCCTACTCCATCGACGACAACCTGTGGGGTCGCGCCATCGAGTGCGGTCACCTGGAGGACCCTTGGAATGAGCCGCTCGATGACGCTTGGGTTATGACCAAGAACCCCGAGGACACGCCTGACGCCCCGACCTATACCGAGATCGAGTTTGAGGCCGGCAAGCCTGTCGCCGTCGACGGCAAGAAGATGAAGCTCTCCGAGATCGTCATCGCCCTCAACAAGATTTCGGGCGACAACGGCTTTGGCCGTCTTGACCTGGTCGAGGATCGTCTGGTGGGCCTCAAGAGCCGCGAGTGCTATGAGGTTCCCGGCGCCCTGACGCTCATCACCGCCCACAAGGCGCTCGAGGACATCTGCGTCGAGGGCGACCTGCTCAAGACCAAGATCAAGCTCGAGCAGGATTGGGCCACCGCCGTGTACAACGGCCAGTGGTACAGCCCACTCAAGAACGCGCTCGACGCCTTTATGGCCGATACCCAGAAGTTCGTGACCGGCACTGTCCGTCTGAAGTTCTTTAAGGGCAACTGCCATGTCGTCGGCCGCAAGAGTCCCTTCAGCCTCTACGACTACGGTCTGGCCACCTACGACCGCGACACCACGTTTGACGAGAAGGCCAGCGCCGGCTTTATCGAGATCGATACGCTGTCGCTCAAGACGTGGGCAAAGGTCCAGGGCCCCAGCTCTGCTGCCGCCCAGGCCTAGCGCCTCCTTCCCTTGGTATCCGCGCGGCCCATCCGCGTGATACATAACGGGCGCACGGGGTCCCTACCTTTCGTTATGCTTGCTGACACTTCTTAACATCGGTGGCCCCTACGTTCCGCCCGCATATATGATGCCGCGACTGTGGCTGAGTCCGAGCCCCGCCGGGGTTGTCCGGCGGGGCTCCTTCTATCAATTTGGCGGCTCTGCGCCTATATATGAGGAGTATCCATTATGTTCAATGCTATCGCGCATGCTTTACTTGCCCTCGCGCCCGAGTTCGATGCTGCAAGGGTCGAGGACGTCCCTATGAGCCTGAAGGCCTGGATCGATGGTTCGCAGGGCAACATCCGGAGGGAGACGTTGGGCGCCAAGTGCATGGCGCGTCACTTCTTTGCAAATTAGCTACATGGCACCGCACACGGTGGGGAATGTGTAAAACTAGCGGTTGAAAAATCGCTTTAGCGATATGGCGCATTGCTTTGGGCGCTTGTTTTGGTATTTGGAGAAAGGGGACGGTTCCATGGCTCTTTGGGGCGGTCGTTTTGAGGCAGGCGTGGCCGAGGTCACGCAGGAGTTTGGCGCGTCGCTGCCGGTCGACAAACATCTCTATAAGCAGGATATCGCCGGCTCTAAGGCGCATGCCAAAATGCTGGCGGCCCAGGGCATCATCAGTGCCGAGGACGAGCAGGCGATTGCCAAGGGCCTGACCGGAATCGAACAGGATATCGATGCCGGCAACTTTACCTTCGATATCAACGATGAGGACATTCATATGTCCATCGAGAGCGAGTTGACGCGCCGCATCGGCGAGGCCGGTAAGCGCTTGCATACCGGCCGTTCGCGCAACGACCAGGTGGCGACCGATACGCGCCTGGGCGTCAAGGCGCTGGCCAAGGAGCTCATGGAGGCCAATCTTGAGCTGCGCCATGTGCTGGTGGATGCGGCTAAGAAGTACGACAAGGTGATTTTGCCGGGCTACACGCACATGCAGCACGCTCAGCCCGTGCTTCTGTCGCATCATCTGCTGGCGTATTCCTGGATGTTCGCGCGCGACTTTACGCGCCTGAAGGCCGCCTTTGATGCCGCCGACAACTGCCCGCTGGGTGCTGCCGCGCTTGCCGGTACGAGCTATCCGCTCGATCGTCAGATGACGGCTGCCGAACTTGGCTTTGCGGGCGTGATTCCCAACTCGCTCGATGCCGTTTCCGACCGTGATTTCCTGCTCGATCTGCATTACGCCGGATCCGTCATGGCGATGCACCTGTCGCGTCTTTCCGAGGAGATCGTGCTGTGGTCGAGCTCCGAATTTGGCTTTATCACGCTTTCCGACTCCTACTCCACCGGCTCGTCTATCATGCCGCAGAAGAAGAACCCCGACTTTGCCGAGCTTATCCGCGGCAAGAGCGGTCGCGTGTACGGCAACCTGGTGCAGCTGCTGGTAACCATGAAGGGCTTGCCGCTTGCTTATAACAAGGACTTGCAGGAGGACAAGGAGAGCGCGCTCGATACCGCCCATACGCTCATGCAGTGTCTGTCGGTTATGGCCGGTATGATTTCGACTTGGACCGTCAACGAGGATGCCATGGCGCGCGAGTGCGGCGTGGGGCACCTTGCCGCCACCGATGTTGCCGATTACCTGGCTAAGCGTGGTCTGCCGTTCCGCGAGGCACATGCCGTGGTGGGCCATCTGGTCCTGATGTGTGAGAAGCGTGGCTGCAATCTTGAGGACCTGCCGTTTGAGGTGTTCCAGGAGGCAAGCCCGCTCTTTGAACGCGATATTACCGAGGCGCTCGACATCCCCTCAATTGTCGCCGCGCGTACGACCGAGGGCGGTACCGCCCCTGCCGCCGTTGCCGTGCAGTTGCAGCGTGCCGAGGCACAGCTCGTGGCCGACGAGGGCGTGTTTGGATCGCTGACCAAGGTCGTCGAGATGGGCCACGGGGCAAAGTAGGGATTTGACTGAAGCGGCTTTGGCCATTTATCGATAAATCGTTTTTGCTTTTACGGGTATCTGCTGATGCGGACGCCCGTATTTTGTTGCTATGGGGGAGGGGCTTGTCGAGAACTTCTGTAGGACCTTTGGGCAGGTTGTGAAGGGGATACGTTCGCGGGCGGCAACCGACCGTCTGCTCTGCTCGATGCGGTTGATGGGCAGTCGGATGGTACTCTAATCGAGCTTCGAAACAGAAGTGACATATATGGAACGCTTCAATAAATTGCAACGTTTCAATAAACAGCTTTTTGTTTAACTGCAGCTAAAACTCTGTTACGATGCAGTCCAGGCGGGTGCCGGAATGGGACTTGGGCACGCGCGAACCTACTTGAAAGGCTACTTTTATGGCTATCGAGAAGACCTTCATCATGATTAAGCCCGACGCCGTGCGTGACCGCAAGATCGGCGAGATTGTTGCTCGCATCGAGCGCAGCGGCCTTGTCATCGAGCGCATGGAGATGACCACGCTCGAGCGCGCTACCGTCGAGGAGCACTACGCCCATCTGGCCGACAAGCCCTTCTTTGGCGGTCTCTGCGACTTTATGACGAGCGGTCCGGTCGTCAAGATGGTCGTTTCCGGTCTCTCCGCTGTTGCTAAGATGCGCACCCTCATGGGCGCTACCAACCCGCTTGACGCTGCTCCTGGTACCATCCGCGGCGACTTTGCCGTCGATGTCAACGCCAACGTGATCCACGGCTCCGACTGTTTGGAGAACGCCGAGATTGAGATCAAGCGCTTCTTTGGCTAAACCAGCTTTGACTCCTTAAAGCTGTTAGCGTGTGGCTTGGGCGCCGCGGAACTCCATCTGCGGCGCCCTTTTATTCCAAAATCTATGCAGGGGCCCG
>URTL01000119.1 GCA_900550785.1 uncultured Collinsella sp. | reverse complement strand
ACCTCTTCGATAGGAGCTTTTCCCACATGGCTGACATCGCATTCGAGAAGGACCTCTCCGTCGCCGAGACCGGCATCGAGGGCCTCAAGGTAGTCGACCTCGCCGTCCACGGCGACTCGCGCGGCTGGTTCAAGGAGAACTGGCAGCGCGCCAAGATGACCGCCCGGGGCATCCCCGACCTCAGGGTCGTCCAGAACAACATCTCCTACAACGACAGCCGCGGCGTCACCCGCGGCATCCACGCCGAGCCCTGGGACAAGTTCATCTCCGTGGCCCGCGGCAGCGTCTTCGGCGCCTGGGTGGACCTGCGCGAGGGCAGCGAGACCTTCGGCAAGGTGTTTACCTGCACGCTCGACCCGTCCAGGGCCATCTACGTCCCGCGCGGCGTGGGCAACTCCTTCCAGGCCCTGGAGGACGGCACCGCCTACACCTACCTGGTGGACGCCCACTGGTCGCTCGAGCTCAAGAGGACCTACACCTTCGTGAACCTCGCCGACCCCGAGCTCGCCATCGAGTGGCCGATCCCCCTCGACGAGGCCACCGTATCCGAGGCCGACCTCAACCACCCGTACCTCAAGGACGTCGTCCCCATGGCGCCGAAGCGCACCCTCGTCACCGGCTGCGACGGCCAGTTGGGCCATGCGGTCCGCGCGCTGGCGGAGGAGCGCGGCGTCGCCAAGGACTTCGACTTCTGCGACATCGACACCTTCGACATGTCCGACCCGGAGGCCTACTCCAAATACGACTGGTCGCTCTACGGCACCGTGATCAACTGCGGCGCCTACACCGCCGTGGACAGGGCGGAGACCCCCGAGGGCCGTGTCATCGCCTGGAAGGCCAACGCGACCGGGCCGGCGCTGCTCGCCCGCACCTGCGCCGGGCACGGGATCACCCTGGTCCACGTGTCCTCCGACTACGTCTTCGACGGCACCGCCGAGGTCCATACCGAGGACGAGCCCCTCAGCCCGCTGTCCGTCTACGGCCAGACCAAGGCCGCCGGCGACATCGCCGTGGCCGGCTGCCCGCGCCACTACATCATGCGCTCCAGCTGGGTCATCGGCGAGGGGCACAACTTCGTCAAGACGATGAGGGGCCTCTCCGACCGCGTCGCCGACCCGGAGGACGGGCTCACGCAGGTCACGGTCGTGGACGACCAGCTGGGCCGCCTGACCTTCACGCGCGACATGGCCGAGGCCATCTTCCACGTGCTGGGGACGCACGCCCCCTACGGCACCTACGACTGCACGGGCTCCGGCGCCGTCAAGTCCTGGGCCGACATCGCCCGCGCCGTCTTCGAGGCGGCCAACGGCAACGGCGAGAAGGTCTTGCCGGTTTCGACCGCCGACTACTACGCGAACGCCGCGGGCCCCATCGCCCCGCGCCCGGTCCACTCCGCGCTCGACCTGTCCAGGCTCGAGTCGGTCGGGTTCCACATGCCCGACTGGGAGGAAGAGCTGGGGGAGTACCTCAAGACGCTCTAGCCGCTATTAACTTTTCGAGAGCAAAAGCCGCCGCTTGTTAACGGCGGCTTTTCTTGTTGGTGGCTATCTACGCAGTGGTGCCAATAGTATTTTGCGGAAGATCTACCTCTCGCTTGGCGTGGTGGCGGACCTGCCAGGCTGGTCGTCGTAGGCGTATTTGCTGTACACGTTGACCTCCCACTGCTTTTTTTCGACCTTTGCCACGGAATCGAGGATGAATCCGGTTGCAAGGCTCAGGCCGCACAGGAACATAAACGACGCGGCGAGCATGGCGGTGGGGAAGCGCGGGACGAGGCCGGTCTGGAAATATTCGACAACGATGGGCATGCCCAGGGCGAGGCCGAATACCGCGAACAGAAGCGCAACGAGGCTGAAGAACTTCAGCGGGCGGCAGTCCTTGAACAGCGTGCCGATCATCGCAACGACTTTAATGCCGTCGCTCACGGTATTGAGCTTGGACTCGGAACCTTCCGGACGGTCGCGGTACTCGATGGGCACATCTTTGATGCGCCAGCGGTGGTCGACGGCGTGGATCGAGAGCTCGGTTTCGATCTGGAAGCCCTCGGAAAGCACAGGGAAGGTTTTAACGAACGGGCGGCTCATGGCACGGTAGCCGGTCATGACGTCATCGAAGCTGTAGCCATAGATCCACTTGATCATGGCGCGGACCAGATTGTTGCCAAAGCCGTGGAAGGCACGCTTGTTCTCCTCGGCATAGGTGCCGTTGGAAAGGCGGTCGCCTACGGTCATATCGGCCGTGCCGTTGAGGATGGGCTCGCAGAGGGCTTTGGCCGCCTCGGCGGGGTAGGTGTCGTCTCCGTCGACCATCAGGTAGCAATCGGCGTCGATGTCGCGAAACATCTGGCGGCACACGTTGCCCTTTCCCTGACGGGGCTCAAAGCGCACCGTGGCTCCGTGTTCGGTGGCGATGCGTGAGGTATCGTCCGACGAGTTGTTGTCATAGACATAGACCGTAGCCTGCGGAAGCTCGCGGTGAAAGTCGTCGACGACCTTACCGATTGTGAGCGCTTCGTTGTAGCAGGGGATGATGACGGCGATGGATTCAGAATTCACTCAATGCTCCTTACACATTCAATCCTTGAAAGTATAGCCGTTTGGACTTGTCATCCTTAGATGTGGGTTAGTTCTCCAGTTTTGTTGCGCGAATCGTTTGCAGGGCCGTCGGGTCTATACTGTTCGTTTGTCAACGATTACGAGTAAAGGAGTTGCATCCGTGTCGGATCAGACAAAGCAACAAGAAACTCGCAGTCTG
This sequence comes from uncultured Collinsella sp., assembly GCA_900550785.1. Classification (GTDB taxonomy): domain Bacteria; phylum Actinomycetota; class Coriobacteriia; order Coriobacteriales; family Coriobacteriaceae; genus Collinsella. The sequence continues at coordinate 3,281 of URTL01000119.1, read as the reverse complement.
CCTGCGACGTTTGCTAAGAACGAATTTGAGAAGGACGCGTTTATCCTTCGTCAGCTGGTTACCAAGGATTTTAAGATCAAGTATCGCCGTAGCGTTCTGGGCGTCGCATGGTCGGTGCTCAATCCGTTGCTGATGATGATTGTCATGGCCATCGTGTTCTCGACGATTTTTGCCCAGGGCCGCAATGGCTCGATTACGCCCGAGATGTACCCGCTGTATTTGATCGTGGGTAACGTCACCTTTGCCGTCATGTCCGAGTCTACGAACCAGGCTCTGACGTCGATCGTGGGTGCTGCCCCGCTGCTCAAGAAGGTTAAGGTGCACCGCTGGGTCTTCCCGGTGCAGAAGGTGCTCTTCTCGCTGGTTAACTTTGCCTTCTCTCTGGTCGCCGTAGCTATTGTTATGCTGTGGTTCCGTGTTATGCCTTCTTGGCACCTTATTCTGCTGCCTGTCTGCCTACTGCTGCTTATGTGCTTCTGCATGGGCCTGGGCATGATGCTCTCCGCCCTCACGGTCTTCTTCCGCGATGTCATGCATCTGTGGAGCGTCGTCATTACGGCGTGGACTTACATCACGCCTATTTTCTGGACGACCGACTTCGTTGCGCAAATGCCGCATCTCGTGCGCATTCTGGTCTATGCGAACCCCATGTATAACTACCTGCAGTTTATGCGCGATATCTTCCTGTTCCAGACTACGCCCTCGCTTATGACGTTTGGTATGTGCGTTGCTTGGGCGGTTCTTGCGCTTGTTATTGGCTACACCGTGTTCCATAAGTCCGAGCGCAAGTTCATCCTCTACATCTAAGGAGTGCTGTGATGACTGAATCTGTTGTTAATTACAGCGAGCAGCCTCTGGCTGTCGAGGTCGACGACGTCACCATGATCTTTAACATGGCGTCTGAGTCGCTGACCAACCTCAAGGAGTACTTCATTAAGCTTGCCAAGCACGAGCTGTTCTTTGAGGAGTTTCGGGCGCTTAAGCACATCTCGTTCGATATTCATCGCGGCGAAGTTGTGGGTCTGGTCGGCACCAATGGTTCCGGCAAGTCTACGATGCTCAAGATCATCGCTGGCGTGCTTGAGCCCAGTGAGGGCAGCGTTAAGGTGCACGGTAACATCGCGCCGCTGATTGAGCTTGGTGCCGGCTTTGACCCCGAGCTGACCGCCCGCGAGAACATCTATCTGAACGGTGCCCTGCTCGGCTACACCAAGGAGTTCATCGACGCCAACTTTGACGGCATTATCGAGTTCGCTGAGCTGCAGAACTTTGTCGACATGCCGCTTAAGAACTTCTCCTCGGGCATGGTGGCGCGTATTGCCTTTGCAATCGCGACGATCACCGAGCCCGATATTCTGATCGTTGACGAGACGCTGTCCGTCGGCGATGTGTTCTTCCAGCAAAAGTGCGAGGCGCGTATTCAGCACTTTATCCAGAGCGGCGACGTGACGGTTCTGTTCGTTTCGCACTCCATGGAGCAGGTTGAGCGCATCTGCCAGCGCGCCGTTTGGATTGAGAAGGGCGACCTTCGCATGGACGGCCCGGTTGATGAGGTCTGCAAGGCGTACCGCGAGCAGTTCAACTAGGTTATAATTACTAGCGCCTGGCACGCGTGCGCGTGCTTGGGCGTGCGGTTATTTGCTCCATTAGCTCAGTTGGATAGAGCAGGGGACTTCTAATCCCAAGGTCGACGGTTCGAATCCGCCATGGAGCACCATCGTTTATTAAGCCCAGACCGCTTGGTGGTCTGGGCTTTTTTCATCTTGTGTGTTGCTGGAGCCGAGCGCGAGCAAGCCGCTGCTGTTTGTTGGGGTTGGCATTTTACTTTTCGAGATGCTCTTTCAGCAGCTCCAACGCGTGGGCGTAGCCCTTCAGGCCCTCTCCGGTGATGGTGGCGAAGCAGGCCAGACGGGCGTAGCTCACCTGGCGGAAGTCTTCGCGGGTCTCGACTGCGCTAATGTGGACCTCCACAGCCGGGATGGCGACGGCTTTGAGCGCGTCCAGGATGGCCACGCTTGTGTGCGTGTAGGCGGCCGGGTTGATGACGATGCCGTCGACCTTTCCGTAAGCCTCCTGGATCTTGTCGACGATGCTGCCCTCGTGGTTAGACTGGAAGACCTCGACCTCGTCGAAGCCCTGTGCGGCACCCGCTTCCTGGCAGATCTGCACTAAGCGATCGTAGTTGTCGCTGCCGTAGATGCCTGGCTCGCGAATGCCGAGCATGTTGAGGTTGGGGCCGTTGATGACGAGTGCTTTCATGGTTGCTTCCTTTGCGGTTGGAAAACCACCACAAAGGTGCCTGTCCCCTTTGTGGTGGTTTTGGTTAGAGAGCGGGTGGGAGGGTGTCGAGGAGGGCTTGGGCGGTGTTGGTGGCGCAGTCGCGTGAGTCGATAATGCAGTCGGCCCAGGCGCAGTAGCGCGGCATACGCTGCTCGGCCAGCTTGTCGATGCCATCGCGGGCGGTGATGGGGCGGCCCTTGTGGGCGAGCTCGTCGAGCTTGCGGTTGAGCATCACAATCTGGCTGTTCTGGTGCAGCAGCGGATAGTTCTCGTCACGCGTGACCACGCCGCCGCCGGTGGAAAGCACCAGGCCGCTGCGCTTGGAGATGTCGGCCAGGGCCGCCGTCTCCTGCTCGCGGAAGGCCGCCTCGCCGCGCTCGATGATATAGTCGGCACAGGGCATGCCGAGGCGTTCCTCGAGGGCGCGGTCCAGGTCGATGTGCTCGCGACCCGTCAGCATTGCGATCTGCTCGCCCACGCGGGTTTTGCCCGAACCCGGCATGCCGATCAGCGCGATGTTCTGTTCGCGACGTGACAAGCGCTCCGTTACGTCCAGGATGCGCTCGCGCGGGGTGACCTGGCCGGTATAGCGCTCGACGGCCTGTGCCGCCTGGGCAACGAGCATCAGCAGGCCGCCGATGCAGGGGATGCCGCGGCGCTCAGCCTCGAGCATCAGACCCGTGCGGGCGGGGTTGTAGACAATGTCGATGACGCCCTCGAGTGCATCGAGGCCTTCGAGCGTGCAAGGCGCGTCGGGGCAGTGGGGGAACATACCGGCAGGCGTGCAGTTGACGAGTAAGGCGGCGTCGGACTGCTGCGCGATGTTGCCGTAGTTGACCTCGCTCGTGCGACCCACGGGCACAACGATGGCGCCCAGGTCTCCCAGCACCATGCTTGCCGTGGTGCCGGCGCCGCCGGTGGCACCGAGCACGAGGCCCTTCTTGCCGGCAACCTCAACGCCCAACTCCTCGACCAGGCACTGGAAACCGAAGTAGTCAGTA
>URTL01000118.1 GCA_900550785.1 uncultured Collinsella sp. | reverse complement strand
GCGGCGCACGGGGACGGGGCACTGCTCGCTCAGGCAGGCGCACACGGCCTCGCCCAGGCCGCCGATGACGGAGTGCTCCTCACAGGTGATGATTTTTCCGCACTCCCGGGCGGCCTTGACCACCAGCTCCTCGTCCAGGGGCTTCCAGGTGAACATGTCGATGACCCGGACAGAGATGCCCTCTGCCTGCAGAGCCTCATAGGCCTTCAGGGACTCGTCCACCATGATGCCGGAGGTGATGATGGTGGCCTGATCCTTGTCGGACTCATGCAGCACCACACCCTTGCCGATCTCGAACTCGCTTCCCTCGCCGTACACCTGGATGATGCCCTTGCGGACGAACCGGGTGTAGGTGACGCCCTTGTCGATGTTCACCAGTTGGCGGGTGATACTGGCAAGCTGGTCATAGTCGGCGGGGTCCAGCACTGTGGTTTCGGGGATGGAGAGGTACATGGCTGCATCCTCCAGCGGCATGTGGGTGCCGCCGTTGAACGCGGCGGTGACGCCGGCGTCGGAACCCAGAACATGGACCGTCAGCCCGGCATAGGCAGCTGACATATAGATCTGGTCATAGCACCGGCGGGAGGAGAAGGTACCGAAGGAGTGGAAGAAAACCTTCTTGCCGGTGGCGGCGAGACCCGCAGACACACCGGCGGCGTTGCCCTCGGCGATGCCGGCGTTATAGAAGCGATCGGGGAAGGCGGCCTTGAACTTGGCCGTCTGGGTCGCAGCCGCGAGGTCGGCATCGAAGACCAGGAAGTCATCGTGCTCTGCGCCAAGCTCGCCCAGGGTCTCGCCGTAGCTCACGCGGGTGGCGATTCTCTTCTCGTCTGCCATAGCTTTAAGCCTCCTTCGTGAGCTCGGCCATGGCCTGCTCAAACTGCTCGTCATTGGGCGCCTTGCCATGCCAGCCAACCTGGTTCTCCATAAAGGAGACGCCTTTGCCCTTCACCGTCTCGGCGATGATAGCGACGGGCGCGCCGGTCACCTCACGAGCCCCAGCGAAAGCCGCCTCAATCTGCGCCATGTCGTTGCCATCGGCTAGCTCTATCACATGCCACTTAAAGGCGCGGAACTTGTCGGCGAGCGGCATGGGGTCGTTGACCTCCTCGACGGGGCCATCGATCTGCAGACCGTTGTGGTCGACGATCACGCAGAGGTTATCGAGCTGCTGGTTGCCGGCAAACATGGCTGCCTCCCAGACCTGGCCCTCCTCGCTCTCGCCATCACCCAGCAGGGCGTACGTGCGGTAAGTATCGCCCCAGTGCTTGGCGGCAACCGCCATGCCCACGGCGGCGGAGATGCCCTGGCCGAGCGAGCCGGTAGACATGTCGATGCCCGGGGTGTCGTTCATGTTGGGGTGACCCTGCAGGTGGCTGCCGATATGGCGCAGCGTCTCGAGATCCTCCTTGGGGAAGAACCCACGCTCGGCGAGCACGGCGTACAGGCCCGGAGCGCAATGGCCCTTGGAGAGCACAAAACGGTCGCGATCGGCCTTGCGGGGATCGGCCGGGTCGACGTTCATTTCCTCAAAGTACAGATAGGTCATGATGTCGGCAGCGCCGAGCGAACCGCCCGGATGGCCGGACTTGGCAGCGTGCACGCCGGTGACGATGCCCTTCCTTACCTCGTTGGCAACCTTTTTGAGCTCTTCGTCGCTCATTGTGCCTTCCTTTCATCCTCATTAGACAAAATGCGCACGGCACGGAAAGGTAATCCCAACACAGCCGCAATGCACGTACGTCATTCATTATGCTGGAAACTGATGGCTTTACCAGAGTTTTTATCATTATTTGAACAATTTAGCAGGCAGAACCGCTGATGAAACGGTTTATCAATGTGAACGTCTTTTGGATGGAACGCGATCGACCCTACGCGCTAATGTCCTTGAATCCCTCGCCGAAGGCTTCCGTAACGTCGGCAACCGTCACGATGGCATGAGGATCGCGCTCGCGCACGATCGTCTTGAGGGTATTGAGCTCTCGACGGCTCACGATGACCATAATCACTGGCTTCTCGGCACCCGAATACATGCCAGTCGCCTTAAACTTGGTACAACCACGACCCAGGCCATACATGATATCGGCAGCGATATCAGGGAACTTGTCCGAGATGATGAGTACCATACGGCGTTTGTTGCCACCATCGACCACGGCATCGATCACGTAGCCGCTAATGACCATCGAAAGGCCTGCATATAGTGCGTTTTCGATTGAAAAGACCGGAGCCGACAGCGCGCATACGGCAACATCGATCGCCATGACGGTCGAGCCCACCGGCAGTGAGGTGTTACGCGAGATGATTTGGCCAATCGTGTCCGAGCCGCCGGTGTTGGCGCCGGCGCGCAACACCATGCCGTAACCGATGCCCGTAATAATGCCGCCCCACATAGCGGGAAGCATCAGGTCCGCATCCGCCAGAGGTGCTACAAACGGGGCGAACAGATCGGTAAAGAAGCCCAGCAGCACAAAGCCCGTCGCGGTCTGCACCACGTAGAACATGCCGCCCTCGCGCATAACGACCAACAACAGCAAGGCGTTCATCACGATCGTCTGAATACCAACGGGAAGCGATAGGCCGCGCGCCGCGCCGACCGCCTGGATAATGGTGGCAAGGCCCGTAACGCCACCGGCGGCAAGACCGTTGGGAATCAAAAACAAGTCGGTCGCGATGGCGGCCAAGGCACACCCCAACATGATCTGGGGCAGGTCGTGAAAGAAGTTCATCGAAAGAATGCGCTTGATGTCCAGACGATATGCCATGCTGCCTCCCTCAAAAAAGCGCACCCAAACGGATGCGCTTTGAACTTCTTCTTGTATTCGATTCTACCGATTCGCCGGACAAAAACCACCCCTGCGCAGGGTTTATTCTGGATACAAACCCGTCCAACCGTTGGGTTTGGCATCGGCTTGAAGCCACCCGATGTTTTAGACCTCCGAGCCTTCTGCATCGGCGTTGCCGGTAGCCCAGCGATGGTAGCCAATAACAAACGGGTCCAGGTCGCCATCGTCAAGAACGGCCTCGACATTGCTGGTCTCCACACCCGAGCGCAGATCCTTGACCATCTGGTACGGGTAGAGCACGTAGCTGCGAATCTGGTTGCCAAAACCAATCGTGGTCTTGGGTCCGCGGATCTCATCGAGCGCCTCGGCGCGCTTCTCGAGCTCAATCTCGTACAGACGAGCCTTGAGGATCTGCATGCACGCGGCCTTGTTCTGGATCTGGCTGCGCTCATTTTGGCAGGTAACCACAATGCCGCTGGGGAAATGCGTCACGCGCACGGCGGAGTCGGTGGTGTTGACGCCCTGACCGCCCGGGCCGCTCGCGTGGTACACGTCCACGCGGATGTCATCGGGACTGATTTCGATGTCGATATCATCGGGTAGCACGGGGATGACCTCGACGCCGGCAAACGTGGTCTGGCGGCGCTTCTTGTCGTCGGTGGGGCTAATGCGAACCAAGCGGTGGACACCGGCCTCGGCGCGCAGCATGCCAAATGCGTCCTTGCCCTCGACGGTAAAGGTCGCGCGGTCGATGCCGATGACCTCGGCCGCGGGACAGTCGTTGATGGTGACCTTCCAGCCGCGACGCTGGCAGTACTTCATGTACATCTTAAAGAGCATGAAGGTCCAGTCCTGGGCCTCCAGACCACCCTGTCCGGGCTTGATGGTCACAATAGCATCGCCGTGATCGAACTCACCGGTAAACCAGCTCGAAAGCTCAAGTTCGTCGATAGCGCGGGCCAGGCGTTCTGCCGTAGCGGCAGCCTCCTCGCGCAATGCGGCGGCGTCGGGGTCATCCCCCATCTCTTCGGCAAGCTCCAGCGCGGCGCGGGCATCGGAAAGCTCGCCGCGCGCGGTGTCCACGGCAGCGATATCTTCCTTGGTGCGAGCAATCTCCTCCATGGTGGCACGGGCGGCGTCGGCGTCATCCCAAAAGCCAGGGGCAACACTTTTGGCCTCGAGCTCGGTCACGCGGGTACGCTTCTCGTCCAAGTGGAGATACGACTCGACCTCGCCGAGCCGGTCCGCAAACGCGTCCAGCTCGGCGGGCGTTACCTCTAAAGCCTCAGCCATTAACGATTCCTGCCGTGGCAGTACTTAAACTTCTTGCCGCTACCGCAGGGGCACGGGTCGTTGCGGCCCACGTTGACGTACGGATCGTCGCTCTCGGACTTGCGATAGGTCGTCACCTTGCCACCGTTGTTAACGGCAGCCGGTCCGCCTTGGACAGCCGTGCGGGCCTGCACCTGCGCCTGCTTGCGCAGCACCGAGTCGCCGTTATCACCATCGACCTCGGCAGGACCGGAGAAGCGCGCGCCCTCGAGCGCGGGCTCTTCCTTGTGCTCCACGGCACGCGGGGCAGCCTTGATCTCGATGCGCAGAACCGTGCGCAGGTAATCCTCATACATGGTATCGACGAGTATCTGGAACGCGCCGTAGGCCTCGGTCTTGTACTCAACCAGCGGGTCGCGCTGGCCAAAGCCGCGCAGGCCGATGCCGGTCTTAAGGTAGTCCATCTCCTGCAGGTAGTTCATCCAGCGGGTATCGATGACGCGCAGCATGACCTGGGTGTTGAGCTCGCGCATCAGGTCCTCGCCCAAGCGCTCGGCCTTCATGTTGTAGCACTTCTCTACGTAAGCCAGGACATCGGCAGCCAGGGCCTCATAATCCTCGTCGGGGAACTTCGGCGTATCGATGTGGCCGGTGAGCTCCACAACCCACTTGCGCAGGCCCTCCAGGTCGCGCTCGCCATCGTGACTGTCCTTGGTGCAGAACTCCTGCACGCAGCGGTACACGGTGTCGTGCATGACCTCGGTGATGTGGTCGGTCAGGTCCTTGCCGTCCAGAATCTTATTGCGCTCGGCGTAGATGACCTGGCGCTGCTTGTTCATGACGTCGTCGTACTCAAGGACGCTCTTACGCATGGAGAAGTTGATGCTCTCGACCTTGTGCTGGGCGCTCTCGACGGCCTTGGAGATGATCTTGTGCTGGATGGGCATGTCGTCGCCCATGTCGGCCGTGACCATCATCTTGGAGACGCGGTCCATCTTGTCGCCGCCGAACAGGCGCATGAGGTCGTCCTCGAGCGACAGGTAGAACTGGGTCTCGCCTGGATCGCCCTGACGGCCGGAACGGCCGCGCAGCTGGTTGTCGATACGGCGGGACTCATGGCGCTCGGTGCCGATGACGGTCAGGCCGCCGGCGGCAAGCACGCGCTCGCGCTCGGCCTTGCAAGTCTCCTTGGCCTCGGCGTTAAACTGCTCGAGCTGCTCGGGCGTCACGTCCTCCATGGTCAGGCCCTCGTACTCCAGGCGCTCGCGCACCAGCTCGTCGGGGTTGCCGCCCAGCAGGATGTCAGTACCACGACCGGCCATGTTGGTGGCGATGGTCACGGCGCCGTAGCGTCCGGCCTGGGCAACGATGTGGGCCTCGCGCTCATGGTGCTTGGCGTTGAGGACCTCGTGAGCGATGCCGCGCTTGGTAAGGGCGGCGGACAGCTTCTCGGAGCTCTCGATGGAGACGGTGCCCACCAGGACCGGCTGGCCCTTGGCATGACGCTGCTCGACATCGTCGGCGACGGCGTTGTACTTGGCCTGAATGGTGCGGTATACCAGGTCCTCGTGGTCCACGCGCTGCACGGGCTTGTTGGAGGGGATGACCTCGACGGGCAGCTTGTAGATCTCGCGGAACTCGGCATCCTCGGTAAGTGCCGTGCCGGTCATGCCGGAGAGCTTGTCATACAGACGGAAGTAGTTCTGCAGGGTGATGGTGGCGAGTGTCTGGTTCTCCTCACGTACGAGCACGCCCTCTTTGGCCTCGATGGCCTGGTGCAGGCCCTCGGAGTAACGGCGGCCTTCCATAATGCGGCCGGTGAACTCGTCGACGATCTTGACCTCGCCGTTGGTGACCACGTACTGCTTGTCGCGGTGGAACATGTACTGGGCCTTCAGCGCCTGCTGCAGGTGGTTGACCAGCTGGCCGGAGAGATCGGCATAGATGTCATCGATACCCAGGCGGCGCTCGATTTTCTTAAGGCCGCGCTCAGTGGCGGCAATGGTGTGCTTGGCCTCGTCCATGACGAAGTCGCCGGTGGCCTCAACGGG
>URTL01000117.1 GCA_900550785.1 uncultured Collinsella sp. | reverse complement strand
GAGCGACGTCCAGAGCGAACAAGTTGGCATGAAAAAGGCGGGGCATTGACCTTCTGGTCATGCCCTGCCTTTTGAATGACAAATTGTCGTTCTGGGCGGCGCGCAGCGTCGAGCCGTTACGCGGGCTGGTAAGCCCGCGTAACCCTAGTAGTTGGCTTCGTAGCCGTTGCCGTCACCGGTGGGCTCTTCGTAGTAATCGGAGCCGTCGCTCGAATCGTCGGAATCGTCCGAGCCACCCGACGAGGTCGCGGTGCCATATGCGTAGTCCTCGGACGTATTGTTGTTGAGGTCACCGATCGTGGAGCTGGAGCCGTCTGAAAGGCCCATGGTGTTGGGGCCACTGGGATCCTCACCGGCGTCGACGCGGGCCATCATTTCCTTAAGCTCGTCTTCGTAGACAAAGACATAGCTCACGCCGTCGATCATAGTGCTGTCGTCAGCATACGAAGGCAGGTTGGCCGAGTAGATGCCCTCGACATCCATGCCGCGCATGGCATTAACCGTGGAGACGATATCCTGAACGCTCATATCGGTTACGAGCATATCGGACAGCGAATTAACCAGGCCAAAGATCTTCGTGGCATCGAAGTTATTGAGAATCTGGTTGGCAAGGGCGCCAAGCACCTGACGCTGATGGCGCATGCGCGTGTAATCGCCGTCGGCATAGGTGTAGCGGCAGCGGGCATAGGTAAGGGCAGTAGCGCCGTCCATATGCTGCTGACCAGCGGTAATCTTAATATCCAGGTGCTCGGGATCGTCGACGTCGTCGGTCGCGTTGATGTCGATACCGCCAACCGAATCAATAAGCGACTGCATGCCGTCAAAGCTGACCTCGGCATAGTGAGAAATCTGCACGCCGCACAGCTCGTTGACCGCCTGGACCATGGCCTCGGCGCCGCCAACGGTGTGGCAGGCGTTGATCTTCATGGTCTCGCCCTTGTACACGACCTTGGTGTCGCGCGGAACGGAAATGAGCGTCGCCTGCTTTTGCGTGGGGTCGATGCGTGCCAGGATAATCGAGTCGGCACGATACGTATCCTCGCCCGGACGACCGTCGGTACCAAGAAGCAACACGTAGAACGGATCTTTTGCCTCATTGGTATCGACCAGAATCTGGCGCAGGTTGTTGGTAATGACATTGGAGTCGCCAAGCTTGCCCATGATAGTGGCAAACCACAGACCCGCAGCAGTCGTGGCGCTCAGCAGCACGCCGAGTACGACAATGAGCGCGACGTGACGAATCGTGTGGCTACGACGACGTTGACGAGCGCGCTCGGAATAGCGAGCCACGTTATCGCGACTGTAGATCTTGGCCTGCGCACCAGTCGAGGGTCTTCGGGTGTTATCCGCTAGGGGTTTCTTGTTAAACATAGGCAACCTGCATTAGTAGATGACGGGATCGGGAACGGTGGCATGTTCGACATGCGCGCCAAGCGCCTGCAGCTTTTCGACAAACTGCTCGTAGCCACGTTTGATGTGATGGATGGCCGAGACCTCGGTAACGCCATCGGCGATAAGACCGGCAACCACAAGCGCCGCGCCGCCACGCAGGTCGGGTGAGGTGACCTGTGCGCCCGAGAAGCCCTTGACGCCGTGAATCATGGCGTGATGGCTCTCGATACGAATATCGGCACCCATACGCACGAGCTCGGAGGCGAACATGAAGCGGTTCTCGAAGATGTTCTCGGTAATTACGGAGCTTCCGTCGGCAAGGGCCGAAAGCACCATGATCTGCGCCTGCATGTCGGTCGGGAAACCCGGGAACGGAAGCGTCTGGATATCGACCGGCCTGATGCGCTCGACGCGATTGACGTGAACGCCGTTCTCGATACGCTCGCACTCGATGCCCATAAGTTCCATCTTTTTGAGCACCATTCCCAGGTGGATAGGACAGAAGCCCGTAACATCGACGCCGCGCTCATCGGCCATGAGGGCGCCGGCGACGATAAAGGTGCCGGCCTCGATGCGGTCACCCACCACGCAATGGGTAACGGGATGCAGCTCCTCCACGCCCTCGATGGTCACGACGGGCGTGCCTGCGCCGACGATCTTGGCACCCATCTCGTTGAGCATGTTGGCAAGGTCGACGATCTCGGGCTCGCGGGCAGCGTTGTCGATAACCGTGGTGCCCTGTGCGCGCACGGCAGCCATGATGAGGTTCTCGGTGGCGCCCACGCTCGCGAATTCGAGCGTGACGGTGGTGCCGTGCAGACCCTGGGGAGCACTGGCGTTGATGTAGCCGTGGGCGGTGTCGAACTCGACGCCCAGAGCCTCGAGACCCAAGATATGCATATCGATCTTGCGAGCACCCAGGTTGCAGCCGCCCGGCATGGCGATCTTGGCGCGATGGAAACGACCCAGCAGGGGGCCCATCACAGCCGTGGAGGCGCGCATCTTGGCGACAAGCTCGTAGGGCGCCTCCCAAGAATCGACCTGGGAGGTATCGATCTCGAGCGTGTGCTCGTCGAGAACATCGATCGTAGCGCCCATGCCCTTGAGCACCTTGCCCATCACGTGGACATCGGAAATATCGGGCACGTTCCGCAGCGTCGTCTTGCCCGGCGCCAGAAGCGTTGCCGCCATAAGTTTGAGCGCGGAGTTCTTAGCACCCGAAACAGGCACGGAACCTCCGATGGCGTGGCCACCCTCAACGCGGATAATATCCAAGGTCTACCCTTTCAAAAAGCATGCCCGGGGTGGCTGGGCCATCCCGGGCATGATGTGTTCGCAAATGGTCGAACGCTAAAGCGTTTGACTATTGGGCAAGCTTGAGCTTACACCATGCGATTTCATTATAGAGGTAGGCGCGGCGTGCATCATCCTCCGACAAATTACCCAGCTTCTCTTCAAAACCTTGAATATCAGCTTTAACCTTGTCGGCATCGACGGTCGCCAAATCGCAAGCGCGCTCGGCGAGGACGGTCACGACATCGTCCGCGACCTGGGCGTAGCCGCCGACCACGGCAAACGTGTGGTCGACAGTGCCCATGGCCTTATCGGAAACGCGAACGTAACCGCGGTCGATCGTGCAGATTTCGCTGGAGTGAGCAGGTAAAACGCCAAACTCGCCATCCGTAGACGGAATCGACACAAACGCAGCGTCACCCTCATAGGCGAGGCTCACGGGGCACACGATGCGGATACGCATAACCTACTTCTCCTCCATCTTGCGGGCGCGCTCACGCACGTCCTCAATCGTGGAGGCATAGCGGAATGCCTGCTCGGGCAGGTCATCGGCCTTGCCGTCGACAATCTCGGCGAAGGAGCGGACGGTATCCTCGACGCGGACGTAGACACCGGGGTTGCCGGTGAACTTCTCGGCGACGTGGAAGGACTGGGAGAGGAACTGCTGGATCTTACGGGCACGGTTGACCGTAAGGCGCTGCTCCTCGGACAGCTCGTCCATACCCAGAATGGCGATGATGTCCTGAAGGTCGGAGTACTCCTGCAGAAGCTCCTGGACCTTGACGGCGACACGGTAGTGCTCCTCGCCGACGATCGAGGGATCGAGAGCGTCGGAGGAAGACGCGAGCGGGTCGATGGCCGGGAACAGACCGAGCGACGAAATGCTACGCGAAAGAACCGTAGTGGCGTCGAGGTGCGTAAACGTCGTGGCAGGCGCCGGGTCGGTCAGGTCGTCTGCAGGGACGTAGACAGCCTGGACGGAGGTAATGGAACCCGTCTTGGTCGAAGTAATGCGCTCCTGGAGGTCGCCCATCTCGGTAGCCAGCGTAGGCTGGTAACCGACGGCGGACGGCATACGACCCAGCAGTGCGGAAACCTCGGAACCGGCCTGGGAGAAGCGGAAGATGTTGTCGATGAACAGCAGAACGTCCTGGCCACGATCGCGGAAGTACTCAGCGGTGGTAAGGCCGGCCAGACCGATGCGCAGACGCGCTCCAGGCGGCTCGTTCATCTGACCGTAGACCAAGCAAGTCTTGTCGATAACGCCCGACTCGCTCATCTCGAGGAACAGGTCGGTGCCCTCACGAGTACGCTCGCCGACGCCGGTGAACACCGAGGTGCCGCCGTGCTCCTGGGCGAGGTTGTTGATGAGCTCCTGAATCAGAACGGTCTTGCCGACGCCGGCGCCGCCGAACAGGCCTGTCTTGCCGCCACGGATGTAGGGCTCAAGCAGGTCGACGGCCTTGATGCCGGTCTCGAAGATCTCGGTCTTGGTGGTGAGCTCGTCAAAACGAGGTGCCGCATGGTGGATGGGATAGAACTCCTCCACCTCGGGCATAGGCTTGCCGTCGACGGGCTTGCCCATGACGTTCCAAATGCGGCCGAGTGTCTTGGGGCCAACGGGCATCTTCATGGGCTCACCGGTATCGGTGGCAATGAGACCACGCTGCAGACCGTCGGTCGAGGACATGGCGACCGTGCGGACGACGCCGCCCGGAAGCTGGCTCTCAACCTCGAGGATCGTGCTCAGGTGACCGATCGGGGTCTCGGCCTCGACCGTGAGCGCGTTGTAGATCGGGGGCACCGCACCGTCAAACTTGACGTCGACGACAGGGCCGATGATACGCACGATGCGACCATCACCGGCAGTCGTCTTCTTGGTGGCTTCCTCGACCGCAAGCTGTACGGTGTTATTAGCCATTACTGTTCCTCCAATGCTGAGGCTCCGCCGACGATCTCGTTAATCTCGGTCGTGATCGAAGCCTGACGCACGCGACTATACGTGCGGGTAAGGGTCGAGATGATCGCGGTGGCGTTTTCCGTCGCGGAGTGCATGGCCTTGCGGCGTGCACCCTGCTCGGCGGCCGCCGAATCGATCAGGGCCTGGTAGATGACCGTCAGGATATACGACGGTACAAGCTTGCCGAGAACATGCTCGGGAGAGGGCACGAACTCGAACGTGGACGAGATGCGCTTAGGGGCGTCGGTCTCGTTCTTACGCGGACCGTGGGCCATAGCGATCATCTCGGGATCGAGCGGCAGCAAGCGCTCGACGCGAAGCTCCTGATCCACGCGGTTCTTGGCGTGGTGGTAGACAAGCTCGACGCGGTCAAGCTCGCCGGCACGATACGCATCGCAGATATGAGAGGAAATCATGCGAGCCTGATTAAAATCGGGCTCGGAGGAATTGCCCTCAAAATGCATGACGACGTTTGCGCGGTCGCGGAAATACGTGGCCGGTTTGCGCCCACACGCGATGATCTCGCACTCGATGCCATCGTTCGCCCAAGAAGCGGCGAGCTTTTCGGCCGTGCGCTCCACCGTCGTATTGAAACCGCCGGCAAGGCCGCGGTCCGAGGCAATAACGACAATCAGGCCATGCTTGACGCTCTCATGCTTCTGCAGCATGGGATCGGTGCCCGAGCAGGAGGCGTCGCCGGCGACCGTCAACATGACGTCGGTCAGCGCCTCCTTATAGGGCTCGGCCTGCTTGGAGCGATCAAGGGCACGACGGATCTTGGCCGTAGAGACCATTTCCATCGTGCGCGTGATCTGCTTGGTCGTGGTAACCGAGGAGATTCGCTTCTTAATGTCGCGAAGATTGGCCATAGGGCTTAGTTCTCCTCTGATCCAGTCGTATCGGCATGGTGCTTGGCCATGAACTGCTGCTTGAAGTCACCGATGACACGCAAGAGCTCGGCCTTGGTGTCTTCGTCGATCTTCTTGGCGCGAACCTTGTCGAGCAGCGAGCCAAAGCCATTGTCCAGGTACTCGATAAGCTCAGCGCGGAAAGGCAGCACGTCGGCAATCTCGAGATCGTCGAGGAAGCCCTCGTTGCCTGCAAACAGAACTGCAATCTGCTCGCCAACCTCGAATGGCTTGTAGCGCGGCTGCTTAAGGAGCTCAGTCATGCGAGCGCCGTGGGTAAGCTGCTTTTGCGTGGCCTCGTCGAGGTCGGAGCCGAACTGCGTAAAGCCGGCGAGCTCCTGGTACGAAGCGAGGTCCAGGCGGAGGTTGCCGGCGACCTGCTTCATAGCCTTGGTCTGTGCGTCACCACCGACGCGGGACACGGAGATGCCCACGTCGACTGCCGGGCGCTGGCCCTGGAAGAAGAGCTCGGACTGCAGGTAGATCTGACCATCGGTAATGGAAATGACGTTGGTCGGAATGTAGGCCGAGACGTCGCCGTCCTGGGTCTCGATGATCGGCAGG
>URTL01000116.1 GCA_900550785.1 uncultured Collinsella sp. | reverse complement strand
TGGCCGGTACCGGCGGCAAGGCGTCGTTTACGGAGCGTTATGCCACGCTGCGTCGCGCGACGGTTGCCTATGCCCCGCCCGAGATGCTCACCGACGATATTCCCGATCTGCGCGCTTTGCGTATGTCGCCGGCGATCGACGTCTATGCCGCGGCAAGCACGGTTTACGAGCTCATTGCCGGCGTCGCGCCATACGAAGCCGCGCCGGGCACTTCGGGCACCTCGGGTTCGCGCAAAAAGACGCGCGGCATCGCCAGCCCCTATCGTCTCAAGATGGACACGCGGCCCGACTATCCCATTGGTGCCCATGCGCCCGGTTGTGATTTGACTCAGCTGCTTTGTCGTGAGCCCGATGTGGCGCTCGCCGCGGCCGAGCAGGCCCAGCAGCTAGGGCTTGAGCCGGATTCCGAAGAGCTACGCGATGCGCTGGCGTTTGTCGATGCCCAGCTGTTCGACGTGGTGATGGCCTGTCTGTCCAGCCATCAAAAAGATCGTCCCGAGCCGGCGGCGGTCGAGGCGGCGCTCTCGGCGTTTTGTGACCACTATGCGCAAAATGTCGGTCGTTCGCTCCGCGGCGAGCCGCTCACGCCGTGCCCCATGGATGCGTCCGGCCGCGCGGTTCGTCGCGCGCTGATGGTCGGCTCGGCGGTCGCCTGTGGCGTGGTTTGGGCTGTGGTCGTGGTTTCGGCCGCGCTGCTGGCGTCGGGCGCTCGCGTGACGGCGACTTTGGGATCGCTCGTGTGGTCTGGGTCGCTACCGAGTATTATTGCCGCACTGGCGTTGGCGCTGCCAGGCATAGCCGGCGTTGCCGCGGGGGCACTTGCGCGCGATCGGCGCTCGGGCTTCCTGCAGGGTGTGCTTGCGCTTTCTGCCTGCGAGGTTCCGGTGCTGGTTGTGGCTGCATGTAGCGTATTTTCCCAACGCGCCGTGATGGGCGGCCTTGTTGCCGCTTTGGTTGCAACCTATACGCTTACGTGGTTTTTGCTTGCGATGGGCTTTGCCTTTGAACTTCCCGTTTCGGCACCGCGACGCACAAAAGTCCAGATGGCGACTCCGCTTGCCGGTGGAGCCGCAGCTGCCCGTACTTTTGGCGGACCTGTCGAAGTATCGTCCGATTCTATTTCTACGACCAAGGAGGCCTAGGTCATGGCATCTCAAGTTGAGCTCACCCCATGCGGGGCCATGTTTGACATCTTTAAGCGCGCGGCGCATCTGAGCCATATCGAGCTGTGCGGCTTGGTGCTTTCGTCCCGTCCGCTCGCCGACGGCCGCGGCCCGCAGAGCCGAGCCGCCGATCGCTCTTGGGTTTCCCGCTTTATCGTTCGCGCACCGGTCGGCACGCTTCAGCAGCGCTACTTTGCCGAATACGGTACCTCGGCTGCGCGTATTATGTCGCAACTGGCCCTGCGCCAGCGCAATCCCATGGACTCCACGGCTGTGATCAATATGGTGTGCGGTCCTGCAGGTGAACCGATGGTACGCGCGCTCGAAGAGTGCCACCAGGACACGAATCTCTATCGCAACGCGCTCGATCGCCTGTCCCAGGCGGCGGAACTCATGCCCGCCGAGCGCGCCGAGGCCGTGCTGGTGCTGTTTGTCGCCGTCGGTTGTTCGGCGGATGTGCGGTCCTCGGTGAACTATGCCATCGACTACGCACACGCGACCTGTGGCGGAGGCACATCCACGCCGCGTTCGCTTGGCATGTCGCTGACCGCGGGCGAACGCGAACCCGCCCCGGCGCACCCCTTGGGCTTGCTGCGCGTGCAAAACAGTTTTGTCGTGAGCGCCCCGCGCTGGATTCAGCCGAGCGAGCAGGGTGTTGAGATTGGCGCGCTGGCCACTGGTGAGGGCGATATTACCGACGTCGGCGACGATGTCTCGGCCCGCCATGCCCATATCTGGTGCGATGCTCAGAATATCTGGCACGTCGAGGACTTGTCGTCCACCAACGGAACCGTGGTGGTAAACGGGGCCACGCGCGTCTGCATTCAGGTCGAGCCCGGCCGTTCCGCCCAACTCAATCCCGGCGACGAGCTCAAGCTCGGCGAATCCACTACCTACGCCATCCTCTTCGGTGCTCTCTAGCCGGCAGATAGGGACGTTCCTTTTCTGCCGGCACTTGGGGACACTCCTTGGCGCGCCAGAGCCGGTCGCCTGGGGATGGAGGGGCCATTTTGGCCCTTGGCGGTCACCTGAGGTAAACCTTTACCGCCCGCCTATATTTGCCGAAATTACACTTGACGGCGGGGTACAATAAACCCGCATGCGGATTTCCGTTGCGGGCGCTTCCCATCGCCGGGGCGTGCCCGGGAGCATCCGACATGCGGCCTTTGCGGCGCTCGGTCATGTGCAAGACGGGCGGTCGGGCCTGTGGGGCGCATCAGCTGTCCCTCGCCTCGGCATGTCTTCTCTCCACGCCACGTACCTGCTGCTGAGCCTGCCTGCCAGATGATTGGAAGCAACAGCGTAAATCCCATCACGCCAACATCCCGGCGATCGCCGGGGCCTGTATACCTATATGAGAGGAGAGGGGTATATGGCGCGTAAGTTTAAGTCTATGGACGGCAACGAGGCGGCCGCATATGTTTCGTATGCGTACACCGAGGTAGCGGGAATCTATCCCATTACGCCGTCCAGCCCGATGGCCGACCATGTCGACCAGTGGGCGGCCCAGGGTCGCAAGAACATCTTCGGCACCCCGGTCAAGGTCGTCGAGATGGAGTCCGAGGCAGGTGCAGCCGGTACCGTTCACGGTTCGCTGGGCGCCGGTGCTCTGACCACCACCTACACGGCTTCTCAGGGTCTGCTCCTGATGATCCCGAACATGTACAAGATCGCGGGCGAGCAGCTCCCGGGCGTCTTCCACGTCTCCGCGCGTTGCGTCGCTTCTCACGCCCTGAACATTTTTGGCGATCACTCCGACGTCATGGCCTGTCGTCAGACCGGCTTCGCCATGCTCGCCGAGGGCAACGTCCAGGAGGTCATGGACCTCTCGCCGGTGGCTCACCTTGCCGCCATCGAGGGTAAGACCCCGTTCCTTAACTTCTTCGACGGCTTCCGCACCAGCCACGAGATCCAGAAGGTCGCCATGTGGGACTACAAGGATCTGGCCGAGATGTGCGACATGGACGCCGTCCAGGCTTTCCGCGACCACGCGCTCAACCCTGAGCACCCGCACACCCGCGGTAGCCACGAGAACGGCGATATCTTCTTCCAGAACCGTGAGGCCTGCAACAAGGTCTACGACGAGCTTCCCGCCGTCGTCGAGGGCTACATGAAGAAGATCAACGAGAAGCTCGGCACCGATTACGGCCTGTTCAACTACTACGGCGCTCCCGATGCCGATCGCGTCGTCGTGTGCATGGGCTCCTTCTGCGACGTGCTCGAGGAAGTCATCGACTACCTCAACGCTCACGGCGAGAAGGTCGGCCTGGTCAAGGTTCGCCTGTTCCGTCCGTTCTCCATCAAGCACTTCGTCGACGTTCTCCCCGAGACCGTCAAGAAGATTGCCGTTATGGACCGCACCAAGGAGCCGGGTTCCATCGGCGAGCCGCTCTACCAGGACGTCGTCTCCGCTCTCTACGAGGCCGGCAAGACGGGCATTAAGGTTGTCGGCGGCCGTTACGGTCTGGGCAGCAAGGACACGCCTCCCGCGTCCGCGTTCGCTGTCTTCGAGGAGCTTAAGAAGGACGAGCCCAAGCGCGAGTTCACCATCGGCATTGTCGATGACGTGACCAACCTGAGCCTGCCCGAGGCCGAGGATGCGCCCAACACCGCAGCCCCCGGCACCATCGAGTGCAAGTTCTGGGGTCTGGGTGGCGACGGTACCGTCGGCGCCAACAAGAACTCGATCAAGATCATCGGCGACCACACCGACAAGTACGTCCAGGCCTACTTCCAGTACGACTCCAAGAAGACCGGCGGCGTCACCGTCTCGCACCTGCGCTTTGGTGATTCTCCGATCCGTTCGCCGTACTACGTGACCAAGGCCGACTTTGTCGCTTGCCACAACCCCAGCTACATCGTTAAGGGCTTCAAGATGGTCCGCGACGTCAAGCCGGGCGGCACCTTCCTGGTCAACTGCCAGTGGAGCGACGAGGAGTTCGCCGAGCACATGCCCGCCGTGGCCAAGCGCTACATCGCGAACAACAACGTCAACGTCTACCTGATCGACGCTATCGACCTGGCGGCCAAGGTCGGCATGGGCAAGCGCACCAACACGGTGCTCCAGTCCGCCTTCTTCGCGCTGGCCAAGGTCCTGCCCGCCGAGGACGCCCTGCAGTACATGAAGGACGCGGCTACCAAGTCCTACATGAAGAAGGGTCAGGCTATCGTCGACGCCAACCACAAGGCCATCGATGCCGGCGCTACCGCCTTCCGTAAGTTCGAGGTTCCGGCCGACTGGGCAACTGCCGAGGATGCCGCTCCCGTCGAGCTCTCCGAGGAGACCAAGTCCGCTATCGCCCAGCAGGTCAAGAACCTGCTCGAGCCCATCGATTGCATGGACGGCGACAGCCTGCCTGTTTCCGCCTTCGTCGATTGCGCTGACGGCCAGTTTGAGCTGGGCGCCTCCGCATACGAGAAGCGCGGCGTCGCCGTGGTCGTTCCCCACTGGGACGAGACCAAGTGCATCCAGTGCAACCAGTGCGCCTATGTGTGCCCGCATGCCACCATCCGTCCGTTCGCGATGACCGAGGACGAGGCTGCCGCCGCGCCCGAGGCTACCCGCACGCTTGACGCCATGGGCCCCAAGGCCAAGGGCATGAAGTTCACTATGGCTGTGTCCCCGCTCGACTGCATGGGTTGCACCAACTGCGTCAAGGTCTGCCCCAAGGGCGCCCTCGAGATGGTTCCCACCGAGCAGGAGATGGACCAGCAGCCCGTTTGGGACTACATGGTCGAGAACGTCTCCGAGAAGAAGGAGCTCATCGCGGCCAACGTCAAGGGCAGCCAGTTTAAGCAGCCCTACCTGGAGTTCTCCGGCTCCTGCGCCGGCTGCGCCGAGACCGCCTATGCACGTCTGGTGACCCAGGTCGCCGGCGACCGCATGTTCATCTCCAACGCCACCGGCTGCTCCTCCATTTGGGGCAACCCCGCTGCCACCGCTCCTTACTGCAAGGACAAGGACGGTCACGGCCCGGCGTGGAACAACTCCCTGTTCGAGGACAATGCCGAGCACGGTCTGGGCATGGCCGTTGGCTATGAGGCCGTTCAGCACAAGCTGATCGCCGCTACCCAGGACATCATCGCTGCCGATGGTCCGTCCGATGAGCTCAAGGCCGCCGGCCAGGCTTGGATCGACTCCGTCAACGACGCCGAGGCCTCCAAGACCGCTGCTGCTGCCTACGTTGCCGAGCTCGAGAAGTGCGGCTGCGACGCTTCCAAGGCGATCCTCGCCGACAAGGCTTACCTCACCAAGAAGTCCTTCTGGATCTTCGGCGGCGACGGTTGGGCCTACGACATCGGCTTCGGTGGCCTGGACCACGTCCTGGCTTCCGGCCACAACGTCAACGTCTTCGTCTTCGACACCGAGGTCTACTCCAACACTGGCGGCCAGGCCTCCAAGGCCTCGAACCTGGGCCAGGTCGCTCAGTTCGCCGCTGCCGGTAAGGTGACCAAGAAGAAGTCCCTGGCCGAGATCGCCATGAGCTACGGCTACGTCTACGTGGCGCAGGTCGCCATGGGCGCCAACCCGGCTCAGACCCTCAAGGCCATTCACGAGGCCGAGGCCTACGACGGCCCGTCCCTCATCATCGGCTACAGCCCCTGCGAGATGCACTCCATCAAGAAGGGCGGCATGCAGAACTGCCAGGCCGAGATGAAGAAGGCTGTCGAGTGCGGTTACTGGAACCTCTTCCGCTTCAACCCCGAGGCTGCTGCCGGCAAGAAGTTCTCGCTTGATTCCAAGGAGCCCGCGGGCGGTTATCAGGAGTTCCTGATGAACGAGGCCCGTTACGCTTCGCTGACGCGTTCCTTCCCCGAGCGCGCCGAGGAGCTCTTCAAGGAGAACGAGCAGGCCGCCATGGACCGCTACGCTCACCTGCTGAAGCTCAAGACGGTGTACAACGAGGCCTAGGTCTCCCACCGCAGGATCTGAGGGCTGACCTTCGCGGACGTCCTCGGACATGAAAGAACCCCCGCTGCGCACTA
>URTL01000115.1 GCA_900550785.1 uncultured Collinsella sp. | reverse complement strand
ATGCGCTCGGTGACTTCGACCTGGCCGCTGCCACCGAAATGGCACAGAGCATCGGCTTCTACCACGCGGACGTCGATCAGGCCGCACAGATTCTGCTCAAGATGTGGCGCTGCTTCAAAGACAACGACGCCACGCTCGTGGAAATCAATCCGCTCGCCAAGATCGGCGACCCGGATGACGAATCCACCAAGCAGCTGAGCGCCTTGGACGCCAAGATCTCCTTGGATGACAACGCCTCCTTCCGCCATGACGGCTGGGCGCGTTTCGTGGATCCCATCGTTCCCGACCCCTTCGAACAGCGCGCCCGCGAACACGGCCTGCACTACGTGCACCTGCACGGCGAGGTCGGTGTGATCGGCAACGGTGCAGGACTCGTCATGAGTTCCCTGGATGCCGTCTCCGGCGCTGGCGAGGAACAGGGCACCAACATCAAGCCCGCCAACTTCCTGGACATCGGCGGCGGCGCCTCCGCCTCGGCCGATGTCTACCTCGACAAGGTTCGCGAGCACTTTAAGCAGTACGCGCTTTCCGCCTCGCGCGAGACGCCTATTAAGGTCGCTTCGCTCGGAAACGACGCCGGTATCATCGGTGCCGCCTACGTAGCCCTGCGCGCCGCCGGCAAATAGCTGGTGCAAGGGGGACAGGTTACTTTGCACCAACATAGTGCAAAAGGGACAGCCTTGGCCCCCGTGCCTGCCCCAAAATATGCCGTGGCCCTTCCGTCTGCGAAGGCTCGGCATCGGCGTGCTACCATAGCTACGTCCAAGTACACATATCAAGTGGAGGATACCCATGGCAAACGTTCTTGTCTTTGGTCACCAGAACCCCGATAACGACGCCATCATGAGCGCCGTCGTCCTGTCCCAGCTGCTCAACCAGGTTGAGTATGCCGGCAACACCTACGAGGCCTGCGCCCTTGGTCAGCTTCCGGCGGAGTCCGCCAAGCTGCTCGCCGACGCCGGCATCGCCGAGCCCCGCGTGATCGAGTCCGTCGAGGCTGGTCAGCTCGTCGTCCTCACCGACCACAACGAGTCTGCCCAGTCCGTCGCCGGCCTTAAGGACGCCACGGTCTTTGGCGTTGTCGATCATCACCGCATCGGCGACTTCGAGACCGCCGGCCCGCTGCACTACATCTGCCTGCCCTGGGGCTCCAGCTGCACCATCGTCACCAAGCTCGCCGGCGTGCTCGGCGTTGAGCTTTCCGACGTCCAGGCCAAGCTGCTGCTCTCGGCCATGATGACCGACACGCTCATGCTCAAGAGCCCCACCACCACCGATGTCGACCGCGCCGTCGCCGCCAAGCTCGGCGAGCAGGTGGGCGTCGACCCGGTCAAGTTTGGCATGGAGGTCTTCCTCACCCGTCCGTCCGGCTCCTTTACCGCTGCCGAGATGGTCGGCAACGACATCAAGATGTTCGAGCCCGCCGGCAAGAAGCTGCTCATCGGCCAGTACGAGACTGTCGACAAGACCCGCGCACTCGGCATGATCGACGAGATTCGCGAGGCCATGCGCGCCTACGCTGCCGAGAAGGGCGCTGACGGCATTGTCCTGTGCATCACCGACATCATGGAGGAGGGCTCGCAGGTCCTGCTCGAGGGCGAGACCGAGGCCGCTCAGAAGGGCCTGGGCATTGCCGACGAGCACGACGGCGTCTGGATGCCGGGCGTCCTCTCCCGTAAGAAGCAGGTCGCTGCCCCCATCATGGCCGCCTGCTAGGTTTAGTTCACTAAACGCCACGACCGGATCGCGGACGCCCCGCGCTCCGGTCGTTTTTTGTGCATGGCGCCGCGTCGTCTCTTGGACAGGCGTGCCCGTGCCGTTGGGCAAATAATGTTCAACCTGTGGTTCCGCTTTTCGGCCACGCCTGCGTGCTTGTCGTGCAGGGTAGGCTAGATGCAAGCGTAATACGTTAGAGCGCGGCGCCGCCACTTGGGCGGGCCGTGCTTTTTTAAGACGGGAGCCTTCCCGTGAAAGGAGCCGCCCATGGCAGCACCCGAGCAGCTGTTCAACGTCCGTGAGCGCAAGCGTTTTGAGCGTCACGACATCTGGGAGCGCATCGCCGAGAACGGCACGATTTCCGCCGCCGTCATGGTCTTCGCCGCCATCGCCGCCGTCATTTGCGCCAATACCGATGCCTACGAGGCCATCCATCACTTTTTGGAGACCCCGCTGTATGTGGGTCTGGGCAACCTTACGGCCGGTCTCACCGTTGAGCTTTTCGTCAACGACTTCCTTATGGCGATCTTCTTTTTGCTGGTGGGCATCGAGCTTAAGTACGAGATGACGGTCGGTGAGCTCAAGAATCCGCGTCAGGCCATGCTTCCCATGCTGGCGGCCGTGGGCGGCGTCGTCGTTCCCGCCTGCATCTACCTGATCTTTAACCATGCCGGCGCCCGCAACGGTTGGGCCATCCCCATGGCAACCGATATTGCCTTTGCGCTGGGCGTGCTGTCGCTTTTGGGCAATCGCGTGCCCAACGGCGTGCGCGTGTTCTTCTCGACGCTCGCCATCGCCGACGACCTCATTTCCATCGCCGCCATCGCCATCTTCTACGGTCAGAGCCCCAATCCGTTTTGGTTGGGCGCCGCCGCGCTTGTGACCTGCGCGCTCGTGTGGCTCAACAAGACGCAGCATTACCGCCTTGCCCCGTATTCGGTACTGGGCCTGCTGTTGTGGTTCTGCATGTTCAAGAGCGGCGTACACGCTACGCTTGCCGGCGTCATCCTGGCCTTCACCATCCCGGCCAAGTGCGGCGTCAAGCTCGATAGCCTCACCGATTGGTTGGGCGAGTGCCTGCCGCTGCTCGATGACCGCTACGACGACGAGGCGCACATCCTGGGCCAGCATGACTTTACCGTCTCGACCACCAAGGTCGAGCGCGTCATGCACCGCGTGACTCCGCCGCTTATCCGCATGGAGCGTCTGATCTCCACGCCGGTCAACTTTGTGATCCTGCCGATCTTTGCGTTCGTGAACGCGCAGGTTCGCCTAGTGGGCGTTGACATGAGCACGCTGCTCACCGATCCGGTGACGCTTGGCGTGTACTTTGGCATGCTGCTGGGCAAGCCGATCGGCATCTTTGGCATGACGTTCGCCCTGGTTAAGCTCAAGGCTTGCCAGTTGCCGCGCAATGTCAACTGGCACATGATTGCCGGTGTGGGCATTCTGGGCGGCATCGGCTTTACCATGTCGATTCTCATCAGTGGCCTTGCCTTCCCGACGGCCCAGTTCGAGGTTCTGGCTGCCAAGGCCGCCATTCTTGCCGGTTCTGTCACCGCGGCCGTGCTTGGCATGATCTACATGAGTGTGGTCTGCAAGCACCCGGCGCCCAAGGACGAGTAGGCGCGTAGAAACAGACGCCAGAGCCTGCTCGAGCGCGTGTGAAATGCGGTTTTGAGTGGTACTTGCCACCTGCCGGACACCCCAGTGGCCAAAAAACGCCGTTTGTGAGTACTGTCACAAACGGCGTTTCATTTTAGGCGCGAAAAATAATGTACAAATCTATTCTGCCTGTGCATTAACGATTGTATGGCTGGACGAAAAATGCCGATACATCCTTCCAAAACCGGACACAAAAGGCCAAGACTGGCCTTTTTAATTCAAAATCGCTGTTACTAAAAAAGTAACAGTACTCATATTTGCTATTTTTTGGCCACAGGCCCCAATGACTAGGTTTATTCCACGGTGCCGTAGACGGCGCCCCAGCCGTGGGCGGCCAAGGCGGAGTTGAGCTGGTCGCAAAGTGACTGGCGGTCGTAATAGCCGGGCGGTAGCAGGTTAACGATTTCCATAAGGTCGGGCGCGAGGTCCAAGATCTCGGCCTGTACGATCAGGTCCAGGCGGTCGATGGCGTGGCGGTCGTAAAACAGCCCGTCGACCAGGCGCTGCAGGTCGCCGAATTCCTCGGCCTGGAACGATCCGTACTCCATAGTGCCTCCTTGGGCGCTCCACGCCGGCATGCGCGGCGATTTGTAATTCATTGCGATGGACTTAATCTATCACGGCTTCATACCGTTGCGGCGGTGGCGGTCTATACTTAGACGAACTGCAACGTACCGCTTCGTGAAAGGTCGCACCCATGCAGACGATCTACCAGAAGATGGAAACCACCGAACTCGATGCCGCCATCGAGGCGCTCAAAGCCGAAGTCGCCGAGGTCAAGGCCAAGGGCCTGGCGCTCGACATGGCCCGCGGCAAGCCGTCGCCCTCCCAGGTGGACATCTCTCGACCCATGCTCGACATCCTCAATGCCGATGCCGATCTGCACGACGGCAACGTCGACTGTTCCAACTACGGCTGCTTTGAGGGTATTCCCTCGGCGCGCAAGCTGGCAGGGGAGTTCCTGGGTTGCCCCGCCGAGCAGACGCTCGTGCTGGGCTCGTCGAGCCTTTTGATCGAGCATGACATCGCCGGTATGTTCTGGCGTTGCGGCTCGTGCGGCAGCGAACCTTGGGAGGCTTACGAGGCCGCGCACGACGGCAAGAAGGTCAAGTTCCTGTGCCCGGTTCCCGGCTACGACCGCCACTTTGGCATCACCGCCGACCTGGGCATCGAGAACGTCCCCGTCGCGATGACCGACAACGGCCCCGACATGGACGAGATCGAGCGCTTGGTTGCCGCCGACGACTCCATCAAGGGTATCTGGTGCGTGCCCAAGTATTCCAACCCCACGGGCATCACCTTTAGCGAGGACACTGTGCGCCGCCTGGTCGAGATGCCCACGGCCGCGCCCGATTTCCGCATCTTCTGGGACAACGCCTACTGCGTGCACGACCTGTACGACGAGACCGACGAGCTCGCCAACATCTTCGATCTTGCCCGCGCGGCGGGCACCGAGGACCGCGTGGTGGCATTCGCCTCGACGTCCAAGATCACCTTCCCGGGTGCCGGTATCGGCTTTATCGGTGCGAGCCCCGCGGTTATCGCGGAGTTCTCCAAGCGCCTGAAGGCCGGCCTCATCAGTGCCGACAAGCTCAACCAGCTGCGTCACGTGCGCTTCCTTCCCACCATCGAGGCGGTCAAGGAGCACATGAAAAAGCATGCCGAGTTCCTGCGCCCGCGCTTTGAGGCTGTCGAGCGCAAGCTCACCGAGGGCTTGGGCGACACGGGCTGCGCCACCTGGACGCACCCCCGCGGCGGCTACTTTGTAAGCTTCGATGGTCCCGAGGGCTCGGCTCAAAAGGTCGCCGCGCTTTGCGCAGACCTGGGCGTTAAGCTCACGCCGGCCGGTGCCACCTGGCCCTATGGCAAGGATCCGCGCGACACCAACATCCGCATCGCGCCGAGCTATCCCACGGTCGAGGACCTAGAGGCTGCGCTCGATGTGCTGGTGCTGGCCGTCAAGCTCGTCGCTGCCGAGCTTGCGCGTGCCGAGCGCGCCTAGCGCGCGGCTTCCCGTACTATCCGCACTTTCGATACGTAAAGGAGCGTATACATGGATTTGGGTATTTCCACCAACCCCACGCCAGAGCTCTACACCATTAAGGTAACCGGCGAGATCGATATCTCTAACGCCGATAGCCTGCGCAATGCCATCGACCTGGCGCTCGAGCAGCCCACTGAGGCCGTTGAGCTCGATTTTGCCCAGGTGAGCTACATCGATTCGACGGGCATTGGTGTGCTCGTGGGCGCCGCGCACCACGCGGCCGACCACGACAAGCGCTTTAGCTGCACCAATGTGCAGCCCCCGGTGATGCGCGTGGTTCAGCTGTTGGGTGTCGACCAGGAGATTTCGATTACCGCTGCATAACCTTTGCCCTCAAAAGGGCGTGCCGTTTGGCATATGTTTGTGATGCGCTCGGACGTTTTGGCGTCCGGGCGCTATACTTGACCGAATGAATAGACGAGTTCCGGCCGAATGGCGCGGTGCGGGCTCGACTCACATCGAGCCTTGGAGGTATGTGTGTTTGGTATTGGAGAGGGTGAGCTCGCGATCATCGTGGTCTTCGGCTTTTTGCTGTTTGGCCCGGATAAGCTCCCACAGATGGGCCGCACGATCGGCCGTGCCATCCGTCAGTTCCGCGAGACGCAGGAAAAGATGACGGCCGTTGTTCAGTCCGAGATTATCGATCCGGTGAGCGAGGCCGCATCGGCCCCGGTCAAGCCCAAGAAGACTGCCGTCGATGACGATTCCGATGCGGACAAGGATGCCGCCGAGACGGCAGCG
>URTL01000114.1 GCA_900550785.1 uncultured Collinsella sp. | reverse complement strand
CACACGGCGCCGGCGGCAACTACAGCACCCTTGCCCACGTGCACGCCTTCCAGGACCACGGCGTTTGCGCCGATCATGACATCGTCCTCGATGATGACGGGCGTGGCGCTGGCGGGCTCCACAACGCCTGCCAGCACGGTGCCGGCGCCGATGTGGCAGTTCTTGCCCACGGTGGCGCGACCGCCCAGCACGGCGCCCATATCGATCATGGAACCCTCGCCGATAACGGAGCCGATGTTGATGATGGCGCCCATCATGATGACGGCACGGTCGCCAATCTCGACGCGGTCGCGGATGATCGCGCCCGGCTCGATGCGGGCGTTGATGCCCTTAAGGTCGAGCATGGGGACGGCGGAGTTGCGGCAGTCATTCTCGACGTCGTAGTAATCGATGGAATCGGCGTTGGCGTCCAGGATGGCTTTGAGCTCGTCCCAGTCGCCAAAGACGGTCTTGCCGCGACGGCCGCCGTAGACATGTGCGTCGCCCCAGGCAACCTTCATGCCGGGTTTCTCGCGCACATACAGCTTGACAGGCGTCTTTTTAGGCGCGGTGGCGATGTAATTGATAATCTCCTGGGCATCCATCTCGGCTGCGTTGCTCATTCGCTATCTCTCCTTTGGGTGGATTCGGTTGATACCTGGTTAGGCAAACATGACCTGGTCGAACGTATAGAAGCCGGGTTCGCGGGCGACGAGCTTCTGCGCGGCTGCCAGGGCGCCGTTGACAAAGATCTGACGGCTCGTGGCGCGGTGGGTGAGCGTGACCTCCTCGTCCTGGCCAAAGAAACTCACTTCGTGGACGCCGGCGACAGTGCCACCGCGCAGCGAGTGCATGCCGATCTCCTTGGGATCGCGTGCTCCGCACATGCCCTCGCGGCCATAGACGGGGTGGTAGCCTGCCTCGGGCTCGGCTTCGACGACGGCGTCGAGCAACAACTTGGCAGTGCCGCTGGGGGCGTCGACCTTTTGGTTATGGTGCGTCTCGACGATTTCGCAGTCAAAGCCGGGCAGCTCGCGTGTAGCCTGCGCTACCAGATGGCGCAGGGCTGCGATACCGATGGAGTAATTGCCCGAGTGCATAACGCGGGTGTTCTGGCCCAGCTCACGCAGGCGGTCCATCTGCTCGGGGGTGTAGCCTGTGGTGCCTGAGACCAACGCCGCGCCCGTGCGCTCGACATAGGCGACGACGGCATCGAAGGTCACGACGTTCGAGAAGTCGATAATCACATCGGCAGCCGGTGCGTTCTCGAGCTCGCTCAAATCGAAGCCAATCTGGGCCACGATATCAAAAACGGGCTGACCGGCGGCGTCGACAATGCCCTCGGCGGTAGTGCGGATGAGCGAGCCCATGCGGCCCGTTCCCATAATGACGGTCTTAATCAAGCAGACCAGCTCCCTTCAGAGCATCGGTAAGTGCGGAGCGCGTGTCGTCTGCCATGGGGCACAGCGGCATGCGGTAGTTTGCCTCGATCATACCCATCTGAGCGAGCGCCTCTTTGACGGGGATGGGGTTGACCTCGCTAAAGAGGGCATTGATGAGCGGCTGGCCGGCAATCTGGATATCGCGGGCACGTGCCACGTCACCGTCCAAATAGGCGCGGCACATGTCATGTACGAGCTGCGGCTGAACGTCTGCCCACACGCTGATGGTGCCCGAAGCGCCCAGGCTCATGAGCGGCACGGTGAGTGCATCCTCGCCCGAGTACATGCGGAAGTCATCGGACAGCAGGTGGGCGATCTTGGCCGCGTAGGCGACGTTGCCCGAGGCCTCCTTGATGCCCATGATGTTGGGGTGCGCGGCTAGGCGCTCTACGTTGCGCTCGCTGATACCGCAGCCGCAGCGGCCGGGGATGTTGTACAGGATGCAGGGGATGTCAACGGCATCGGCGACGGTCTTAAAGTGCTGATAGATACCCTCTTCGTTGGACTTGTTGTAGTAGGGGGTAATGAGCAGCAGGCCGTCGGCTCCCAAGCCCTGGTAAGTAAGCGACTTGGTGAGCATGGTCTGCGTGGAGTTGGAGCCCGAGCCGGCGATGACGGGGACGCGTCCTGCAACATGCTTGACCACGGCGGCGACGACGGAGTTGTCCTCGTCATCGGTCATCGTGGCGCTCTCGCCGGTGGTGCCCAGGGTGAGAATGGCGTCGGTGCCATTTTGCAAGTGGAAATCGATAAGGCGCTCGAGCGCGTCGAAGTCGACACTGCCGTCCTTTTTAAACGGCGTAACCAGGGCGACGATTGAGCCCTCGAGATTGCGGATGTCCATGTTCTTCTCCTTCGCCTCCGCGATCTGGATGCGTTTGTTCCATTGAGCTGCGACTGCCAGGCGCTCGTCTTCGGCGCGACGGCGGGCACTTTCGGCGCGCGACTTGGCCAGCAGCTCTCGGCCACACGGCAGCACGTCGAGCGTGGCAAAGTAATCGCCCGGGCGCTCGGCGCGGCGGATGAGGTTGGCCGCGCCATCGGGGCGCAGCAGGACCTCGGCCGAGCGCAGCCGTCCGTTGTAGTTGTAGCCCATGGAGTAGCCATGCGCACCGGTATCGTGGATTACAAGCAGGTCACCCATGTCGATATGCGGCAGCTTGCGATCGATAGCGAACTTGTCGTTGTTCTCGCATAGGTTGCCCGTGATGTCATAGGTGTTCGTGACGGGCGCCGTGGCCTTGTCGGCGCCGCCCGGCTGACCCATCACCGTAATGTGGTGGTAGGCGCCATACATGGCAGGGCGAATCAAATCGACGGCGCTTGCATCGACACCGATATAGTCCTTGTAGATCTGCTTCTCGTGGATAGCCTTGGTGACCAGGCAGCCGTAGGGGCCCATCATAAAGCGGCCCATCTCAGTGCAGATGGCCACATCGCCCATGCCGGCGGGAACCAGGATCTCGTCGTATGCCGCGTGTACTCCCTCGCCGATGGCGCGAATGTTGTTGGCCTGCTGCTCGGGCAGGTAGGGGATGCCGACGCCGCCGGACAGATTGATGAAGGCGACGTGTGCGCCGGTCTCGCGCTCCAGGCGTACGGCAAGCTCAAAGAGGATACGCGCGAGCTTGGGGTAGTAGTCGTTGGTGACGGTGTTGCTGGCAAGGAATGCGTGGATGCCAAAGTCCTCGGCGCCCTTGGCTTTGAGCATGCGGAAGGCCTCGAAGAGCTGCTCGGTGGTCATGCCATATTTGGAGTCGCCTGGGTTGTCCATGATGCCGTTGGAGAGCTGGAACAGGCCGCCTGGATTAAAGCGGCAGCTGACCGTTTTGGGGATGGGCCCCGCAACACGCTCAAAGAACTCGATGTGGCTGATGTCGTCAAAGTTGACGATGGCACCCAGCTTGTCGGCGAGCTCAAAGTCGGCAGCCGGCGTATCGTTGGACGAGAACATGATGTCGTGTCCCGTGATACCCAGCGAGCGGGCGATCATGAGCTCGGTATAGCTCGAGCAATCGCAGCCGCAGCCGTATTCGTTGAGAATGGAGATGAGCGCCGGGTTGGGGTTGGCCTTGACGGCAAAGTATTCCTTAAAGCCCGGGTTCCATGCAAAGGCGTCGCGCACTTCTTGCATGTTGCGGCGGATGCCCGCCTCGTCGTATAGATGAAACGGCGTGGGGAACTGCTCGACGATATGCTCGAGTGTCTCCTTGTCCACAAACGGCTGCTTGGCCGCATATGCCTCGTTGGGGGTCAATGCCATGTCCCGTAAACCTCGCTATCCAGACGGCGCCATCTGCGCATCGAATCCGCATAGCGTGGACCCAATGTCCGGATAGCGCTCCCGCATTGCTGCAGACAGTCCTGTGGGTGTTTCCCACAGGCCCACCAGGTTGTTCGTGCCCGAAAAGCCCAGTTCGGCGGGTTTCGCCTCCCCACGGGGTCAAAGCCTGCCGGCTCGCCCGCGGTTCTTCGTGCCCGCGCCTCTATCAAGTGGTAACGACCCTACCACGTTGCACTTTACCAAACAAGAGTATTCGTATATAACGTTTAAAAAATGCAGGGATATGCTGGAAACATGTGCGCCACAATCCTGTATCACAATAAGTTGCAACAGATGTGCCTCACGAAGGGATCCTCTATGACCGAGCTCCAAGAACTCCGTCGCTACCGCCGCGATCTCCATCGCATTCCGGAGCTCGATTTCGATCTTCCGCAAACCATTGCCTATATCGAGGGCGTGCTGGCACCGCTCACCTGCGAAGTGACCCATCCGTGCCCCAGCTGCGTCTGTGCTTTCTTCGACGCCGGCGTTGATGCCGCGCATGCCACGGCGATTCGCGCCGATATGGACGCGCTGCCCATCGCGGAGGCGACGGGAGCAGCCTTTGCCTCGACCCATCCCGGCAAGATGCACGCTTGCGGACATGACGGACACATGGCCATGGCGCTTGCCGCCGCGACGTATGTCGACCGTACGATTCGCGAACAGCCGGGCGCCATTAGGCGCAACGTTCTTTTTGTGTTCCAGCCGGCCGAGGAAACGACCGGTGGTGCCAAGACGGTATGCGAGAGTGGTGTGTTCGAGCGCTATGGGGCCGACCGCATTTTTGGCTTCCATGTGTGGCCCGATCTGCCTGCCGGCACGTTGGCGAGTTGTTCCGGTCCGCTGCTGGCGCGTTCGAGCGAGACGCATATCCATATTCACGGTACGAGCATCCACATTGCTAAGACCTATGGTGTGCCGGTTGGGGAGTCGCACGATGCCGCGTTGGCGGCAGCTAAGTTTTTGGTTGCCGAGCGCGAGCTGATGGACGAGCTGGGCACCGACGAGCCCTGTATCGGCAAGTTTGGCCTGCTGCAGGCTGGCACCGTTTGCAACGCGGTGGCGGGGGAGGCCCATGTTGCCGGCAGCCTACGTGTGTTTACGGACGACATGTTCGACCGTGCGCGCGAAGGCGTACGCCGTGTGCTCGACGAGGCGTGCACCGCAACGGGCTGCACGTATGATCTTGACTTTGCCGAGGGCTATCCACCGGTCGATAACGACCCTGAGTTGTTTGCCTGCATTGCGCCTGCCTTGTCCGAGTTGCAACTTGTGGACGAGCCGCTGCTAATCGCCGAGGATTTCGCGTTCTATCAGCGCCATCTGCCGGGCGTGTTCTTCTTGCTGGGCACGGGCGTGCCGGAGGGTCAAGAAAACCCGAGTGATCCGGATGGCTGTCCCGCCTATGCCACGAGCGCTCTGCATACCGATACCATGCTCTTTGACGAGGAAATTCTGCTCAAAGGCCTCGATGTCTACAAACGATTGCTTCTGCTTGGTTAATTGGCGAAGGATACCTGCTCTAGAAAATACGAACAAATGTACGCTATAATAGAGATGTAAGTCTATAGAAACGTTTGACGTTACTAACGTAAGGCGATACTATGATTGCATCGTATGAAGATGAGGATACCGAACGCTTTGCCATGGGTGTGCGGGTCAGGAGGTTCGTGCCCTTTGAGCGTGTTGCGTTGAGGAAGATTCGCCAACTGCAGGTTTGTGCTTCGCTTGATGATCTTCGCGTTCCGCCGGGCAATCGCCTGGAAGCTTTGAAGGGCGATCGTGCCGGTCAATATAGCATCCGTGTTAACGAGCGCTATCGGGTCTGTTTTGAGTGGAGACAGGAGATGGCTTGGAATGTCGAAATCGTCGATTATCACAAGTGATGAGACCTCGTCCGATTTGCTGTCGCCAGTGACTCCTGGTGAGCTTCTCAAAGAGGAGTTTCTTGTTCCCATGGGCATTTCTCAATATCGCCTTGCGAAAGAGACCGGGATTCCGGCTCAGCGTATCGGGCAGATTGTCTTGGGAAAACGTCGCGTGACGGCCGACACCGACCTCCGTCTTTGCCGTTATTTTGGCCTGACGGATGGTTATTGGCTGCGCGCTCAGGTGGCGTTTGACCTTGAGGCCGAGAAAAGGCGGATCGAACCGGAGCTTGACAAGATCGTTCCTGTCCAGCGGGCTATCGCAATGTAGATCACGAGGGCGCGGGGAATGGGGACCGGAAGGGGCCGGACGGGAAATGCTCCCGTCCGGCCCCATTGCTCGAAATTTAGATCGCTCCCTTATTCTGCTGCTTCGCGGCGCGTCTCATCGAATAGTTCTGTCTTACAGATGTTCGAGGTTGGCGAGGAAGGCCACATAGAACTCGATGCCACGCTTGTAGACGTCGACACCGATGTGCTCGTTGGCGGCATGGATG
>URTL01000113.1 GCA_900550785.1 uncultured Collinsella sp. | reverse complement strand
CGTTTGGCGGTCAGCCGTCGGCGCGCTTACACCAACATTTCCGACGCGATCGTCGGAGTGGTCATGTCAGTCGTTTTGTCCAACCATCATCGTCGTCGTCACATTCTGCTTGTTGCTGTGGCCTGCCTATGTGTTTTGCTGGGCGGGCCTCCTTATGCCGCGGGTGCGGATAGCCTAACCATCGCGAGGCAGACCTACGACGAGCCGGGTGTCTCGGGCCCCGGCTGGGCGGCTCGCACGTTGCTGCTGCTAGCAGCGGATCGGGTGAGGGCTGCTGCTTCTTTGGCCTGTACGCCTCCGATGGCCAGTTTGCTGTGGACGCCTCCTGGGTGGACGCGACCGGCGCCATAGCCGATGCTGCCTGCGAGAGTGGCTCACTTACGTCGGCGCAGTTTGTGACGCCGATGGACGGGGCCTTTGGTGCCGCCTGTGTTATGGATGCCAGCGGGGCCGTAGCTCAGCATGTGGTAATTGAACCCACAGGCGCCCAGCCGCCGGCGGGGAAGACCCAGCCCGATACCGATGAGCCCACCGGTGGCAATCCCGCGGGGGATACAAAGCCCGGTAGCGAAGAAAAGCCCGGTGATGAGACCAAGTCCAGCGAAAACCCGCCCCCACGCCTGATTCGTCGCCCAAGTCGGACGCCAAGCCTGCGCCCGCGTCCTCCAAGACGCCTGCGACCAAGACTGCCAAGAAGACCTAGCCCGCAACAACGCAAACCGCCGCGCTCCCTAAGACCGGCCACGGTGACTGGGTGGTTGCGTGCCTTGCCTTCGTCTTCTAGGTATGTTGTTGGTCACCATAAAAGTTCGGGCACTTCGCTGGGGGCTTTATTTGACAATGTAGTTTCTGCCGCTTCTTTCCCACATTTCTCTGAGTCAATAATGCAGATTGCTTGAACACGGCTTGGGGCTTGCCATATATTTGAATTTGACTAAACTTAACTTATAAGTTAACCATATTTGGTTTCTTCTGAAGTAGAGGGGGTGGCCTTTGGCTAGTGACTATGAGCTTGTCGAATATGCTGATCCCGAGGGACGACCTTTTTGGGAATTAACCACCTCCCCTGAGAACTCACAGTTTCAGAAGATGATGTCTGATCCTAAAACGAAGTTTACCGCCCGTAAAATGATCAATCAGATTTCAAAAATCTATGATTACGGGCTAAAGGATGTCACTGGAACGTCAAAGCTTCGATGTATCGAGCCTAAGATTGGGCTATACGAACTCAAGGGTTTTGATGGGGTTAATCGAGAAATGGTCTACGCGATTTGCCAAGGCGTGGACAAGATTGTTTTGCTTTTTTGGTTTAAGGGCCATCAAGGCTCGGGAAATATTTCCAAAGAAATTAAACGCGCAAAAAAGTTGGCCCCGATAGCAAAGCGGCTTTTGGAGTCATAGCGTCGGCTTTTTTGCCCGCTTACGAAACGGAGACTTGTAATGGTTAAGGTCGATTTATCAGACTTTTACGCGGAAACGGAAACGAGCGAAACCCGTGCCTATGAGCACGCACTAGATATTGAGTTTATTGTTCATCGCGAGATGCAGCGCTCGGGCTTGAGTAAAAGCGAGCTGGCAAAGCGTATGGGCGTGAGTCTTCAGTCGCTTTCGAAATTGTTGAATTCTCAGCCCAACATGACGCTGAAAACAATCGCAAAGTTTGAGCTTGCGCTGGGTGTCAAAATTATTCCACAGGTCATTTCCAGTTATTCGAATGAGGCGCCGTTTTCTTCGTCTAATAACTCTGTCCGAGAACAATGGTCTTCATTTAACAGCGACTGCTCGGCTAAACGATTGGACTTTGAGATGATTCCGGGAGGTTTGGCTGCATGAGTAAGGATTTCATTGCGCCTATTCAGGTTGTTCATTTGTTTGTTGTCGACTCAACTTTTCATATTGAGAATGAGCCCTCCCAGAATATGGATTTAAAAGTTGACGTTAGTTATCAGGACGTCCATCTATTGAGGAACAAGGCGGGCGAGCGTGCAGACTTAAAGCTGTATGTGTGTGGCAGTTTGATTGATAGAGACGATGCAAAGGAAAAAATGCGCGCTGATGTGTCGGTCGCTATTTCGGTGTCTACAAAATTGCCGTTCGATATTTCAGACGATGAAGCGCGCCGTTATCTTCTCTCTAATGCGATTTCCATGGCGTATGGTCACGCTAAGAGCTATCTGATGGTCGTTACTGGACTTTCGCCCATGGGGGCTTTGACGCTGCCGGCAATTCTTCCTTCGGAATTGGCAGCGGACAGCGATGCGTCTTTCCAAAGTGAGTAAGCTGTTCTCGATTTGGATTTTGCATGCCACCGCTTGCAAATGTAACGGGGTGCCGAATCGGTAGTTTGACTGATTCGGAACTTATATTTCGACGTTTCTAGCTGAAGCCCTGCGATGCCCGTGCTACGACAGCTAAATTGACCGTGACGTCCTGTCTTGCGACACGAATGCAGCTCCTCACGGGTATCATGGTGAAAGCGATTTCAATGACAGGGGTACTCGTGGTAAAGATGAAAGATGTGGCCGAGCTGGCCGGCGTTTCGAGCGCCGCCGTCTCGCGCTACCTCAACGGTGGCTACATATCGGCGGACAAGGCCGAGCGCATTAAGCGGGCGATTGAGCTGACCGGATACGTTCGGTCCAGCCAGGCTCGTGCGCTGCGCACCGGCTCCACCAAGCTCATCGGTGTCATCGTGCCCAAGATCAACTCGGAATCCGTGAGCCGCATTACCGCTGGCATTGGCCAGGTGCTCGGTCGCCGTGGCTACCAGATGCTGCTTGCCAATACCGACAACGCGGCCGATCGCGAGCTCGAATACCTCGATTTATTCCAAAACCACCCAGTTGATGGCATTGTGCTGGTGGCAACCATGATCACCGACGAGCATCGTCGGGCGATTGAGTCGTGCCGCGCGCCGATCGTGCTGATCGGCCAGAATGTCGAGGGCGCGGCGTGCGTCTATCACGACGATTACGAGGCCGCCTTTGAGCTGGGCCATGCGCTTGCGGGCCGCGTGGACGGCAAGATCGCCTACATTGGAGTTACCGAAGAGGACCGCGCGGCCGGTTATGACCGCCGTCGCGGTCTTGAGGCCGGCTTGCGCGCCGCGGGCGTGGCGCTTGATCCGAGCCTGATTCGCCAGGGGTCCTTTACGCTCGACTCGGGCTATGGTGCGGCGCGTGAACTGCTTTCCGTCGCTCCCGATGTTTCGTTTATCGCCTGCGCGACCGACACCATGGCGGCGGGCGCGCTGCGTGCCATCGATGAGGTTCGCGGCATGGGCGAGGGCATACACCGCGTAAGCGGTTTTGGCGACAACGCGTTTTTGCGCGCGCTGACGGGCGGCATTCCCACCGTGCACTATGGCTACCTGACCAGTGGCGTCGAGGCGACCAATATGTTGCTCAACACGCTCGATGGCGTGGAGGGGGAGAGCGGCCTCAAGACGCTCAAGCTCGGCCACCAGCTTATGAATGTCTAGGCTTTGGGCACGCCTGCCTGTCCCTGACCCGTCTGTTTTTGCCGTAAAACTACCATTCGCCGGCTTTTTCCTACCGTTCACCCTACTATGAAAACGATTACAGACATATGAAACTGAAAACGATTACAGTGTAAGTGTCAAAGATGGCCGGGTGCAAATGCGCCCGTTGGAGGAAAGGGAAGTCATGGACTACCGCAAATCAGCCCAAGAGGTGCTCGACAACATCGGTGGCGCCGACAACGTCGTCTCTGCCGCGCATTGCGCCACGCGTTTGCGCCTGGTGATTGCCGATAACGCCAAGGTTGACAAGGAGGCCCTCGAGAATATCGACGGCGCTAAGGGCGTCTTTGAGGCCCAGGGCCAGCTCCAGATTATCTTTGGCACTGGCACCGTCAATAAGGTCTACGACGATTTCATTGCGCTCAGCGGCGTCGAGGCTGCCACCAAGGCCGAGGTCAAGGAGGCCGCGGCGCAGCAGCAGAACATCTTTATGCGAGCAATTAAGGTGCTCGGCGACGTCTTTGTCCCTATCATCCCCGCCATCGTGGCTTCGGGCCTGCTGCTGGGCATTATGAGTGCCCTCAACTTTATGGCCTCCAACGGCTTTATCGCGCTCGACACCAATAACTTTATTTATAAAATCGCCGACCTGGTCTCGGGCACGTCCTTTGGCATTCTGCAGATCCTGATCGGTTACTCCGCCGCTAAGGCCTTTGGCGCCAACCCGTATCTGGGCGCCGTCGTCGGTGGTGCGTTCATCAACTCCTCGTTGCAGAGCGCCTACACGGTTGCCTCCGAGGGCGTGCAGACCATGGTCAACGTCATCCCCGGTGTGTACGGCTTTGAGTGGGTCGGTTATCAAGGCTACGTTATCCCCATCGTCATCGCCTGCGCTATTCTGGCCTTCCTCGAGAAGCGCCTGCACAAGATCGTTCCCGAGATGTTCGACCTCTTTGTGACCCCGCTCGTCTCGGTGTTCGTGACCGTGCTCGTGACGCTCGTTGCCGTCGGTCCCATCTTTGTGTGGGCCGAGAACGCCATCCTCGGTCTGATCCAGGCTCTGCTGACCCTGCCCTTCGGAATCGGTTCCTTTATCGTCGGACTGTTCTATGCTCCCACGGTCGTTACCGGTATCCACCAGATGTACACCGCCATCGACCTGGGCCAGCTCGCCCAGTACGGCGTGACCTATTGGCTGCCCATCGCCAGCGCCGCCAACATCGCCCAGGGTGGCGCCGCGCTCGCCGTTGCCTTTAAGACCCGCGATGCCAAGATCAAGGGCCTGGCGCTTCCTTCGGCCCTGTCCGCCTTCATGGGCATTACCGAGCCTGCCATCTTTGGTGTGAACCTGCGCTTCTTTAAGCCCTTCATCGCCGGCTGCATCGGCGGCGGTTGCGGTGCCCTGGTCTGCGCGCTCACCTCGCTTGCCGCTTCCGGCACCGGCGTTACCGGTATCTTCGGTATCCTGCTGTGCCTGGCCCAGCCCGTGCAGTACGCGATTATGTTTGCGGTCGCCGCGCTGGTTTCCTTTGGCGTCTCGTTTGTCCTGTACAAGGACGAGCCCAAGGCTTCCGAGCAGGCCTAAGAGCTTTTGATTGAGGGGTGCCCGCGGGTTGTATGCTCGCGGGCGTTTCCCGTATCTGGTGCCGACCTCTGGCGCCTTGTTACTTTCGATTCGTTAGGACTTTGATATGTCTAATGCACTTGGTCGCGACCTTGCAAAGTTGGTTGCCGCTGTTGACGCTGCCGCCTCTGAGTGCGGCCATGGCACGTATGGTCAGCGCTTCCATATTATGCCGCCGACGGGTTGGCTCAACGACCCCAACGGTCTTTGCCAGGCGGGTGGCGTGTTCCATGCTTATTTTCAATATGCGCCCTTTGATGTCGAGGGTGGCGTTAAGGTCTGGGGCCATGCGACGAGTCGCGATCTTATGACGTGGGATTACGTTGGCGCCCCGCTGCTGCCCGACGAGCCGTTCGATTGCCATGGTGTGTATTCGGGTTCCGCGCTTGCCGAGGACGGCCGCATTCGCGTACTGTACACGGGTAACGTTAAGCTTTCCGATGCAGACGGCACGTACGACTACGTCAATACCGGCCGCCGCGCCGATACTGTTTATGTCGAGAGCGTTGATGGCCTTGCCGGTCGGGAGTTCAACCAAAAGCGCGTGGTGCTGGCGTCCGAGGATTATCCCGAGGATTTGACCTGCCACGTGCGCGATCCCAAGGTGTGGCGTGACGCGGACGGGCGTTATCACATGGTGCTGGGCGCCCGTCGTCGCGTGGATGGTCCGCATGTCGATAGTCGATTTTGCGCCATGCACGGCGAGGGCGCCGGTCGCGATGTGGGCGAGATCTTGGTGTATGGCTCGGCCGATATGCTGAGCTGGGAGCTCGAGAGCCGTGTGTCTACGCCCGAGCGTTTTGGCTTTATGTGGGAGTGCCCTGGCTATATTGAGCTCGATGCGAATGGCGATACCGCTGCATTTTTGTCGTTCTCGCCCCAGGGCCTTGAGGGCGGTCGTTGGGACCGCGGGAACGTATACGCTGCTGGCTACATGCCTGTAACGGGCAATATTACCGGTGGTGACGGTGCCTATGAGCTGGGCGAGTTCCGCCTGTGGGACGCCGGTTTTGACTTCTATGCGCCGCAGGAGTTCACGGCCGAGGACGGTCGCCACATTCTGATCGGCTGGATGGGGATGCCCGATGAGCCGACC
>URTL01000112.1 GCA_900550785.1 uncultured Collinsella sp. | reverse complement strand
TTATCGGCGGCGGTCCGGCCGGTCTGGCGACAGCGTTCTTCCTGACGCGTGCCGGCGTGCCCGTCACCATCTTTGAGGCCCGCGATTCGCTCGGCGGCGTGGTCCGTCACGTCATCCCCGAGTTCCGCATTGCGAGCGACGATATCTCCCACGATGCCGAGCTCTGCCTGGCCTTTGGCGCCAAGGTGCAGCTCAATGCTCGCGTGGATTCCATTGACGAGCTCAAGGCCCTGGGCTTTACCGACGTGGTCGTG
This sequence comes from uncultured Collinsella sp., assembly GCA_900550785.1. Classification (GTDB taxonomy): domain Bacteria; phylum Actinomycetota; class Coriobacteriia; order Coriobacteriales; family Coriobacteriaceae; genus Collinsella. Next base: position 6,157 of record URTL01000112.1, on the reverse strand, counting down.
GCCACCGGTGCCTGGATGCCCGGCTCTGCGGGCCTGGGCGAGGGTGCCGAGCTTGACGTGCTGGAGTTCCTCGAGGCCGCCAAGAAGGGCGAGAAGCTCGAGCTGGGCGAGGACGTCGTGGTCATTGGCGCTGGCAACACCGCCATGGATGCCGCCCGCGTGGCCAAGCGCCTGGCCGGCGTGAAGAACGTGCGCCTGGTCTACCGCCGCACCAAGAAGCAGATGCCCGCCGACGAGGAAGAGCTCGATTTTGCTCTGGCAGACGGCGTTGAGTTCTGCGAGCTGCTGGCGCCCAAGGCGCTCAACGGCGCCGTGCTGACCTGCGATGTTATGGAGCTCGGTGAGCCGGATGCAAGCGGCCGTCGCAGCCCCGTCGCCACGGGCGAGACCGTCGAGCTTTCCGCCACCACGGTGATCTGCGCCGTGGGCGAGGGCATCGATGCCAGCCTGTACGATGCCGCGGGCGTCGAACACGACCGTCGCGGTCGCCTTGCCGCCACCTCCACCGGCGTCGAGGGCGTCTGGGCTGCAGGCGATTGCCGTCGCGGTCCGGCCACCGTGGTCGAGGCTATCGCCGACGCCGCCGAGGTTGCCCGTGCCATTGCCGGTGTGGACTTTAACAAGTACGCCGACTGCAACGAGCAGGCCGGTCGCGAGGACACCTGCTACGAGCGCAAGGGATCGCTGTGCCGCGACAAGCGCAACTGCACCAAGACCCGCTGCTTGGGCTGCGGCTCGGTGTGCGAGGTCTGCTGCGACGTGTGCCCCAACCGCGCCAACGTTGCCATTAAGGTGCCGGGCCTGGCCAAGCATCAGGTCGTCCATGTCGACGGCATGTGCAACGAGTGCGGCAACTGCGCCGTGTTCTGCCCCTACCAGGAAGGTCGTCCCTACAAGGACAAGCTCACCCTGTTCTGGAGCGAGGAGGACATGGAGAACTCCGAGAACGAGGGCTTCCTGGCCGTGGACGAGGATCACTTTAAGGTCCGCGTCGCCGGCACGGTCCGCACCGTCTCGGTCGATGCCGTCAACACCGGTCTTCCCGAGGCCGTCCGCCTGACCATCAGGGCTGTGCGCGACAACTATTCGTACCTTCTTAAGAAATAGGCGAGTCTCTTATGGCCAAATCCATTCAACATAACGTGGCCTACGTTGCCTGCGGAAGCGGTTGCGCCTCTGCAGGCGGCGACGCCCGCTGCAGCGAAGGCTGCATTGGCTGTGGCGCCTGTGTCACGGCCTGTCCCCACGGTGCCATTGCGCTGGTCGATGGCATCGCCCGCGTGGATCGCTCAAAATGCACGGGCTGTGGTCTGTGCGGCATGGCGTGCCCGCAGCGCGTGATTGCCTTCGTTCCCGGCTACCAGAACATTCTGGTACGCTGCAACAACACCGATAAGGGCGCCATTGCGCGCAAGATTTGCGACACGAGCTGCATCGGTTGCGGCATGTGCGCCAAAAAGTGCCCCGCCGGCGCTATCCGCATCGAGGACAACTGTGCCCATATCGACGGCGTGGACTGCCTGTCGTGCGGCATGTGCGCCGTCGTCTGTCCTCATGGCGCCATCCACGACCGCACCGGCATCGCCGCCGGCGTGTAGAAGGGAATCACCATGGCACAGGAATTCACTTTTACCGTTAACGGCGTCGAGCGCACGACGACGCAGAACAAGCCGCTGCTGCGCTACCTGCGCGACGACCTGCACATTCACTCCGCCAAGGACGGCTGCTCCGAGGGCGCGTGCGGTACCTGCACCATCCATGTGGACGGTGCGGCCGTCAAGGCGTGCGTGCTGACCACCGCTCTTGCCGCCGGCCGCAACATCGTGACCGTCGAGGGCCTGCCCGAGGACGTGCGCGAGGCCTTTGTGTACGCCTTTGGCGCCGTGGGCGCCGTGCAGTGCGGTTTTTGCATCCCCGGCATGGTCATGGCGGGTGCGGCGCTTATCGCCGAGGATCCCGAGCCCACCGAGGAGCAGATCAAGTACGCCATTCGCGGTAACGTCTGCCGCTGCACCGGCTACAAAAAGATTATCGAGGGCATCTCGCTGGCCGCTGCGGTGCTCCGCGGCGAAAAGCAGATCGACGAGGACCTAGAGCGCGGCGACGACTACGGCGTGGGCAAGCGCGCCTTCCGTATCGACGTGCGCAAGAAGGTGCTCGGCGAGGGCAAGTATCCCGACGACATCGACGAGCTCGATCAGCCGGGTCTGACCTACGCCAGCGCCGTGCGCTCCAAGTACCCGCGCGCCCGTGTGCTCTCCATCGATACCTCCAAGGCCGAGGCCCTGCCCGGCGTGGTGGGTATCCTGCGCGCCGAGGACGTGCCGGTCAACCAGGTCGGCCACCTTATCCAGGACTGGGACGTCATGATCGCGGCGGGCGATATCACCCGCTGCGTGGGTGACGCCATCGCGCTGGTGGTTGCCGAGGACGAGGCGACGCTCGAGAAGGCCAAGAAGCTCGTAAAGATTGATTACGAGCCGCTGGAGCCCGTGCGCAATATCGCCGAGGCCAAGGCTGCCGACGCCCCGTGCCTGCACGACAGCTTCTTTGCCTTTGGCAACACGGTGGAGCTCAAGGACAACGTGTGCCAGAGCCGTCACGTGACGCGCGGCGACGCCGCCAAGGCGCTGGCAGAGAGCGCGTTCACCGTGACGCAGCGCTTTACCACGCCCTTTACCGAGCATGCCTTCTTGGAGCCCGAGTGCGCCGTCGCCTTCCCGTACAAGAACGGCGTCAAGGTGGAGTCGACCGACCAGGGCGCCTACGATACGCGCAAAGAGTGCGCCCATATGTTTGGCTGGGATAACGAGCCCGAGCGCGTGGTCGTCGAGACCATGCTCGTGGGCGGCGGCTTTGGCGGCAAGGAGGACGTGTCCATCCAGCACCTGGCCGCGCTCGCCGCATATAAGTTCCAGCGTCCCGTGAAGTGCAAGCTCACGCGTGCCGAGTCGCTCGCGTTCCATCCCAAGCGCCATGCCATGGACGGCACCTTTACGCTGGGTTGCGACGCCGAGGGCAACTTTACCGGCCTGGACTGCGAGATCAACTTTGACACCGGCGCCTACGCGTCGCTGTGCGGCCCGGTGCTCGAGCGCGCCTGCACGCACGCCGTCGGCCCCTACAAGTACCAGAACACCGATATCCGCGGCTTTGGCTACTACACCAACAACCCGCCCGCTGGCGCCTACCGCGGCTTTGGCGTCTGCCAGTCCGAGTTTGCACTCGAGAGCCTGATCGACCTGCTGGCAGAGAAGGTTGGCCTGGATCCGTGGGAGATCCGCTACCGTAACGCCATCGAGCCGGGCGAGGTTCTGCCCAACGGCCAGATTGCCGACTGCTCCACGGCGCTGAAGGAGACGCTGCTCGAGGTCAAGGATGCCTACTACGCGCATCCCGGACACGCCGGTATCGCCTGCGCCATGAAGAATGCCGGCGTGGGCGTGGGCCTGCCCGACGCCGGCCGCTGCAAGATTCGCGTCGAGAACGGCGTGGCCGTGGTCTATGCCGCCACGTCCGACATCGGCCAGGGCTGCAACACGGTCTTTTTACAGGACGTTGCCGAGACCTGCGGTCTGCCGCTGAGCTGCATTGCCAATGGCGAGTGCTCCACCGAGAACGCACCCGACTCCGGCACCACGTCTGGCTCGCGTCAGACGGTCGTGACCGGCGAGGCCGTGCGCGGTGCCGCCTTCTTGCTGCGCGATGCCATGGTTGGCATCGAGGCTGGCAAGCCTGCGCCCGATGCTCCCGTGAGCGCGCATGGCGACGGCGTCAAGATCGAGTACGACGACGGTCGCGCCTACCAGTTGCGCACGCAGGAACTCGTTGCCGGCCAGGGTATGCATCCTCAAGATCCTGCGGCCGCCATCAAGGCGCTCGAGGGCTGCGAGTTTGGCTACGTGTACCTGGAGCCGACCGACAAACTGGGCGCCGACGTCCCCAATCCCAAGAGTCACATCTGCTACGGCTTTGCCACGCATGTGGTCATTTTGGATGATGACGGTCGCGTGAGCGAGGTCTATGCCGCGCACGATTCCGGCAAGGTGGTCAACCCCATCTCCATCCAGGGTCAGATCGAAGGCGGCGTGCTCATGGGTATGGGCTATGCGCTTACCGAGGATTGGCCGCTCAAGGACTGCGTGCCCCAGGCAAGGTACGGTACGCTCGGGCTGTTCCGTGCGCCCGAGATTCCGGATATCCACGCCATCTACGTGGAGAAGGACGAACTGCTGCCCGTGGCATACGGCGGCAAGGGCATCGGCGAGATCGCAACGATCCCCACGGCGCCCGCCGTGCAGAACGCCTACCGCGCGTTTGACGGCAAGCTGCGTCCCGATCTGCCCATGGTGGATACGCCCTACAGCCGCGTCCGCAACCGCGGGTAGGGTAGAGCGTGGACGGCCATTGTTGACGGGCCGTTCGCGCTCAACATCAACTACATACGCTGCGCCTTTGGCCCCAGCTCCATCGCGAGCCGGGGCCTTTTGTTTGGAGCGGAAACTGTGTCCCGGAATTGCCACTCAGAATGGGATGCGCTTTCCTTTTGAGCCTCTAGCGGAAAGCGTGTCCCGGAATTTGGCTCCAGAGTGGGATGCACTTTCCGGTTGGAGCTTCAAACGGAAAGTGCATCCCGGAATCCGCGCCTGGAATGGGACGCACTTTCCGGAACAGCCCTCAACCGGAAACTGCGTCCCAGAATTTCGCTTCAGAGTGGGATGCCGTTTCCGGCTGAACCCTCTGGCGGAAAGTTCATCCCAGAATTGACGCTCGGAGTGGGACACAGTTTCCGGATGGAACCTCAGCGGAAACTGCGTCCCAGTTTGAGCGTTTATTCCGGGATGCGGTTTCCGCCTGAGGCTTCAACCGGAAAGCGCGTCCCGTTCTGAACCTCGATTATGGGATGTGCTTTCCGCTAGGCATGCCATATGGAAAGCGCACCCCGTTTTGAACACTCAATCTGGGCCCTGGTTTCCGCGGGTGCTGCCAACCGGAAAGTGTGTCCCGCTTTGCCAAGCAGACGGGCATAAGCTCAACAGCCCTACAGATCCACGTCGTTGAGCCATGTCGGCAGCGCGGTCTGCCGGATGCCTGCCGTCTGCAGCTTTTTGGCGAGCATTCCTGCTGAGCGGACCTCGTTCATGGTAAAGCGCAGCAGGGGGTGACCGTAGAGCGATAGGTGCGCCTCGCGCTGTCGTTCGGCAACGAGCGCCTCGGCGGTGGTGCGTCCGGCCAGCATGGTCTGGTCGGTATATTTGATGAGCCCGTCGAGCTCGCCCAGCGTGAGTTCCCGCGCCTGGCGCTCCCAGGCAAAGTCCGTTCGTATGGGTTTGGCCGAATCGAAGGGGTCCGTCAGCTCGTATTGAAGCCTGTCGGGCGCAAAGCCCGTCTCGATCATGACGGCTCGGGCGACCGATTCCCCGCCGCTCTCGGCGCGGGCGTCGGCATATCGAAGCGTTGTGAGGGCGGTGCGGATTGCGCGACCATTGCGGGCAGTCGCTCGTTGCTCAACGGCCTCCATCAGCTGTTCCCGCGCAAGGCCGAGCTTTAGGATCGCCGAATCGGCAATGGGCATGCCATCGGCAAAACCAGTTTGCAGCAGGCAATCTGTGACCGTTTGGATGGGCGGCGTTACCGATATGCCGGCTCTGTGTATTGCTCCGGCCGGCTCAATCTGATGCCGCTGGATTCGGACGCCTGGGCGAGCCGACGGCTTTGTCGAGCTGCAGACATGCACGACATTCAGGTGCCGCCACGAGACCTCGAGCCCCAGCAGGCAAGCTGCCGAAAACGAGCAGAACGTCCAATCGGGGTGGATGATCGCAAGGGCGCGAATAATCTCGCAATGACGCTGCGCCCGGTTGAGCTCATCCCAGCGCATTTTGCGCGCGAACAGTCCCGGCATGGGGGAGACGACCGCGCTGCCGGTGCGCCGAAGGAGCGCTTTTCGGACCGCCGTGCTCGGGGGAATCAGACAGCGCCCCTCTTGTTCGGCTTGAGTGAGCAGTTGGTCGATGAGCTGGTCATTGCAATGGGTCATGAGCTACCGCCTCCTTTTGGGTAGCAAAAACGTATCAGCTGGAACTTGCCGCTCAGCTGACCAAGATCGCGTCGGAAATGTTGGTGTAAGCGCGCCGACGGCTGACCGCCAAACGCA
>URTL01000111.1 GCA_900550785.1 uncultured Collinsella sp. | reverse complement strand
GGTCCCGGGCTGACAATTTCGACTGTAATGGACGTTCTTGTTTGACTAGTCGTTTAAGAACGTCCCCAACGACTACCCGGGGGAGTTGCCTTCCCTCGTGGCGGTCTTCTAGCAGAAAAACCAAGTGAGTAGGCTTTTTGCAGGAGGCCAAGCACGCCCCAAAACGCCACAGCTCTGACCTGCAGTTTTATAGATCATTTGTCGCGATGTGCTCGGCAGGTTCAAAAAAGTCTACTCACTTGTATCTGAGACGCACCAGATTGGCAAAAACCGCCGCGAAAGGGCCCCTGGTCCCTTCGCGGCGGTCATACGCCTCTAATTTTGCGACGGTTTTGCCCGCTTGTTACTCGCTGTAGCGGGTGGCGATGGCAGCTTGCACCATGCCGGCGCTCATGAGGTAGGTCACCAAGAAGTAGCCGCCGTAGGCTGCCAGGAAGATTGCACAGGTGAGGCCCACGGTGCCGCCGATGCTCATATTTCCGAATATGCTCACCAGCTCGATGATCACCTTAAGTGCCACAAAGGAGTGCGCCAGGCCCACTGCCAGCGGGAACAGGAAGAATACCGCTTGCTGCGCCATCACCGAATGGCGGATCTGGCGGTCGTCGCAGCCGATCTGTGCCAGCACACGATAGCTGCGGCTGCCGTCGGCCACGTTGGAGAGTTGCTGGATCGACAGAATCGCCGCGCATGCAACGACCAATACAAAGCCAATGTAGATGGCCAGATAGCTAATCATGCCGTCCATTTGCGCTGCTTGCGTGTACATCTCGGAGCGTGTGATGAAGGTTCCCCACACCCCCGGCTCTTTGCCGTCAACGAGCAGATTGTCGAGCAAAGTGTATTTAATGCTCTCGTCTGCCTCGGTCGTATCCATCCCCTGTTTGTAGTTAACGAGCAGGCTACTGGAATACGGCTGCAGATTAAGTTGGGACAACAGTTCGTCGGCAACGACGACGGTACCCGGATTACTGCCCATCGCCGAGTTGGCGATGGCCGCCGTATCTTCGTCCGACTTATCGGTTGCGGGCTTGAGCGTATGCCCGCCCAAGGTAAGGGCATGGCCGCCAGCCATATACTTGGTGTACAGCTCGACCAGCTCGCCGCCCATATCACACGTGAGCAGATACTGGTCGCGGCCAATGCTCACCGGCTCCTCGCCCATCATCTGGCGCAGTTTGTTGTACTGGCTCGCCGGCGTCACAAACAGACCCATCGCATCGGCATTGCTACCCCCGAATGCCTTGGGAAGCTTTTCGCCCATGGTCTTGCACATTTCACTTGGAGTCACCGAAGGATCCGAGCCGCCAAGCGGGTAACTCAGATACGAATCGATCTGCACATGCTCACCGGCAACATCGGCGATATTGACCTTCTTGCCGGTCTCGTCGTTGTTGCCCGCCGACTTGCCCTTACCGTGCCATGCGGGGTACAAATCGACCGTTGTATCGGCCAGCACCATACGATCGGCTTCATCAGACGGATTGACGTACTCTTTGTAGTAGTCGAACGTATCGGGCGTGTAATAGACATACGTCTGAGACACGTCTACAGGGTTATAGCGCTCCAGGTTTTCGTTCATCACGTTGGCAATCGACATACCGCACGTCACCGAGGTGATGGCCAAAAACAGGAGCATTGCGATGACGCCCATCGAAAAGCACACCGTATTAACCTTGGCCGCAAGCTGGCGCACGGTAAACATATTGAGGCCGCGCCAATACACGCTGCGCAGGCTCTGCAGCAGCTTGATAAGCATGCCCGAGAGTCCCCAGAACAGCGCAAAGGTACCCACGGTAACCATAGCGGTTGTAATGCCAAACTGGCTCATGGCCTCTTGCAGCTTGCTGTCCGTCGCGGTTAGCGGGAACCCATCACGTAGCAGACGGTAATAGGCCACGCCCACAAGCACCACGCCCACGGCAAAGATGGCAATCGCGATCCAGGGGTTGCGTGTCTTGATGCTCTCGTTGCGACGCTCGGCACCCATAAGCTCGATGAGTTTGGTACGACGCACGGCACGAAGGTTCAGCAGTAGCGTGAGCGCAAACATTACGAGCATGCAGGCAAGGGTCAGGTTGAACGCATGCACCGAGAAAAAGAAGTGGAAATTGGCAATCTGCGTCTTAAAGAGCGAGGCCGTAAAGAACGTCATGAGCTGGGAGAGTCCCACACCCAGCACAATGCCGGCGACAAAGGCCACGACCGATACTATCACGGTCTCGAGCGCCATGATCGTGGCGACGCGCCCGCGCCCCATGCCGAGCACCTGGTACAGGCCAAACTCCTTCTTGCGGCGTTTCATGATGAAGTTATTGGCATACACCATCAAAAAGGCCATGACACCGGCCAAAAAGTACGTCAGGTCGCCGAGCATGCTGCCCATAACCTGTGCCAAGCCCTTTTCATCGATGCCGGCGATGTCGACCTGCATCGAGATGGTGTTAAAGGCATAGAAGACCGTGACGCCCAGGGTGAGCGTCAAAAGGTAGACGAGGTAGTCGCGGCCGGCGCGGCGGACGTTGCCCCAAGCGAGTTTACAGAGCATCGGAGCCCTCACCGCCCATCATGGCAACGACCTCCATAATGCGGTCGAAGAACTCTCGGCGGTCGGTGTCGCCGCGGCGCAGCTCGGTGAAGATCTTGCCGTCGCGAATGAACAGCACGCGGCTCGTGTAGCTGGCGGCAAAGCTGTCGTGCGTGACCATGAGCACCGTGGCGCGCAGGCGGCGGTTAGGGGCCTCCAGGCTCTCGAGCAGCAGGCGAGCGCTCTTGGAATCGAGGGCGCCGGTGGGCTCGTCGGCCATGATCATGGTGGGGTCGGTGACGAGCGCGCGAGCCGCGGCAACGCGCTGCTGCTGGCCGCCGGACATCTGGTAGGGATACTTGTCGAGCACCTGACTGATGGACAGGCGTGCTGCCACATCCTGCACGCGGGTCGAGATCTCTGCCGAGTTTGTACGGGCGATGGTGAGCGGCAGGGCGATGTTCTCGCGTGCCGTGAGCGTATCGAGCAGGTTGGAGTCCTGGAAGATAAAGCCGAGCTCCTCGCGGCGGAACTGCGAGAGCTTGGCCTGCTTCATGCGCGTCACGTCCTGACCGTTAATGCGGATCGTGCCGCTCGTGGCGCTATCGATGGTCGACACACAGTTGAGCAACGTCGACTTGCCCGAGCCCGAAGCGCCCATGATGCCCACGAACTCACCGCGGTTGACGGTAAAGCTGACATCGTTGAGCGCGCGGGTCACGTTGCCCAGCGCTCCGTATACCTTTTCGAGATGAGCGACCTCCAGTACCGGGGTCGCCATGTGCGTGGTTTGCATACCGAGTCCTTTCTTGCGATTAGTCTACGGCATCTATAGTCGCAAGAAGACGAGTCGGCTACCATCGATATGGCTTACGCTTGCCCTACCGTTGTGTAAGGTAGGGGTAGTCTTTTTGGGACGGGGCTTTTTTAGCTACCCCATCTGAAACCTTCGAAGCATGAGGCCGCATTTGACATAGGGCAGCTAAAAAAGCCCCGTCCCAAAAAGACTACCCTGCCACTTGTTGATGTTGAGGGAGGACTCCTGTTGAAGACTGTTCATGTTGCCGCTGGGATCATTCGCAAGGAAGGATCTGACGAGCTGCTTGCCGTGCAGCGCGGCTATGGCAACATGCAGGGACTTTGGGAGTTTCCCGGCGGCAAGCTCATGCGCGGCGAGTCGCCCGAGGACGCCGTACGCCGCGAACTCATGGAAGAGCTGCAGGTCAAAGTCACGAACCTGCGCGATTTCTATACCGTTGAGTACGACTACCCCGATTTTCATCTCTCGATGGAGTGCTACTACTGCTCGCTGGCCGATGAATCCGATGAGCCCCAGAAACATGACCGCCAGCTCGATATCCGCTGGATTCCACGCACCTCGCTTGCCACCGTTGAGTGGATGCCCGCCGACAAGGGGCTTATCGATGCTCTGATTGAGTTGAAGGAAGATCGGCTTAAGGCCAACGGCACTGCCAACGACGCCGAGGCCACCACGACCGACGAGCCCGCTTCCAGGCCCAAGCGCGCACCTAAGCGCCGCAGCAAGAAGCGTCCCAAACCCGGTCTGCTCGACGGCATCGATACCTCGGACCTCTCCGCTGACGAGCGCGAACTGGTCCGCCGTCGCGCCGCCATCAAAAAGTCCATGAAGGGCAACAAGCGCGCCAATACCAAGCCAGAGCTGCTCGTTCGCCAGCGCCTGCGCGCAGCGGGCCTCACCGGCTATCGCCTGGAATGGAAGGTTCCCGGCAAGCCCGACATCGCCTTTCCTGGGCGCAAGATCGCCATCTTCGTCAACGGCTGCTTTTGGCACCGCTGCCCCAAGTGCAACCCCAGCCAGCCCAAGCGCAATGTTGAGTTTTGGGAGGCAAAGTTCCGTCGCAACGTCGAGCGCGACCGCGCTGCCGTGGCAGCACTCGCTCAAATGGGCTGGACGCCCATAACCATCTGGGAATGCGAGCTCAAAAAAGACCACATCGACGCCACGATGGAAAAGGTCATCGAACAAGTACGCGCCGCCGCACCGCAGCGCTAGGAACGAGCCGTCCACACGCCCCACACAGGCAAGCCACATCCGCGCCACAAACCTTAGAAAGCCCTTAAGCTCAAAACCTTTCAAGAGTGTTACTCGATACCTCTGACCTGCAGTTTCATCGTAACACCAAACCAGGTTAAGCCTTTCTTTAGCGCTTCTTTGCAGCAGCCGCGGCATAATACTGCCAGCGCACGGGACCTAGCAGCACACCCCGTGCGCAACCTTTTGGTGGACATCGAGGAGGCCGCATAAGCATGCATTCTTCCAATGACGCAGCACAGCAGCCATCCCTAAATCATGCAAACCTTTTCTCCTTCCCCCCGACACAGAGAGACAGCCTCCTCGACTCCCCCACCACAAAAGCCAAACGCTCTGCAGACCAACACCTCAACCTGCAGACATCCTTCGAAAAACTCCAAGCCTCACTAGACCAGGCATTCCCCAACCAAGCCCGGGCATACTAATCCCCCATCAGCAAAGCGCCCCTCGCGCCCCACCCCTTCAGCCCCAACGCCACAAGGGCGACGACCTCGAGTAGGTCAACCTGGGAGGGACGAGGGCTTAGTTCCCCAATCTTTCCGCAGGGGGCAAAAAGCCTCGCCGCACGAAGTGCGCAGCGAGGCTTTTTGCATGCCCGAGGACGATTGGGGAACTAAACCCTCGTCCCTCCCCGGGATATGTAGCGAGTCGGAGTACCCTTGCTGTTACTCTGCTTTGCCCACAGAGTTGAGGTTGGTCATGCGGATCTTAACCAGCTCGGTGATCTCACGCATGCCCTCCTTGGCCGGCTTCTTGGGATCGAAGCAGGCGGGGTTCTCGGCCATGTAGGCCATGAAGCCCTTGGTGTAGGCCTGACGCAGCTCGGTGGCGTAGTTAACCTTGCAGATGCCGTTCTTCACAGCCTCGGCAACCTGCTCATCGGGCACACCGGAGGTGCCGTGCAGGACCAGCGGCACGTCGACGGCGTCGCGGATGGCCTTGACCACGGACTGCTCGATGTGCGGATCGCTCGTGTACACACCGTGGCTGGTGCCAACGCCAATTGCGAGGGAGGTGCAGCCGGTACGCTCGACGAACTCCTTGGCCTCGGCCGGATCGGTGTAGGGGCTCTCGCCCTCAACCGCGGGACCGTCGTCCTCCTTGCCGCCAACCTTACCGAGCTCAGCCTCAACGGGCACGCCCATGGCGCGGCCAGCGTCGGCGACGGACTTGGTCAGAGCGATGTTGTCCTCGAAAGACTCGTGCGAACCGTCAATCATGACAGAGGTGTAGCCAGTGCGGAAAGCCTGCATGCAGCGGTCATAGCCATCGCCGTGATCGAGGTGCAGAGCGACGGGCACGGAAGCGCGCTCGGCGGCAGCCTTGACCATGCCGTAGAAGTAGTCCAGACCAGCGGTCTTGATGGTGCCCGGGGTGGTCTGCATGATGACAGGGGACTTGGTCTCCTCGGCGGCGGCCAGAACGGCCATAACAAACTCGAGGTTCTCGACGTTGAACGCGCCGACGGCGTAGTGGCCGGCCTGAGCGTCCTTGAGCATCTTTTCGGTGGTAACAAGTGCCATGAGCGTTTGCTCCTCTCCCTCGCCCGCATCTGGACATCGGGCGTACGTGTCCGCAAGGCGTTTTACCTTGCGTTTTGCTGCGCTCATTGTATGAAATTCGACGGCTTCGCACGTACGAGATATCACCGGTACGCAGGTCAAGATGCTCGTTTTTGAAAAGCAAACGGAAGAGATTCGCGCCGGATTCCTCTATACGACATTGAAGTTTTCAAGCGGATCATCTTTCTTTTATAGAAAAGATAAGTAATCGAAAGGTGTTTTCTTACTCAAAAAGAAAATGAACGAAAATAGAGTCAACACAATTCCTGCAAATTTAGCCGAGAATGGAGCAAACATGGCCCAAGCTACCAACCGTGCCTTCGCCGATGAGCGTCG
>URTL01000110.1 GCA_900550785.1 uncultured Collinsella sp. | reverse complement strand
TTGTGGAAGCCCTGCCCTATATCCAGAAATTCACCGGCAAGACCATCGTGGTCAAGTACGGCGGCAACGCCATGGTGTCCGACGAACTCCGCCGGGCTGTCATGTGCGACATCATCCTGCTGTCCCTGGTTGGCATTCGGGTGGTGGTGGTCCACGGCGGCGGGCCGGAAATCAACGCCATGCTCAAAAAAATCCAGAAGGAGAGTAAGTTCCTAAACGGCATGCGCGTCACCGACCAGGAGACCATGGACATCGTCCAGCAGGTGCTGGCGGGCAAGGTGAACAAGGACCTGGTCCGGCGGCAAAGCCGTGGGCCTGTGCGGCCTGGACGGTTCCCTGCTGAAAGCCGACCAGCTGGACACCCAGCTGGGCTTTGTGGGGGAGATTCGGGAGGTCAACGCGGAGATACTCCAGAACGCCTCGGCCAACGGCTATGTGCCCATTGTGTCCACCGTGGCGGCGGGGTATCACGGGGAGGTGTTCAACATCAGCGCCGACGTGGCCGCCGCCGCGCGCGCGATCGCCGAGCTCAAGGTGCAGCCGCGCCCCGTGTCGCTCGCCTACGAGGCGTCGCTCGTCATGGCCATCGTCCTGGGCGCTGCCAAAGAGGGCGCCTCGCTCTACGCCGTCACCGACCCCGCGGGTATTACGCACCGCGTGTGGGAGGTCAAGCGCGAGGACGCCGTCGGCGCCATCCGTGCCATGCTCGACCAGGCGCCGGAGCCGGCACTGGCCGACGACCCTGCCTACGCTGCCGCACTAGTCGAGGCATCACAGCTCCTGGCCGATGAGGCCCGTTCCGCCGGAACGTACACCGGCAAGGAGCCGTTCAACTTTACCGTTGCCGTGCTCTTCCCCGCTGCGCAGGTCAGCGGCGGCGCACCGCAGGTTCCGACGGGTCTGCTCGCGCACCAAGTCGCGCGGTTCTAGCAAGACCAGACCGTCCAGCATAAAAATCGGCAGACCAACAAACAGGGGGCGGAGATGCAGCAGGTACATGCATCTCCGCCCCTTTTGCGTCGAGAAGTTATGCCGACGACCCGTGCCGCCGCGCTCGCGTTATCCGCGCTGCGGACCCGCAGTAGCCACGAGCGTTTCAAGCCCCAGCTCGCGCGCGTAGTCTTCCTGCGTAAAGACTTCGACCAGTTCAAACGTATCGGCCGCATCGTCAAACGCAAAATGCAGCACTGAGCAGTTACCCGGCACGCGTTCGCGCTCGTCGGCCGCCGCGCCCCGCACGTGGTCCAAAAACTCCTTGATAGCCGAACCGTGGCTCACCGCGAGCACGCACTCGTGGTCCGGACGTCGCATAAGATCGGTTATCGTCGCCGCCATGCGCTCGCGCACCTGCATCTGGCCCTCGCCGCCAAACTGGCAATAGAAGTCGCGCCACGGGCGCTCGGGCATAAGCATCACGCGCTCGGCCTCAAAGTCGCCAAAGAACCACTCACGCAGACCGTCCAGGCGCTCGTACGCCAAGCCCGGCCACAGGTTGGCGATAGTCTGCTCGGTGCGATGAAGTGTGGAGGTGTAGGCATGATCGGGTTCAATGCCGCGCGCACGCAAGAACATGCCGGCACGCGCCGCCTGGTCGCATCCCAGCTGCGTGAGCGGCGAGTCACTCCAACCCTGAATAATGCGCTTAAGGTTGAATATTGTCTGCCCATGACGAACCAGATACAGGTCTTTATTCATAGGGGTCCTTTCGTTCGTTACCAATCAAGGAGCGAAAACGCACCGTCGCAATAGCCAAAATGAAGCACGGCACCGTTGTCGGGTAGCTCTCCCCTGCCAGTCACATACTCAAGAAACTCCTGGCAGGAAGAGCCGTGGGAGACTGCCAGCACACAGTCGTGCTGCGGCCTGGCCATGATATGGGACAGCGCCGCGACCATGCGCGACTGGAGCTCGCCTTCAGACTCGCCACCAAAGGCCACCGGATAATCACCCCAGGGCTGCGGCGGCATCTCGCGATTTGATGTACCCTCCAGCGAGCCCAAATGCCACTCGCGCAGGTCATCGACCAGCTCTATCGAGCGGCCCTCACCAGCAATTAGCTCAGCCGTACGCCGCGCCCGGCCCAACGGGGAGGAATACACACGGTCAAAGGCCACGCCGCGCGCCGCAAACGCCGCACGCGCCATCAGCGCCTGCTCGCGCCCGCGCGCCGTAAGCGGCGAATCGTGCCCGCCCTGCAAAATGTTCTGCACATTGAGCTCAGTCTGCCCATGCCGCACCAAATACAAATCTGCCACACACCCTCCCCTCGTACCACCGCAAAGGGGACAGGCACCTTTGTGGTGGTTTACCGCCGGATCACACCGCGGTGACGCTCAACTACAGCAGCACGTCGGCAAGCGGACGCTTGGGTACGTGGTGCACCCGCGCCTCGTCGCGCCAATAATTGATGGAGCCGTCGGGGTTGGAATCGATCGCATCGATCACCTGCGTCTCGGCCGGAACGCCAAGCGCCATGATCAGCTTGAGCTCATACTTGTCGTTATCGAGCCCCATGGCATCGATCGCGTGGGGCGAAAAGGCCTTGAACATGCAGGCTGCCACCTCGGGCGTGGCGCTGCGGGCGGCGAGCATCATCGTCTGCGCGGCAATGCCCGTGTCGACCTCGGTAATGGGAGCGGCGGGCTTGCCCGGAACGGCGCGCTCGGCAAGAATCGCGATGTAGCCGGTCGGGCGCTCACCCTCGGCAGGACCCGGCCAGTCCTTAAGCGCGCCGGCCCATGCAAGCTCGTCAAACACGCGAGCGCAGTCCTCTGCACCGCTTACCACATGAAAACGCAGACGCTGAGCATTGGCGCCGCAGGGAGCCAGGTGCGCCAGTTCCGCCAGCTCGAGCAAAAACTCGCGCGGCACGCGCATGGACTCGTCAAAACGGCGGCACGTACGGGCACGACGGACCAGCGCATCAAACGCTTCCAAGCCGAGCTTTTCGCAACCCTGCTTTGCCATCGACTCCGCGCTCGACGGCGCCGCGGGAACTGTTTCGTTCATAGGGACCCCCAATTTCGGGCAATTGTTCTTAGGAGAATCTAACCTAAAACCTAGGCAATTACATACAGCGGCGTAATGTTCTACAATTGTTGATTAATCCTCACTGGAGCGGGAACAAAAGTAACAATTCGGGAATGTGGGGCGGCAATTCGTCCTTCCCGCCCCATGCATCGGCGCCCTTGGGCGATACTTGTTGCAGCACTTTTGGCGTACGCCGCACGGAGAGCAATGAACGCGACGTGCACCACACGGAAAGGAGACATTATGGACATCTTTAAGAACGATGACCAAAAATCGAGCCAGTTTGGATTTGACGAGAAAAGCATGGCGGGCAAAGCCGTCAAGGCCGTACGCTGGATCTACGCCATCACGGGCGTCTTAGCGCTCATTGCTGGTATCGCGCTGCTTTTTGCACCCGCCAAGTCCCTCGTCTTTTTGACGACTGTCCTGGGTTTTTACTTTGTAATCACTGCTGCCATTAGGCTGTTCACTGCCATTTTTGAGCCGCTGCTGCCCACCGGCTGGCGCGTGACGAGCATCATCTCCAACCTACTCATTATCTTGGGCGGCGTCATAATCCTGCGCAACCAGGCCTTCTCGACCGCGACGCTCACCACGATGGTGGTTATCGTGGCCGGCTTTGGCTGGATTGTCGAAGGTGTCATGTCCATTCTGGAGTCCGAGCTTTCGTCCAACCGCGCCCTCGCTATCCTGAGCGGCGCACTCTCCATCATCGCCGGCATGTTCGTGTTTATCTATCCGCTGTGGTCGGCCAAGATGCTCGTCATCTTTAGCGGCGCCGCGCTGCTGGTGTTTGGCGTAACGCTGATTGTTCGCGCTATTCAATTTGGCAAACTGGTGCACTAGATGCCGCGAACGCTCTTTATTGATGCCGACGCCTGCCCGGTCACGCGCGAGTCGATTGACTGCGCGCGGCGGGCGGGCGTCGCCGTTGTTATCGCCGGCAACAGCACGCAAAACCTGGAACGGCACATTCGCCGCGACGACCCGCGTGATGCCGAGCACGCGCGACGCGGCTTTTGGGTCACGACGCTCGATGTGAGCGTGGGCGCCGACAGCGCCGACTTTGCCATTGTCGAACGCCTGCAGGCGGGCGACGTAGTCGTGACGCAGGACATTGGCTTGGCGAGCATGGTGCTCGGCCGCGATGCCGCCGCAATCGGTGTGCGCGGGCGCGTCTACGACAAGGCGACCATCGACATGCAACTGTTTATTCGCCACGAGGAAAAGAAGGTGCGCCGCGCCGGCGGACGCACTCGCGGACCGGCGGCATTTACCAGCGAAGACCGCGCTCGTTTTAAGCGAAACCTCACCGAGCTGCTGCGCTAACCAAGGTAGATTTTTGGGACATGCCTAAAAATCTACCTTTTTGTTTTGGCAGCGGGGAATGCCCTGGTCACAGGGGTAGATCGTAAGACATGTCCCAATAATCTACTTAGAGGCCAAAGGCAGAAAGGATAAGACCCCAGCCGGCACCGATGACGTACATCATGATCAGGAACAGGACGTTTTCGCGGGCGCTGCGGTTGGTGCGGAACAGCACCAGGTAGCCCACACCGGCGGAAATGAGCGTGCCGGCGAGCATCGGGGCCAGCTGCAGCGCGCCTTCCAGGTACAGTTGCGTGATGACGACGCTGGCCGAGCAGTTGGGGATCAGGCCGACGAGTGCCGAGCCCAGGACCGCAAGCGTCTCGTTGCCGCGCAGGAACTGCTCGATTGCGGACTCGCCGAACGTCTCGAGCACGGCAACCAGAATCAGCGTCACCAGGAAAATGAATACCGATACCTGCACGGTGTGCGAGATCGCGCTGCGGATAATCGACAGGACGGGCGCACCTTCGTGTGAGTGGGAGTGACCGTGGCCATGATGGTGTTCATGATCGCCCTCATGACCGCGATCGTGGCCATGTCCGTGTCCGTGTTCGTGCTCGTCCTCGTCTTCATCACAACCGCAATGGTCGCGCTCGCACAGCTCGTGGATGTGGTCGGCGCTCACGCCCGCCTCGGCCACCTCGTCGATGATGTCACCGCCAGTGTGGTCGTCGTGCGCGCAGTTCACGTGGGCCGGGTTGGCCGCGGTTCCCAGCACGGTGCGGCGAATCGCCGCATGCGCGCGAGCGTTACGACGCAGGCCGCGAATGGCGGCGTCCACGATAAAGCCCGTGACCAGCGCGATCAGTGCCTTCGAAGCCAAAAGCATCGCCATGGTCTGCACGGGCACCTGCTCGGCGAGCAACAGCGGCAGCATCTCATCGGAGGTCGAAAGGAACACCGCCACCAACGTGCCCAAGGTCACGACACGACCGGCGTACAGCGTGGCCGCCATTGCCGAAAAGCCGCACTGCGGCACCATGCCCAGCAACGAGCCAACCACGGGGCCCGCAGCACCGGCGCGCTTGATGGCGCCGTTAACGCTGTCGCCCGCGACGTGCTCCAGGATCTCGAGGGCCAAATATGTCACCAATAAGAACGGTACCAGCGAGAGCGTGTCCTTGCCGGCGTCGAACAGAATATCAATCAGCAAATCCATGACGGATGGAACCTTTCGTGTCTTTCGGCAGCATTGTAAAAGTCCTAGCGGTCAACTAGGGTATTGTAGTTGTCCTAGGCGCGATGCCAATAGTTGCCCATGGTAAACTATCATCTCGCCACATCTTAATGACCCTGAGCCGCACGACGCGGCCCATCCAAGGAGCAGTTATATGAACGTTTCACAAGCACTCGAATACGAGCGCCAGCCGTTTATTCCCATGTTTATCTATGGCGATCACGGCGCCATGGAGTCCGAGCGCCAGAAGGGCGAAGAGGCCCTCAAGGTGCTCGAGACCGAGTACTTTACCGCCGAGGACGACCCCGGCTTCGACTTTGCCACCGTGCGCGACCTGGCTGACCGCAACCGCGACCTGTGCGACCAGATTGGCGAGGCACGCCTGCGCAACGTGACGCCCGCGACGCTTTCGCGCGGCCTGTCCGATGCCGACACCTGCGCCGCCATCGGCAAGATGCAAAAGCGCGCCGCCGCGTCCGTCATGCGCGAAATCCGCGGCGACCGCGACGCGCTCGGCGTGGCGTACGCCCGCAAGCCTATTCAGGGCACGGTGCTCGGTATCGACATTGAGACCACCGGCCGTGCACCCGAGCGCGGCTATATCATCAACGTGGGCTGGGAAATCATGGACCTCACCAGCGACGCCGTGCCGCATGACGCCGAGGCACACTACTGCGGCCTGCCCGATATCTACCGCGGCGAGGACGTGCCGTTGTCGAATATCCACCACATCACCTGGGACGACATCGACGGCAAAAAGCCGTTCCGCGAGAACAAAGAATTGCAGAAGCAGCTGCTCAAGCTTATGAAGAAGTACCCGTACATGGCGCATAACGCCGCGTTCGAGGACAGCTGGTTCAAGATCCACCTGGACGGTTACGCCGAGGCGCGTCGTGCCGGCAAGATTATCGTCATCGATTCGCGCCAGATCTGCCGCAGCT
>URTL01000109.1 GCA_900550785.1 uncultured Collinsella sp. | reverse complement strand
TCTAGCGTCCGGCTACAACCGACTCCCGCCGGGAGGGCCCGCGCCTCGACGCATCGCCGGCGCGCGTTCACGAGCCCTTTTTGGGCAGCCCAAGGGCCGCGCCCGTGAACAAGACTGGTTTCGGACGAGCGCGCCGGACGGAGAATCGAAATGCGGTGGGGTGCGCGGACATACCGGGCTGACCGCCGGCAGCGCGCCCACAAGAGCCCGCGGATATTAGCTTGCCAGGCAAGCGTCGACTAAACGTGCAGCGTGCGCGGGCCCTCCCGACGGGAAACGAAAAAGCCCGGTTTTAAACCGGGCTCGAACAAACATGCCTATTGACAATGGCTTTCTCATATTAGCAGGGTACGAAGCCCAAAAAGAAAGGCCACCGTCGTTAAGACGATGACCTAACTTTCTAACGCAACGGCTCTGCCCAGCTCTCTACAACTTGGGCTGCCGTCGGCACCATTCTACCCGCTTGACATTGCTGTTGTCGATGCGCCGTATCAAGAATCCACGGCAGCGTTCGCGGTTGCAAAACAGCCCAACAAATAGCGGCTATTAGTCAGTTTGGCTGTCCAAAAGGCCTAATAGTTGCTAATAGTGGCTAGTTGGCAACGGATTTGGGCTATTAGTTCTAACAGTGCCTATACTATGACCCCACAAACGAGACACGGTTTTCTGTCCGCACGAGGTTTTAAAGTTTTAGCTGGGACAATCCGGCAGATTGGAGCACAGAACATGAGGTCAGAACGCCTCATGTCGCTCAAAATACGTCTCCTCAACTGCGCAAAGGAGAACGGTTTTTAGCGACAAGGAGACAATGGAATGATCTGGTTTACCAGCGACACCCACTTCGGGCACGAGAACGTCCTGAAGTTCACGGACCGGCCGTGGGGCACAATCCAGCAGATGAACGACGCCATCGTCGACAGCATCAACGGCAGGGTCGCCGCGGACGACGAACTCTACATCCTGGGTGATTTCTCATTCAAGATGACCGCCCAGGACGCCTATGCCCTGCGCAAGCGGATCGCCTGCAGGCGCATCCACCTCGTCCCGGGAAACCACGACAAGGACTGGACCCAGCCGGCGGTCGCTGGCGCCTTCACCGTGGAGCCGCCGATCTGCGTGCTCAAGATCGACGGGCAGAAGATCGTCCTGTGCCATTACCCCATGGCCAACTGGCAGGGCATGAGCCATGGATCGTGGCACCTCCACGGGCACATCCACAGCAGCGGCGGCGCGTACAACGAGTTCAACCGCAAGCAGGGCCTTCTGCGCTACGACGTCGGTTGCGATGCCAACGGGCACTCCCCGGTGAGCCTCGACGAGCTGAGGGAGTGGTTCGCCGGAGTCGGCGAGCCGTGCGGCCGGGTGAAATGGCCCTGGTGGGTCAACGAGACCGGCGACAGGCAGGTCGAGCGCGAGCTGGCGGCTTACAAGCGGAAAGAGGCGATCCGATGACGGTCTATGTGACAGGCGACATCCACGGTGGGCTCGACATGCAAAAGCTCCGCGACTGGGAGCTCGGCGACAGTCTTACCAGCGACGACTATCTCATCGTTGCCGGCGACTTCGGCTTTCCGTGGGACTTCTCTGCCGAGGAATGCGCCGACATCGCCTGGCTGGAGTCGCGCCCCTACACGGTACTGTTCGTCGACGGCAACCACGAGCGCTTCGACCATTGGGCGGAGCGCCCCATGGAGCCGTGGTACGGCGGGCTGACGCAGCGCCTGTCGGATACTTCGTCCATCCGCCGCCTCATGCGCGGGGAGGTCTTCGAGCTCGACGGGAAGACGGTCTTCACCATGGGCGGTGCCACGAGCGTGGACAGGGAATACCGCGTGCCGTATTCCAGCTGGTGGCCTCAGGAGCTCCCGGACGAGCGCGATTTCGATGCCGCACGGGCAAGGCTCGACGAGGTCGGCTGGAAGGTCGACTGCGTCATCACCCATACCTGCTCGACGCGCATGCTCTCGCCGACGCTCTACCCGGACCCAGGCTGGGAACGCCCTGATGTGGACCGGCTGACCGGATTCCTCGACGAGCTCGAGGACCGCCTGGACTACAAGCGCTGGTATTACGGACATTTCCATCGCGATGCCAATCCGGACGAACGGCACACGGTGCTGTATGACCTGATCGTGAGGCTCGGGGACAAACTCCTGCCGTGGGGTGCGTACTGATGGCTATCTATGTGACGGGCGACGTGCACGGCAGGGCCGAGTACGGGTCCAGCCGGTTTGCCTTCAAGAATTTGCCGCTGGGCCGGACCCTGACGCGCGATGACGCGGTGATCGTGGCCGGCGACTTCGGCTTTGTCTGGGATGGGTCCAACGCCGAGAAATACTGGCTCGACTGGCTCGAGTCGAAGCCCTGGACCACGTGCTTCGTTGACGGCAACCATGAGAACCATCACGCCCTGGCTGAGCTGCCGGTGCGGGAGTGGAATGGCGGCCTCGTCCATGAGGCGCGACCGCACGTGCTGCACCTGATGCGCGGCGAGGTGTACGACATCGCGGGGACCACGGTCCTCACCATGGGAGGTGCTGCGAGCAACGACAGACAGTATCGCAGGGAGGGGAGGAACTGGTGGCCCGAGGAGATACCGAGCGTGGAAGAGATGGGGCACTGCCGCGCCTCGCTCGATCGCGTGGGCTGGAAGGTCGACTACGTTGTGACTCACGAGGCTCCTGCCGACCTGGCAGAGCAACTATGCCGGGAGCGCGAACGCGAGTATCTGGACGACCGGCTGCAACGATTCCTTGGCGAGCTCGACGGGCGACTCGGCTGCCGAGCCTGGTTCTTCGGCCACTACCACGGCGACGAGTGGCGTGACGCCAGGCATCGCCTTATCTACCGAGACATCGTGCCGGTCGAAGATACTGCGCCCGCTTCTAGAAACCTTCTAGAAGCGCTCTAGAAGGTTTCTAGAAATTAGGCGCCATATGGACTATTCCAATTCAAAAGTCTGGTCGAGGGAGTTCGACCCGGCACCCATCCCGTCGACTTTCACTTCGATGGGAGACATGTCGTTGAGGTCAAAAATCGACACACCGTCGCATTCGCCTCCCGGCGCAAGCCCTTGCGAAGAGAAGTGATCTTCCTGCAAATTGGCGGCAAACCCGCGAGATAGCATCTGCTTATTTTGATAAGCCGTGATGTAGCTACCAACAGCGCATGAATCTGCCGATCGGTTGTTAATGGCGTGCCAGCGAACAACGGCAACCTTCCCGCCATCGCTAGTCGAGGAATCATGCACCTCGACGCCGGTGACTGAATACTTCATCTTGCCGTAAACCCCGTCTTCCTGCGCGTTATCAGAATCGGCGACATGAACTGCCGTCTGATGATCGTCTGCCTGGCTGCACCCAGAGGTCATAACTAGGGCGGCTGCCAGAACACCCGCAGCCCCAAAGTTCCGAGCTAGGTTGATTGCCTTTTTAACAGAGAGATGCTCCATCGATCACTCCAAACTTAATTGTTTTTGAATGCCATCAGCCAAACAGCCAAGCCCCAATGAGCATGACCACTGAAACTGCCGCAAGCGAAGCCCAGACGGCATTTTGACGGGTGATGACACCGCTGATGGTGAGCGCATTTGCGCCGGCACCATCAATGACAGTCCAGACGAGTGCCGTGACCAAAAAGACGACTAGCCCTGCCGTTATCAACTCACGGCGAGACGGCCTTAGCTTGTCGGACATATCTACACGCCCCTCGTCTGGGTCATGACCTCGACCTTGGCCTCGGCCACGGCCGACCGCTGCTCGGAGGCGGCGAGGCAGTCCTTGAGGGCGGCGACCTCGGCCATCAGGTCACGCTGGGCGAGGAGGGAGACGTTGAGATCGGCCTGAGCCTTGGCCGCGGCGTCGACCGCGCCCCTCATGCTTTCAATTCGATCGTCTTTTGCGGCTGATTCTGCCAAAAGCTGATTGTTCTCGGAATCGAGCTTCTTGAGCTGCGAGAGGTAATCGGCGACGGTGGCGTGGAGCTCATCGTTCTCAATCTCCAAGCTCGCAGTATCCAGCTCGAATTTCTCTTTGATGGCGGCGACCTGCTCGACGCAATTAGATTTGATGCTCTGAATCTGTTCCGTTGCACTTTTCTTGGCGGCGTCGGCGTCCTCGCGGGCAGCACGAGCCTCCATCGCGGCGGCTTCGGCAGCGCCCACGATGATGCGCTTGACCCGCTCGACCGCCTCATCGAGGACGGCCGATGCGTCGAGCGCAGCCTTCACGCCGGGAGTGGCGTTAGGGTGGTAGCCGTCGACCAAGCGGGCGACGGTATCGGCCTGCGAGAGGCCAAGGCTCGTGCTGATGTCCTTTATGGCGTCACGGGTCTCCGATGAGACATTCAGACTGGTCATTTTCTTTTCGGACTGGATTTGGTTTTCGGCCATGATGCGGCACTCCAATCAACAACGGGCATGGCTCCGCCACGCCGTACGGCTGGGAACAAATACGCGGCCGCTGTTGAGTTGTGTTCGTCCTGCGATCGGTGAGTTCTAAAAAGGCGTCTCAAGTCATGCGTTCACGCAGGGTTTCAATTGGAGAAATACCGCACTCTTATATAGTAGCGCACTCTGATTTATCTTCTGACGCCCACTAACCCGCGCTCGCGGAGCACGCGGTACAGGGTCGATTTCGAGATACCTGTTGCGGCGCAGATGTCGGGAATTGGCGTCTCACGGGCGAGGTAGAGCTTCACGGCAGCGTCGGCCTTGACGTCCGCGATGCGCGGGCGGCCCCCGACGTTGCCACCGCGGCTCCGTTTGACGGCGATACCCTCGGCCTGGCGCTGCCTGATCAGGTCGCGCTCGAGCTCGGCGGTGCAGGCATGGGTGCCCAGCACGAAACGGCCGAATGCAGTATCGAGGTCAACGGGTTGCTTCAGTGATATGAGCTTCACTCCTAAGTTTCTGAACATCAGGTCATAGTTCAGCAGCTGCCTCGTCGATCTGGTCAGGCGCTCCCAGGACTCGACCACCACTTCATCGCCGCGCTTCATCTTTTTGAACAACTTTTTCTGTTGCGTGCGGTCGCCCTCGCGTGCGCCAGTCTCCTTGTCTTTGAAGATGCGCTCATAGGCCACGCCAGCGTTGACCAATGCCTCGATTTGGCGGTCGAGCTTCTGGTCCTTTGTGCTCACGCGGGCATATCCATATCGTGTCATTTTTAGCCTCCTGCCTCGTAGTTTGATTTTCCCATGGGAATTAAAGGCGAGGTTTTGGCACTGGGTTTTGGCACTCGACATTCATGGCATCGAGGGTTCGATTTTCGAGTGCCCAGAGGCATACGTTTTGGGACGAACGGCTAATGGAATATGTTGGGACGGATAGTATTCTACTACCAAATAGTAGTAGAATACTATCGTAAAGATTGGAGGCTCATGGTCCGGATACACCAGAGAGTTCACGAGCGGCACCCCGAGCTAGATGACGGTGATGTCGAGGCGGCGTGGGAGAGCTACTGCTTCGCAGCCGTCCGCATACCCGGGGAGCGCGAGATGCGGACGGGCTACGACCCGCAAGGCCGGTACATCGAGATGGTCGGTGTCCTCCTGGCCGACGGCGCGTGGCTCGTCTACCACGCCATGACGCCGCCGAGCAAGAAGACGCTGAGGGAGATCGAGAACGCGAGAAGGAGAGGTTACTGATGGAATATAGGCTTGCAAACGGATCCGTTATCACGGATGAGGACATCGAGCGCGAGTGCGCGGAATACGAATCCGACTCCTGGGAGGGGAGCCTGGTGAACCTCCGAGTCGGCCGCCCCAGGCTTTCCGAGGTTGAGGCCAACGCAAACCTGTCTTTCAAGTGCCCGAAGACGGGCGCCGACCTCATCGAGAGGGCGGCCGCCGCGTGCGGGATGCGGAAGTCGGAGTTTCTGCGCTCGGCCGCGATCGAGAAGGCCGAGAGGATACTCAGGTCGGCATAGCCCCGGCGCGCCTTCCCGGAATCGGCGTTGCCGCAGGGAGTGAGCGGCCTGCGCCGCCGTTATGTTAGACATGTCGCTAACATAACGGCGGTTAAGTCATGGCGCGGGTCGGGGCATCCGCACCACCACAGGTTCAATCGCCCCGTAAATCGAATCCTGTTAAGTCGTCTATCTGCGTGTTTATGAACACACTATTGCCATTCCTTAGGTGAGAATCGTGTCCGCACGGGGCGATATATTAGGCAGAACACCCGAGGGAAAGGAATAGCATGAGCAACACACAGGAAATCGTTCAACGACTCGAACGCGAGATAGCAGACCGATCTGCCGCAGTTGAGAAGGTTGATGCTTTTAAGAATTAGCTCGCACGGGCCATCAAGGCCTTCATGGGCACCTCTTCCGAAAGGGTGTTTAACGGTTCCGGAAAAGGTTATCCACCTGCGGGAACGATAGGCAACCGGACACACATTCTGTCCGAGCGGTTAAAAGCGGGCACGGAATTTAAACGGCTGAAAAAGGGGCATCGACCTGCGCCGATGCCCCTAAAGTAGACACACATTTTGTCCTATAAGCCTCATTTATTTGCGAAGAACATCGGCTAGCCGCAGGATTGAAATCATCGACCGATAAG
>URTL01000108.1 GCA_900550785.1 uncultured Collinsella sp. | reverse complement strand
GGGCTCCCAGGCCCATGAGCTTGAGGGCGAGCTTCCAGCCCACGCGCTGCCAGCGGTGCCCGAGTGCGTGCCCTGCGAGCGTGGCGAGGGCGAAGAAGAGGCAGCCGAACCACGCCTGGCTCGCCACCACCTGCGCCGAGGTGAAGCCCGCGGCGTAGGCGAGCTTGTAGGTCGTGGCCATCGCGCCGTAGCAGGCGCCGCCCGCAAAGACCTGGAGCGCCGCCTTGGCCTGTCCCGCGCCCGTGGCTCCTGCCCCGGCGGCCTGTTGCTTGATTGTGTTTGTTCCTGCCATTAGGCTCCCTTCCGTCTGCTGTCTTGCAGATGCACGTCTCGTGCGTCTGTTCCCTGCAGTCGGAAGGTGGGCTCGTGCGGTCTTCTGGCGGTGCATGTGGTACCTGCTGCCAAGACGAAAAAAGCCACGCAACCGACTGCTCGGTTGCGTGGCAAAAAGGTGGCTAGCGCCCAGAAAAGTCCACGCGTTTTTAGACTGGGACAAAGTACTACAACAGGTGAGATTCCGTCAAGAAAAAAACCGAGGAAAAAAGTGAGCCTCTGCCCGCCGTACCTGTGGCGGTCGTTCCCCGAACGGGGCGGTGATGTTGGGGGTTATCTCGATCTGTAACAGTAAGACCCGGTTTTGGTCCGTAGATGTTACAGATTTAGACGTTTTGTCGGGGCGGTTTCCGTTTGTCTTGATCTGTAACAGTTAGGGGTCAAAAGTGGGTCTAGATGTTACAGATTGAGATTGTTGAGGATGGGTGAGGATAGCTAATTCGGACGGGGCTATTTTAAACATTGGGAAATCGAGCGTGGCAAGCGGAGGTCTTCGGGGTATAAGACGGCTAATTGTATGCCGCCTATGAAAGGAACCCCCATGCCCAGCGTTGCCGTTCTCGCCGCCGATGGCTTTGAAACTATTGAGTGCTTGACCATGGTCGATGTCATGCGTCGCGGCGGCGTGCGTGCCACGCTCGTCTCGATTATGCCCACGCGCGAGGTCGTAAGCTCGCTGCAGATCCCCGTGACCTGCGATGCACTCTTTGATGAGATCAACTTTGACGAGTACGACTGCGTCGTGCTGCCCGGCGGCCTGCCCGGTGCCACCAACTTGCGTGCAGATCAGCGCGTCTGCGACGTGGTCTGCGAGTTCGCCGCGACCAAGCACGTCGCCGCCATCTGCGCCGCCCCGTTTATCCTGGGCGAGCTCGACCTGCTCGAGGGGCGCCATGCCACGTGCTTCCCTGGCTTTGAGAAAAGCTTCCCCGAAGGCGCCTATACCGGCGAGAAGGTCACTCAAGACGGCAACATCATCACTGCCAGCGGCATGGCACAGTCACTCCCCTTTGCATTGGAGCTGCTGCGCACGCTCGCCGGCGACAAGGCCGTCGAGAAGGTCGCCGAGGGCATCCAACTATGATTTTGGCTTCCCAATCGCCGCGCCGCATAGAGCTGATGCGCGAGGCAGGCTACAACATTCGCGTGATTCCCGCGGATATCGACGAAACGCCCTTTGATGGCGAGCCCCCGCTCACGCTTGTCGAGCGCTTGGCACGCGCCAAGGCGGCTGCCGTTGCTGCCGAGTATGCCGAGCCCAATGAGTTGACCGTCGCGGCCGACACCATCGTCACCTTCGACGGCAAGATTTTGGGCAAGCCGGCAACCGAGGGCGAGGCGCGCACCATGCTTCGTGAGCTTTCGGGCCGCACGCACCAGGTCGCAACCGGCGTCTGCATCGTTAAGGCAGGCGATACGGCCGCCCCGCATGCCGCCGAAAGCCTGTCCTTTGTCGATGTGACCGACGTGACATTCTACGAGCTCACCGACGAACAGATCGAGCGCTACGTCGCCTCGGGTGAGCCCATGGACAAGGCCGGCGCCTACGGCATTCAGGGCACAGGCGGACGCATGCTCGTGCACGATATTTCGGGCGACTTCTATAACGTGGTGGGCCTACCCATCGCCCGCGTCGCGCGCGCGATTCAAAAACTCTCGTAATTGCATCTGGCGCTGGGTATCCCCCGGCGCCTACAATTTTGGCGTACCGTACGGATCCCGACCGGGCACAAGGCGCGGCGGAAAACCGATAGGAGTTAAACATGGATACACTGCTCGAGGCCATTGACGTCTGCGATGTCGATGGCTTTTGCTATGGCAACTACACGGACGAGGAGGCCGGCACCGGTTGCACCGTAATCGTGGCACCCGAGGGCGCCACCGGCGGCGTTGACGTTCGCGGCGGTGCTCCAGCATCGCGCGAAACCGACCTGCTGCGACCCGAGAACACCGTCGACAAGGTACACGCCGTCTGCCTTTCGGGTGGATCGGCCTTTGGCCTCGAGGCCGCAAGCGGCGTCGCTCGCGAGCTTGAGAGCCGCGGCATCGGCCTTCCCATCGGCCCCACGCAGGTGCCTATCGTGTGCTCCAGCTGTATCTTCGATCTTGCCTTTGGCGACCCCACCGCGCGCCCCGACATTGAGGCCGGCATCGCCGCCGTGCGCGAAGCGCTCGACCACACCCCCACCAAGCTCGAACAGGGCAACGTAGGCGCCGGCACGGGCGCTACCGTGGGTAAGCTCATGGGGCCTGCCACCTGCATGAAGGCCGGCCTTGGAGCTGCCGCCGTGGCACTCGGCCCTGTTAAGGTGGGCGCCGTGGTCTCGGTCAACGCCTGCGGCAACGTTGTCGACCCCTTCACCGGCGAGTGGGTCGCCGGTATGCGCGCCGCGGCCGATAGCGACCAGATCGTCGACATGGAACTCGCAGCCTTTGCCGCCGCCGGATCCATGCAGATGCCGCTCGACCGCACCAACACCACCATCAGCTGCATCGTCACCAACGTGGAACTCACTAAGGCACAAGCCACCAAGGTCTCCCAGATGGCCGCAGACGCCTACGCACACGCCATCCGTCCCACGCACACCACCAACGACGGCGACACCATCTACACCCTCGCCAGCGGCAAACTGGGCGCCCAGGCAAGCGCCGCCGTTCCCCTAGACCTGCTGGGCATGCTCGCAGTAAGGGCCCTGGAAACTGCCATCGTAAACGGAGCCAAAACCGCCAAAACCTCCCACAGCATCCCCGGCGCCGCGAAGTAATCTCACTCGACCGCCCGTCTCCGACCGACTTCCAACCTAATTCTTTTCAGCCCAGGCCCCTGTGTACCGCGCTTCGAAGATCTTCAAATTCAAATAACCTGACAATCGATTCTTATAGCAGAGGCCCCTTGGCCTTTAGTTTGATACAAGTTCCGCGCGAGCAGGACTGTTCGCAGTAGCAAACTAAAGGCCAAGGGGCCCAGTCAACCTATCAGCAGCGATTACTCAGCAGCTAGTTGAATTTGAAGATCTTTGAGGCAAGACGGTATAGGCCGAGTGTGGTTTTGTCACCGGCACGACCGCGCAGATTGGTGAAGAACCCGACCACGCCGTAGCGGGCACGACGATACATGCGCTCGTCGTAGGCCTTCAAATCATTCCACAGCGTCTTTAGGCGCTCGTCGGCGCAATCTTCCTCGGAAAGCTTGGTGAGCACCGAGCAGATCGCCATCATCATGGTGAAATAGCCCATCATGTACGAGCGCAGACGCGACGACTCAACATCGCTGTACAGGTGGTACGACTCCATCATGATGCGCGTCACACGGAACTGCTGGTCCAGACGCTTGACCATCGTGGCCTCGTTGACACTCTGGCCCTCGCGACCGATAAAGTAGCGATAGAGGTCGATGTCGGCGTAGTACATGGTCTTGCAACGCGGCAGCGGCACGTAGGCGTAGATGTTGTCCACATAGAACGTGTGCGGCGGCATGGGAAGGTTGGACTCGCGCAGCACATCCGTGCGATAGCACAGGCTGTGCATGAGTAGGTTCTGGTCCAGGCGGAAATGACCGATCTGATCCCAGGAAAAGATCTTCTTGCGCGGCAGGGCAAATTTGTAGCCAATAGCGGTATGCGTGCCCTCGTAAACCTTCTCGTACACGTAGTTCGAGATAAACAGGTCAACGCGCTGATCGCGCTCTTCAAAGCCACGCAGAATCGACAGCATGGTCGAAAGAGCCGCAGCGTCGAGCCAGTCATCCGAGTCGACAACCTTGTAGTAGGTGCCCTGTGCCTCGCGCAGACCCGAAAGGACGGCAATACCGTGGCCGCCGTTCTCCTGGTGTACCGCGCGAATGATACCGGGATAACGCGCCTCCCACTCATCGGCCTTATCGGCCGTCTCGTCCTTGGAGCCGTCGTCCACCACGATAATCTCGATATCGGTGGCGTAATTGCTCCCCTCCAAGATGGAGGTGATGCAATGGTCCATGTCCTTGGCGGCGTTATACGAAGGAATACCGAATGTTATGACTTTATGCATGGCAGGCGATAATCTCATCCGAAAGATCGAGGGCGGAATTGGTCACAGCGTCCATATCGTAGTAACGATACTCGGCCAGACGACCCACCGGGTGGAAGTTCGTCAGGTTCTGGACGCGCTCAAGATAGCGCTCATAGAGCTCACGGTTCTCGGGCTCAAGAATGGCGTAGTACGGCGTCTCACCCGAGCCGGGCGTATAGGCCTTGGAGTATTCCTTCATGATGGTGGTCTTGCCGGGCAGGACCTGGCCAGTCATATTCTTGAACTCAGTGATGCGCGTGTAATCCTCGCTCGTGGTGTAGTTGACGGTGCCCACGGGCTGGAACTGATCCATATCGAGCGTCTCGAACTTCATGTCGAGCGTACGGTACGGCAGGGCGCCCAGGTCGAGATTGAACAGCTCGTCGAGCGGACCGGTGTAGACGATCTCGCCGCCATAGACCTTACCGTCGATCTTGACGGTGGTCTCGTCGATCTCGAAGAGGTCGCGGGCGTCCACGTCGCAGAACACATCAATCAGATCGTGGTCGAGCATATGCTCAAACAGCGCGGTATAGCCGTCCTGCGGCATGCCCTGGAAGGGAGCCTGCGGGAAGTAGCGGTCATCATCGCCCACAAAGACGGGAACACGGCCGGTGATCGAGGGATCAATCTGGTCGGGCGTCTGGCCCCACTGCTTCATGGTGTAATGCAAAAAGACGTTCTCGTAGACGTAATCAGCGACCTCGGCCAAGTCGGGGTCGTTCTTCTTACGCAGCTCCATAATGGGCACCTTGACATCCTTGCCAAAGGTCTCCACGAGCTTCTGATACAGCTCCTCGCCGCGCTCGTCACCAAAGGCGAGCTTGAGACTCGCGTGGTTGAAGGGCACGGGCATAAGGGTGCCGTTGATGTTGGCGAGCACCTTGTGCTGATAATCCGTCCACTTGGTAAAGCGCGACAGGAAATTGTGCACGCGCTCGTTAAAGGTGTGATAGATATGCGGACCGTACTCGTGGATCAGGATTCCGGCCTCGTCAGTGCAGTCATAGGCATTGCCCGCAATGTGGCTACGGCGCTCCAAAACGGCAACACGATAGCCGATGGTCTCGGCAAGACGGCGGGCACAAACGGCACCGGCATATCCAGCACCGACGACAATCATGTCGTACGCGCCGGCGTTAAAGCCTTCAGGCAGGCCTGAGGTAATCTGCATCGATACTCCTTGTCAAAAGCCACGGGCTCGTTAGCTGGGCTTTTCTCGAACATTCTTCGAGACACATTTATCAGAGCGATTATAGCGCTAATGCGTCCTATAATGAGCTTGCCACACAAGGAAAGCTCAAGCACCGCGGCGAACATTAACGTAAGGTAAACCCGCTAGCAGCGGGTTTATTCGTGAACAGCCGGGCGCCTGGAGCTTAGCGAAACGCTTGTAAGGAGTAACATGAGCGATTTCCTAAACCGTATGAAGTCTGCCGCCAAGGCCGACCTTAAGACGATCGTCCTGCCCGAGGGCGAGGATCCGCGCACTATCGTCGCGGCCACCAAAATCATCGAGGAGGGCCTGGCAAAGATCGTCATCCTGGGCAACCCCGACGAGATCAACGTTCCCGGCGCTACCGTCATCGACCCGCGCAATGCCGAGAAGCACGAGGAGTACGCGCAGAAGTTTGCCGAGCTCCGCGCCAAGAAGGGCGTTACCATCGAGCAGGCTCGCGCCCAGGTGATGGACGCCACCTACTTTGGCACCATGATGGTCAAGATGGGCGATGCCGACGGCCTGGTCTCCGGCGCCTGCCACTCCACCGCCGACACCCTGCGCCCCGCGCTTCAGATCCTCAAGACCGCCCCGGGCACCAAGCTGGTCTCGGCCTTCTTCGTGATGTGCACCGACACCCCGCAGTTCGGCACTGACGGCACGCTGATCTTCGCCGACTGCGGCCTCAACATCAACCCGTCCTCCGACGAGCTCTCCGAGATCGCCATCGCCTCCGCTCACTCCTGGTCCACCTTCATGGGCAACGTTGAGCCGCACGTGGCCATGCTCTCCTACTCCACCATGGGCTCCGCCGGCGGCGAGGTCGCCAAGAAGGTCCAGGAGGCCGTTAAGTTCTGCAAGGAGAAGGCTCCCGAGCTCGCCATCGATGGCGACCTGCAGCTCGACGCCGCCATCGTTCCCACCGTCGCCCAGCTCAAGGCCCCCGGCTCCTCCGTTGCCGGCAAGGCCAACGTGCTTGTGTTCCCCGATCTCGAGGCCGGCAACATCGGCTACAAGCTGGTCCAG